>CAZHBN010000283.1:0-5172 GCA_964530405.1 uncultured Ectothiorhodospiraceae bacterium
TGCCATGTTCCGTGACCGCCTTGATGCCGCACGGCAGATGGCCGAGCGACTGCGACACGTCGACGGCCAGTCCCCCCTGATCCTGGCGATTCCGCGTGGCGGCGTACCCATGGGGCGGGTCATCGCCGAGGCCCTGCACGGCGATCTGGACGTGGTACTGGTCCACAAGATCGGTGCGCCCGGCAACCCGGAGTACGCGATCGGTGCGGTCAGCGAGGACGGCACCGTGCAACTCCGCGACGACACCTGGGAGCGCCGTTATCCACAGCGCATCCGCGAGGAGATCGACGACCAGCTCGCGGTGCTGCGCCAGCGGCGCCGGCAGTACACGCCGGTGCGGCCGCCGATCGATCCGGCGGACCGGGTCGTGATCGTGGTCGACGACGGCAGCGCCACGGGGGCGA
Organism: uncultured Ectothiorhodospiraceae bacterium; assembly: GCA_964530405.1. Lineage (GTDB taxonomy): Bacteria > Pseudomonadota > Gammaproteobacteria > Nitrococcales > Nitrococcaceae > Arhodomonas. The sequence goes on from CAZHBN010000283.1 coordinate 405, forward strand.
CCATGGAAGCGGCGCTCACCACCCTGCGCCGGCGCCACCCCCGGCGGCTGATCGCCGCGCTGGGAGTGGCGCCGGCCGGCGTGGTCAGGCGGCTCGACACCATTGCCGATGAGCTCGTGTGCGTGAGCACCCCCTCGCCTTTCTTCGCCGTAGGCCAGCACTTCCTCGACTTCGGCCAAGTCTCCGACACCGAGGTGATCGCCTGCCTGCAGGCACCGGGGCGCCCATGCGATAACTAGCTCGACAGCCACCAGCGCTCAGAGCCCGGGACGGTGTTGCGTCCCCTGCCGCCGCTCATGGTCACCCTGGCATCGACGGCAGCGTTTCGCGGTGGGGAACGCCTGCAGGCGTTCCAGCGGAATCGCATGACCGCAGTCACTGCACACGCCGTAGGCGCCGACCTGCATGCGCGCCAGCGCCGCCTCGATGTCGCGGATCTCGGCAATGTGGCGATCGATGTCGGCGAGCCCGATGTCCACGAGCAGGTCCGCCACCGATTCTTCCCCGGGGTCGTGGACCTGCCCGACGAGGTCCTGGTAGTGCTCCTGATCCGACTGTACGAGCGCCGCGTGGATCTCCTCGCGCAGGCGGTCGAATCTTTCTCGGAGCTGGTGTTTCAGCGCATCAACCTGGGCGCCGGTCAGTCGCTGTGCCACGGCGGTTTCCTCCCATCTGCTCGGACATGGCCTTGGTGATCTCGTCGAGAATCCCTACGACCAGGCCTCCACCGCCTGGAGGACGGGCGGCGATAGTGCGGCCCCGGGGGAGAAGTCCCGCGCCTCCACAACGTGAACGACGCACACGCCAGGCATGTGCCCCAGCGACTGTGCCAGCGCCAGGGCGTCGGCCAGACCGAGGCCGTGGGTGGATACGCCGGTGGCCAGTGGTGGCAGCGGCGTCGCGTGAGCATCGAACCGCCGCACTGTGCCAATGGCGGCAGTCCCGGAGACGGCTGCGTCCACGATGTATGCCGCATACGCGCCGGCGAGTCGCTCCACCAGCGTGGCCGCCTCGCCGCTGCACTCGTGTACGCTCACGCTCCCCGGCACAAGGCGGCGCAGGCGTTCGGCGACGATGGGGCCAACCGCGTCATCGCCGCGGTCACGGTTGCCCACGCCGAGCAGCAGCCACGGGCGGCGGTCAGTCATGGTGGACCCGCAGGTCGAGGAAATGCGTGGCGCAGGAGATGCACGGATCGAAATTCCGGATCGTGCTCTCACAGCGTGCACGCAGCTCGTCATGGGGCAACCCCAGCCAACCGCCGAGGAGCTCCTTCAGGTCGGCTTCGATGGTGGGCTGGTTCTGTGCCGTGGGCGGCACGATCTGGGCTTCCTCGATGCTGCCGTCCGGCGCCAGCCGGTAGCGATGAAACAGCAGCCCCCGGGGGGCCTCCGTGGCGGCATGGCCTTCGCCGGCGGCTGGCGTGACGGTGATGGCCGGTCGTGGCGGCGGCTCATAGTCCGCGATCAGCCGCAGTGCCTCGTCACAGGCGTAGACGACCTCCACCCCACGTACGATGATGCTCTGGAAGGGATTGCGGCAGACCGGCCCCAGGCCCGCTTCCGCCGCTGCCTGTTGCGCCACCGGCGAGAGCCGGTCGTGGTTGAGCCCGTAACGCGCCAGTGGCCCCACCAGGTAGTGGCTGCGCTCGCGCAGCCGGGCGTGCAGCGCCGTGGAACGCTTCACCTGCGATTCCACGAAGTGCCGGTTGTAGGCCGTTACCGGAATGTCCAGGCCGCGGCTGGAGACGATGCGCCCCGCGTTGAGCGGATACTCGCCCGGGTGGCGCAGCGCCACCAGCTCGTAGTCGCGTTCGCAGTCCGGGAAATCGAACCCGGCGGTCCAGCGCACGGTCTCCAGCGCCGCGTCTCTGGCGCGCTCCAGCGCCGGTACGAGCGCCTGCAGCTCGGCACGCGCCGGCGTACGGTAGAAGCCGCCCACGCGGACGTTGACGGGGTGGATTTCGCGGCCCCCGAGAAGCGCCATCACCCGGTTGCCCACCTGCTTCAGCGCCAGCCCGCGGCGCACCGTGTCGGGCATGTCCCGGGCCATCGCCGTGAAACCGTCGTAGCCGAGAAAGTCCGGGGCGTGCAGCAGATGGATGTGCAATGCGTGGCTTTCGATCCATTCGCCGCAGTAAAGCAGCCGCCGCAACGCCCTCAGCGGCCCGTCCACTTCCACGCCCAGGGCGCTTTCCATCGCATGCACGGCACTCATCTGGTAAGCGACCGGGCAGATGCCGCAGATGCGCGCGGTGATATCCGGCGCCTCGCTGAAATCGCGCCCCCGTAGCAGCGCCTCGAACAGCCGCGGCGGCTCGAAGATCCGCAGCTCCGCCTTGCGAACGGTACCGCCGTCGATCCGCACTTCCAGCGCCCCTTCGCCCTCGACGCGGGCAAGGTAGCCGACTCTGATCGTCTTACGGCTCATGGCGTTCGCTCTCCTCGCGGAAGGCGTCGGCGTTGGCGTTGAACGTGCGGTACACCCGGCACAGGTTCGTGCGATCCACGCCAAGGCCGTCGAGCCATTCGCTGAGCGCGGCGGCATTAGGTGATTCCATGGGGCCGAAGCAGCCATAGCAGCCGCGGTGATACGTGGGGCACAGGGCACCGCATCCGGCATGGGTGACGGGGCCCAGGCACGGCGTGCCGTGGGCGGTCATGACACAGACGTTGCCCCGCCGCTTGCATTCGATACACACGCTGTGACTTCGCACGGCGGGGCGGCGGCCGGCCGTGAAGGCGGCGATGACCTCCAGTAGCTGCCGCTTGTCCACTGGGCAGCCCCGCAGCTCGAAGTCCACGGGTACGTGCTCGGCGATGGCGGTGGAGTGCGCCAGTGTGGCGATGTACTCGGGCCGTGCGTAGACCGCGGCGACGAACCCCGCCACATCGGCGAAGTTGCGCAGCGCCTGAATGCCGCCGGCGGTGGCGCATGCACCGATGGTGACCAGCGTCCGTGAGCGCTGGCGGACGTCACGGATGCGCTCGGCATCGTGGGCGGTGGTGATCGACCCTTCCACCAGGGAGAGATCGTAGACGCCGCGGATACGCCCGCGTGTGGCTTCCTGGAAGTAGGCGATGTCCACCGTCTCCGCGACGGTCATGAGCTCGTCCTCGCAGTCCAGCAGCGAGAGCTGGCAACCGTCGCAGGAGGCGAACTTCCACACGGCGAGGCGCGGTTTGCGGCGCGATCGGCTCATGTCACAGCGCCTCCCGGCCGAAGACACCGCGCAGGCGTGCCACCGGTAGCACCGGGCCGTCGCGGCAGACCAGCTCCGGACCGAGCTGGCAGTGACCGCAATGACCGATGGCACACTTCATATTGCGCTCCAGTGATACATGCATCGCCGCGTCACCGACCCCCAGCGCCTGCAGCGCCGCAACGGTGAAGCGCATCATCAGTTCCGGGCCGCAGATCAGCGCGACTACCGATGCGGGATCGAACGTCACCGACGCCAGCGCATCGGTCACCACGCCCACCCGGCCGCGCCACTCGCCACCGGCGTGGTCCACCGTGATGCGCACATCCATGTGTCTGCGCTGCTGCCAGTGCTGCAGTTCGCGGCGGAACAGCAGATCCGCGGGGCTGCGGGCGCCGTGGATCAGCGTGATGCGGCGGAAATCCCGGCGGCGGTGCAGTACGTGGTAGAGCATGGGCCGCAGCGGGGCCAGCCCCAGCCCGCCCGAGACCACCAGCAGATCGCCGCCGGTACCCGCCTGCAACGGCCAGCCGTTGCCAAAGGGCCCCCGAAGGCCCAGGGTCTGCCCCGGGCGGGCAGCTACGATCGCCCGGGAAACGGGGCCGACGGCCCGGACGGTATGCGTCCAGCGCCGGGGGGTGTCCGGGTCGCCGCTGACGCTGATCGGGATCTCGCCCACGCCGAAGGCATAGAGCATGTTGAACTGCCCGGGTGCGAACGCCACGGCGGTAGCATCGTGCGCTGCCAGCTCCAGGGTCCACGTCTGCGGTGCCTCCTGCCGGCGCGAGACGACACGCACCGGAACCGGCCGCATGGGATCGTCACGGCCACGTGGGGCGGTTGCGTCACTCCGGGGTTCCATAGACGTCGAGCACCTGCATGCGGGTCGCGTGCAGCCGTGACACCAGGGGCGGCAACAGGCGCTTGAGCACCTCGTAGCCAAGGGCCGGATCGGCGTCGCACTTGCCGCGCAGGCAGCGGGCATCCAGCGCGATCGTACGGGTACGCTCCACCGCACGCGCGTCGTACATCCAGCGGTACGGCGGCACCAGCCACGAGACACCCACCAGTTCACCGTCCCCGAGGGTCTGAAAGCGTATCGGCCCGCGGGTGGGGGCGTTGATCTCCAGGGCCACCAGGCCGTGGCGGATGAGGTAGAGCGTGTCCGCGTCATCCCCTTCGCGGCGCAGGTATTCCCCGCTTTCGAAACGCGTGTTGCGTGCGCAACCGCATACCAGGTCGAGGAACGCCGGATCCAGGCCGCGGAACAGCGGATGCTCGCGCAGCAGTCGTTCCACGCCGCTCATGGCCCGCCCTCGCCCGAATCGCTCGCCTGGATCGCGCGAACCTCCTCGGTAATGTCGATTCCCACCGGACACCAGGTAATGCAGCGGCCGCAGCCGACACATCCCGAGGTGCCGAACTGCGCGACCCAGGTGGCGAGCTTGTGGGTCATCCACTGGCGGTAGCGCGAGCGCGCGGACTGGCGAACACTACCGCCGTGGAGATAGGAGAAATCCATGGTGAAGCAGGAATCCCACTGCCGCTCCCGGACTGCCGTGTCAC
>CAZHBN010000284.1:0-5146 GCA_964530405.1 uncultured Ectothiorhodospiraceae bacterium
ACTAGCGACATCGTCAGCGCGATCAAGGACAACCGGCTGAGCGGGTATGTGAAATCGGGGGTCGGCGACAAACTCGACGGTTCATCGCTCGATATCGCCACGTTCACACCCATTCGCGTGCTGTCGCTTACCGGAACCCAGAAGCAGACGCTGCGCGAGGAAATGCCGGATATCGGTGTCGTCGACGTTCCCCCCGGCGCCGCGGAAGGCATCCCTGCCTACTCCACCTGGGCCTTCGGGGTAGCCGTGCACGCACGCCCGGGACTGAGCGAGGAAACGGCCTACCAGATCGTCAAGGCGGTCATGGAACACCAGGCCCCCCAGGCAAACGCCTTCTCGACCGTGAAGGGCGCCGATCTCGGGGCCATGACCCTGAAGCACGGCACCGTCCCCCTGCACCCCGGTGCCGCCCGGTATTTCCGGGAACAGAACATGGATATTCCCGAGAAGCTGATGCCGCGGTAAGCCGACACCATCTCGGGGAGCAGGACCATGCGCAATCGACTCGTGACCTCGCTGGCTCTCGCGCTCGGCGGGTTCATTCTCTACACATCCGCGTTCGGTCAGTTTCCGAGCCTGGTGCAGCGAGGGACCTTTCTCGCGCTGGTTCTGCTTCTCGGGCTGGCCGTCTATCCGCTGCCTGCCGGCCCACGGCTTCGGCGGGCAACGCTGATCCTCGATCTGGTGCTGGCCGCCGTGACTGTGATGGCTTGCGGGTATGTCGTGCTCAACCACGAACGCATCCTCACGGAGCTGCCCTGGGCCACGCCGATGGACATGGTCATGACCACGGGCCTGGTGATCACCATCCTGGAGATCTCCCGCCGCGCCATCGGGTGGCTCTTTCCGTCACTGGTCGTGCTCGGCATCGCCTACGCGTTCTTCGGCGACCTGCTCCCCGGCGCACTGGCCCATCGCGGGTTCGGTCCGGCTTTCGTCACCGAGACCCTCTTTCTCGGCGATCTCGGCATCTGGGGCCTGCTGCTCGGCGTCGCGGCGACCACCATCGCCGGCTTCGTGTTGTTCGGCAGCCTGTTGCTGCATACCGGTGGCGGTCAGACCTTCATCGACGTCTCGGTCCGCCTCGGCGGCCGTAGCCCGGGCGGCGCCGCCAAGGTAGCGACCGTGGCCTCGAGTCTGTTCGCGATGGTCAGCGGCAGCGCCGTTGCCAACGTGGCGACGACCGGCAACTTCACCATTCCGTTGATGAAGCGCCTTCGCTACCCGGCACCGCTGGCGGCGGCGGTGGAGGCGGTCGCCTCGACGGGCGGTCAGATCGCCCCGCCGATCCTCGGTGCCGCGGCGTTCGTGATGGCCGAAATTCTCGGTGAGAGTTATATCCGCATCGTTCTGGCCGCCGTTATCCCGGCGATCCTTTTCTACACGGCGGTGTTTCTTACCGTCCACCTCGTCGCGCTCCGCCGCGACCTCCCAGTGGTACCGGAAGCCGAGATGCCGGCCTGGGCGACCATCCTGCGGCCCGAGCGAATCGTGCCGATTCTCGGCGCGTTGGGTGGGTTGTTCTACGGGGTGCTGACCGGGCGCTCGATTCAGACGGCGGCATTCTTCGGCATCGTCGTGATCGTATTGAGCTTTGTCGGCTTTTCTCTGCGCGCGGGCACACCAGCGCGAACGATGTTGAGCGGACTGGTAAGCGGTGTCGCCGATGCCGGCAGGGGCATGGTGATCATCGGCGTGCTTCTCGCGGGCGCGCAGATCCTGGTATCCATGATCAACATGACGGGCATTGGCGTGACCCTGGCAACCATGATCGTGAATCTCGCCGGGCACTCCAGCATGCTCGTCGCCGCCATTGTCGCGGGCATCTGCCTGATCATGGGCATGGGCATTCCCACCACGGCGGCGTACGTGCTCGTCTCCTCGGTTCTCGCGCCGGCGCTCACGGAGCTGGGGTTCGAACCGCTGATCGCGCATCTGTTCGTTTTCTATTTCGCGACCATCTCGGTAATCACGCCGCCGGTGTGCGTGGCGGTATTCGTCGCCTCCGGAATCGCGCAGACGAGCTGGCTGCCGGCAGCCGGTCAGGCCGTGCGGCTGGGGGCTACCACGTACGTGATCCCGTTCGTGATGATCATCTACCCCGCGATCGCCGGCTTCGGCAGTGCGACCGACATCGCACTGGCCGCCTGCCAGGGGCTGTCCTTCGTATTGGCCTTCGCCACCCTCGTCTCGGGGGTGCGTTTGGGCCCGAGCCGTGCCCTGAGCACAGCGATGCTGGCCGCTACCATTGCCCTGGCGCTCACGCCCGGCTGGCTCACAACACTGCTCGCCTTCGCAGCGCTGGTCACCCTTTATCTGGCAGTACGGCGACGGGAAGGCACGCTCGCGGATTCCACCACACCGCGCACGGCGGCGAGCGCCAAGGGAGGGCACACCCGATGACGTTTCTCGTGGGTTGTGGCGCCGGTTTCTCGGGCGATCGCACCGATGCCGCGGCAGCCGTGGTGGACGAGCTGATCCGGCGGGAGCTTCCGTGCGCACTGATGTTCGAGACGCTCGGTGAGCGAACCCTGGCTGCCGCCCAGCGAGCGATGGCGGCTAACCCGGAGGCTGGCTACGAGCCTTTGCTCGAGGACTATCTGCGGCCCGTTCTGGCGCGCTGCGTGACGCACCGGATACCGGTGCTCGGCAACTTCGGGGCGGCCAACCCCCGGGCCGCCTGCGACCGCATCGCGGCGCTGCTGCAGGAAACTGACGGCCCCGAAGCGCGTATCGGCATGGTGGCCGGAGACGACCTCCGCTGCAGACTCGGCGAGCTGGATCTGCTGGCGTGGGATGCAGAGAGTGAGTCGCTGCCCGAGGGGCATGCGATCCTGTCGGCGAATGCCTATCTGGGCGCCCCCGCCCTCGTCCGGGCCCTGGAGCAGAGCGCCCACGTGGTTGTTACCGGACGGGTGGCGGATCCGGTGCTCGCGCTGGCACCGCTCGTGCACCACTACGGCTGGCAGTGGAACGACTGGGACCGCATCGCCGCCGGTACGATCGCGGGGCATCTGGCGGAATGCGGGGCACAGATCACAGGGGGGTATTTCGCCGATCCGGGTTACAAGGACGTTCCCGGTATGGCCGCGCTCGGCTACCCGATCGTGGAAGTCGAGCAGGACGGGCACATCGTCGTGACAAAACCGAGCGGCACCGGCGGAATCGTTACAACGCAGACCGTCAAGGAGCAGCTGCTCTATGAAGTCCACGACCCGGCCAACTACATCACGCCCGATGTCGTGATCGATCTTTCCAACGTCAGTATCCGACAGCAGGCACCGAACCGGGTGTCAGTGACGGGGATACGCGGCAAGCCGGCACCCGAGCGACTAAAGGCGACCGTCTGCTATGCAGCCGGCTGGCAGGGCGAGGCCGAAATATCGTACGCCGGCCCCAACGCACTCGAACGGGCACGACTGGCGGCCCGGACCCTGCAGGAGCGTCTTGCCCGATGCTGTCCCGCGAGCCTGCGCCGCCGATTCGACTTCATCGGCCACGTGAGCGTGTTCGGCGACGACGACGGCACACTGCAAGCGACCGATGGCTTGCCAACACCGCGCGAGATACGCCTTCGCCTCGCGGTGGCGCACCACGATCTCGACTGCGTTGAGCGGGCCACGCAGGAACTGCTCGCCCTGTACTGTGCGGGACCCGCCGGCGGCGGCGGCGTACGGCGCCGTCATGAGCAGACGGTGGCGACTGTGTCATTCCTGGTGCCGCGGGCACAGGTACCAACGAAGGTGATCGGCCTCGACGTCACTCACAGCGGGGCGGGGCCCATGGAGGTAACGCCATGACAACGCACCGGATCGCTCTCCACCGTCTCGCCCATTCCAGGGCCGGCGACAAGGGTAACCGCCTGAACCTCTCGCTATTCGCCTATGACCCGAACGACTACGACGCCATCGTCGAACAGGTGACCGAAGAGCGGTTACTGAAGCTCTTCGCGCACCGTGGTGCAACACGCGTACGCCGGTACCTGCTCCCCCAGCTCGCCGGCGCCAACTTCGTCATCGACGCCGTGCTTCAAGGCGGCGTCAACGGCGCATTGAACCTTGATGGACACGGCAAGTCGCTCTCCTTTCGATTGCTCGAGCTGGAGATAGCGCTGCCCCGTCGCTAGAGCACCAGGAGAGCTGGCGCCGCGAGCCGACTCACCCGCCGACCACGTCGTAGTATCGACGGGTGCTCGGCACCGCGTAACCGTGCCTACTGCCAGCTGCGCACGAGCTCGTCGTAGGGGATAGTCTTCCCTCGGGGTTTCTCGTCGTCGAGCTTCGGCTTGGGAGCACCGGGCTGGTCGAGCCAGTACTCCCGGGTGCGCTCGGGATACAGCGATGGCTTGCAGAAACTGTAGTCGTCGGACTGCGAGAGCTCGTCCATCACGTCGTTCTGCGCGGCGGCGAGCTGGTCCAGCGCCTCCCGCGGCGATGCCTCGCCGGAGACCGCGCGGCCAATGTGCCGCCACCACAGCGAGGCGAGCTTGGGATAGTCGGGCACGTTGATGCCGGTGGGCGTCCAGTTCTCGCGGTCGGGGCTGCGGTAGAACTCCACCAGGCCGCCGAGCTTCGGCGCCACCTCGGTCATGGCCTCGCTTTCGATATCCGAACGACGAATAGGCGTGAGCCCTTCCAGGGTCTTCTTCAGCGACACTGTCTTGGAGACGGTGAACTGCGCGTACAGCCACGCCGCCTTGCGCCGCCTGGCATCGGTATGCTTGAAAAACGTCCAGGAGCCGGTGTCCTGGTAACCGAGCTTCATACCCTCCTCCCAGTACGCACCATGGGGCGACGGTGCCATCCGCCACTTGGGCGTGCCGTCGGCGTTGACCACCGGCAAGCCGGGCTTGTTCATGTCCGCGGTGAACGCCGTGTACCAGAAGATCTGCTGGGCAATGTGCCCTTGTGCCGGAACCGGGCCGGCCTCGGTGAAATTCATGTTGGAGGCCTCGGGGGGCGCATAGCGATCCAGCCACTCCAGGTACTTGCTGAGCGCGTACACGGCCGCGGGGCTGTTGGTCGCCCCCCCGCGCGCGACATTCGCACCCACCGGCCGGCAGCCCCACACGCGGATCCCCCACTCGTCCACCGGCTGACCGTTGGGCAGGCCGACATCACCGGCGCCCGCCATGATCCCCTGGGAC
>CAZHBN010000285.1:0-5124 GCA_964530405.1 uncultured Ectothiorhodospiraceae bacterium
GGCAGGAAGTAGATCGTCTTCTGCTGCCAGCCGCTGACCTGGGGATCGGGATCCCATCGGGCGATCTCGCCATCCTGCCGGCGAATGTTGAACGTCTCGACGAAGTCGTCCCAGCGCACGCGGCCGTCCGGATCGTTGTTCGACCATGTGCCGTCGGATTGGCCGTCGGCATTCCAGTCGGGCAGCTCCATCTGCGTGGGCGCATCCCGGTCGATGTTGTTGGCCTGGTCCACCACCCAGGCGACGTTCACGTTCACCGCGCCGACCAGCCGGTTACAGGGCCCCGGGTTGTTTCCGTCACACTGAATGACCGGCAACGTCATGTTCCACAGCGCCGTCTCGCCGGTTCCCGTGGACCAGCAGGCCTCGAAATCATTGAAGGTCGCGTGGGATTGGCCACCCAGGGTGGCCATATCCTTGCCCAGGGTGAGCGACTCCGGGTTGCCGTTGCCGCATACCAGCGAGCGCATCTCGCTGGTATTGGTTCCGCCCTGGCAGGCATTGTCCTGGCTGAACGAGGTCCAGCCACCGGTTTCGCTGTAGTTATTGTTGGAGGAGCTCGGGATGAACCGGCCAACGCTGCAGTCATAGGACCCGTCGGGCTGCAGCAGCTTTTCCTCGCACAGCGCGATGGGCTGATCCACGTCGAAGGGCCGCAGGTCGCCGGCGTAGCCGATGTACGCCACCGCCCGTGCCGCGCTCTGGTACTCGGAATGCCCGAAAATGTAACCGAAGAACGCAGCGACGGGCGTCGCGTTACGCTCGGTCACCACCTCGACCGCATTGATGAAGTTTGGATCGGCGTCGAGCTCGGCAGTAGTCCGGCCGAACAGCTCCACGGGCTCCAGGGAAGGATTCGGCGTGAACGTGCGCGTGGCGAAGCTCCAGTGCCCGCGCCGCACACGCGTCACCTCCACCGGGTCTCCCTGGCTGTCGTTGGACGCCGCCGTATCCGATGCTATTTGGTTGGCATTGGGATTGACGGCGCTGCCATCGTCCAGGTAAAGCCAGCGGGCGCCGGCGAGGGCGCCGGCATCCGCGGCATTCTGCAGCTCGTTACGCGCCACGTACAGGTTGCTGCCATCAATGGAGAGCATGGCAAAACCGAACAGCGTGACGACGGATACGGCCATCAGCACCAGGGAGATACCCTGCTGCGCCCGCGGCGGTGCCCCCGCAGGCAGCCGGAGCGTGTTGCGAGCCCGGGCACTCATCACTCGGCCCTCATGGCAGCGGTCGCCGACAGGGTCATATCCGCGACCGAGTTGGCGAACTGGGGCAGTATCAGGAAGTCGTACGGATAATCGACGGTGACGCTGAGCTCGTCGCCGGCGCTGAAGACCCCGTCACCGTCCAGATCGGTGCGCTGTATCTGCACGCTAAGGCTCGCCGGGCCCCCGAGCGAGATGAGGTACGCCTCCGCGTAATCGCGTACCGCCGCCTCGATGACCGCATTCTCCACGCCGGTGTCCCGCGGATCGGGCCGGAAGAGAATGCCGGTGCGCGCCCCCTCGCGGCTGGCGTTGGTGATCGTGGCCTTGTCGAAGAGCACGATGCTGAACTCGATGATCCCGAACAGCAGCATGAACAGCAGCAGCGCGGTGATCGCGAACTCCACCAGCTCCGTACCCGCCTGCCGGAATCGATTACCCGTTTTCATGTCACCCCCTCCCGGACACTCGGTGTCCGTCAGCAGTCCCCGCGTCAACGCGCCGATTCCCGCCCGTGCTCGCTATCGTCCATGCGCCCGCGCACCCGCGTGGCGTTTTCGCTGGCGGTTTCGTAGAAGGTGGGCGACACCCTCATGGCCTCGTCGAAAAGGCGTGCCGCCATCTCCGCGTCACCGTCGAGCATGGCGACGTACCCCATGTCGTTATAGGCCTCGGCACTGGGCTGGGTATGCCGGAAGGCAGCCAGGGCCTCCTCGTAGCGACCCTCGCGTACGTGCACGAGACCCAGATTCCGCCACGCGAGCTTGTGCTCGGCATCGGCGGCCAGTGCACGCTCCAGCGCCTCCCGCGCACCGGACCAGTCGCCGGCGAGATACCGGGAATAGCCCAGGTTGTTAAGGATCACCGCCGAGCCGGCATTGATCTCGAGGGCGTTCTCGTAGTGCTTCTTGGCCGCAGCGAAACGGCTGTCCAGATCCGCGAGCACGCCCAGGGCATTCTGCGCACGCCAGGAGCGCGCCCCTTCGTCCACGGCGGTTTCCAGCGCCTGACGCGCCTCGCCGTAGGCACGCTGGCGCAGCCGCAGGATGCCCAGCGCGATCCGGGCGGAGTGCTCTTTGGGCTCGACCCTCAATGCCCAACGATAGGCCGCTTCCGCGAGCTCCGCATTGCCGCGACGATCATGAATGGCACCGATTCGGTAGAGCACCGCCGGTGACGGTTCCTCAGCCATTTCCAGGCCACGGATATACTCGAAAAGGGCCCTGTCCCAGTCGCCCGCCTTGGCGGCCGCATCACCCCGGGCCTTGGCCTCGGCGGGGGAACCCGCCGGGAAGCTGGTGCCGAATGCAGCCGTGGATTCACCGTCATAGAGTGCGCTGTAGGCGCCCCCGTTGCCGTCGCTTTTCTGTGGCGTCGCCGCGCAGGCGAGCAGCGTCAGACTCAGCGCGAGCACTGCGCCCGCCTTCATGCCCCGATTCAGCGTTCCCATACCGATACCCCCTCTCGGTCGTCCCCGACCGGTCAACGCGCCCCGAGCGCGGCCATTGCGCCGAGAATCGGCGGCCCCAGCGTCACCACGAAGAAACTCGGAAATATGCACAGCACCAGCGGGAAGAGCATCTTCGTGCCCACCTTCGCGGCGCGTTCCTCGGCACGCTGCATGCGCTTGTCCCTCAGCTCCTCGGAGTAGATGCGCAGCGTGGCCGCCACGCTGGTACCGAAACGCATGCTCTGCAGCAATGTCGTCACCAGCGCGCGCACGTCCTCGACGCCGGTACGATCCTCGAGATCCCGCAGCGCCTCGCGGTTGTCCATACCGGCGCGCGTTTGCATGTTGAACAGCGTGAGCTCCTCGCAGAGCAACGGGTGGCTCACGGCAAGGTCATCAGCCACGCGCTGAATCGCCGCCGCCAGCCCCAGTCCCGCCTCGGTGCAGACCACCAGCAGGTCCAGCGCGTCGGGCAGCGCACGGGCAATCGCCGTGGTGCGGCGCTTGATGCGGCGATCCAGCCACAGACTCGGCGCCACGAATCCGGCGATGCCCGCCGCCGCGGTGAAAAGCATGCTCGCCGTCTCCGGTAGCCGGAACGCGGTCGTCACCACGAACGCAAGCAAGGGCAACAGCACCGCCAGCGCCAGCTTGGCGCCGTAGAAGGTGGCGAGCGCGCCATTGCCGCGCAATCCCGCGTGGCGGAGCCGCTCCTGGGCACGGGCACGCTCCGCACGGCCCTTCGGCACCAGATAGCGGCCCAGGGGCTGGACGATCTTCCCGGCGCCCCCCTGGTCGGTGGCTTCCGACGTATCCCCCTCCGGTGCGAGCGCCTGAAGGCGGCGGCGCAGCGGGCTCGTCAGCCCCGAAACCAGGAGCACCCCCGCGAGCATCAGCGTGAACACCGCCACGCCGAGCATGATGGCGAATCCCATCTGGGCCATTTCCGGCCGCGCCGACACGCCCTCGACGAGGCCGAACAATGCGCTGAGATAGTCGTCCATGGTCCGTCCCTCCCGGGTTCACGCGTCGATGCGCACAATGCGCTTGAGCCAGAGAATCCCCAGCATCATCAGCACGAAGGCCCCGATCACCAGCTTCCGCCCGGTGGGATCACCGGTGAGCATGGGAATGAAATCGGGATTGACCACGGATAGCGCCGCCGCGAGCACGAAGGGCATCAGCGAGAGTATCCAGGCGGCCATCTTGCCCTCCGCGGACAAGGTGAGAAGCTTGCGCTTGAAGCGGAAACGCTTGCGCACGACATCCGCGAGCTGATCCAGCAGCTCGGCGAGATTGCCGCCTGTCTCGCGCTGAATGAGCACCGAGCTGACGAAGGCCATGACCGTGACACTGGGCACGCGCTCCAGCAGCCCGGCCAGCGCCGTGCGCACATCGCCGCCGTAGTTGATCTCGGTGAAGGTGGTCGTGAACTCCTTGCCTACCGGGTCGCGCATCTCCTCGCCCACGAGCATCAGGGCACCGGTAAACGGATGGCCGGCACGCAGCGCGCGCGCCATGATCACCAAGGCATCGGGGAACTGCTCTTCGAAGCGGGCGAGGCGCTGGCCACGCGCCACGATCAGACGCCAGATCGGCAGCGTCAGCGCCACGAGCCCCGCGATGACGGCGAGGAAACCGCTGGCGGTAAGCAACACCACCGCCGCGCCGGTAATCACCCCCAGAGCGATTGACACCAGAGTGACCCGATAGGCCGGCGTCTGGCGTCCCGCCTGCTCGAGCAACTGCTCCAGGCGCTGCATCCCAGGCAACGCCTCCAGCGCGCGTTCCACGGGGGTGAGCTCGCGGAGATACTTCTGGCGCACCAGCGACACGCCCGTGCCACCCTCATCGCTCATCGAGCGCAGGCGGTTCCTGAGACGTTTACGGGCCTGCCGGTTTTCGCCGAAGGCGGGCAGCATGAACGCCTGCACGAGCAGGAACACGGCGATGGCGATCATGCCGGTGACGATCACCTCGTCGGAGATTTCCCAGTTCATCGTCCACCTCCCACGACCGGCTGATACGCTTCCAGGCCGAGATCGAGCCCGCGCCGGCGCAGGTGCTCGTGGAACCCGGGCACGATCCCCGTGGCGGTGAACTGTCCGAGCACGTTGCCCGACTCATCGAGCCCGCGCCGCTCGAAGCGGAAGATCTCCGACATGGTGATCATCTCTTCCTCCAGGCCGTTGATCTCCTGGACACTGACCAGTCGGCGCCGACCGTCCTCCTGGCGTTCGACCTGCAACACCACGTCGATGGCCGAGGCGACCTGCGCCCGCAGTGGCCGCTGGGGCAGGTTCACGCCGCTCATCGCCACCATGCTCTCGATGCGGGTGAGCGCGTCCCGGGGCGTGTTGGCGTGAATCGTGGTAAGCGAGCCGTCGTGGCCGGTATTCATGGCCTGGAGCATGTCCAGCGCCTCGGCGCCGCGCACCTCGCCGACGATGATCCGGTCCGGGC
>CAZHBN010000286.1:0-1583 GCA_964530405.1 uncultured Ectothiorhodospiraceae bacterium
GCGATCTCGTCGTCGTCCAGATCCGGACGCATTTCGCGCAACACCGTCTGGAGGTGGTCGTAGAGATACTGCTGTACGCCGAACGGTCGCCACGCGTCGAGCACCACCAGGCGCAAGCCCGCGGGCAGCCGATCCGCCACGGCGAGCAGCCGCTCGCGGACGCTCGCACGGGCATAGCACACGGGCACGGCCCCGGGAATGCCGTCGAGATAGTACGCGGGCAGTGCCTGGATGCGCTCCGGGGCAAGCCCTAGCGGCACCAGCGGCTCGTCGGACTCGTCAATCGGCACCTGGCCGACGGCGGACCACTCGGGTTCCGATAGCTCGGGAATCGGGGGGAAGTTCATGTCCATGATTCAGTCAATGGGGTATTGCTCGGCAAAGAATCAGCGAAAAAGCCCGGGCAACGTGAGCGACAGCGCGGGAAAGCAGATCAGCACGACCAGCACGGCGAGCGCCACCAGCACGAACGGCCAGATCGTCCGGAACAGCGCTGCGATATCGAGGCGACTTACCGCAGCAGCGACGAATACGCACGCCCCCATGGGGGGTGTGATGAGCGCAATGGTGATATTGAGCGTGACCACGATCCCGAGATGGACCGGATCGATGCCGGCGCTCATCGCCACCGGCAGGAATACCGGCGTCAGCAACATGAGCGCGGAGATCTCTTCCATGAACATGCCGGTGACGAACGTAATCGCGCTCAGCGCGAACAGCACCAGCACGGGTCGGTCAGCGAGTGGTGCAAGCATTGCCGCGAACCGTTCGGGCGCCTGGGCATAGGAGAGCAGCCAGCTCACCACGGCGGCGGCCGCCATGATCAGGAAGATGGCACAGGTCAGCCGCACCGTGTCCATCACCGCGGCGAGCAGTGCCCGCCAGGAGGCGCCCCCCATGAGACTGCCGACCACGAGCACGTACAGGGCTGTCAGCGCGCCGGACTCCGTGGGGGTGACCAGGCCGCCGACGATACCGGCGACGATGATGAACGGTGCCGCCAGCGCCGGCAGCGCCGCGACGAACGCCCGGCCGAGCTCCCCGGCGGCGGGACTCTGCGCGCGTACGGGTATCGCAGCGCGGCGCGCGTAGACGTAATTCATGGCCATGAACGCCGCCCCCAGCACCAGCCCGGGCACGACACCGGCGAGGAAGAGATCCCCCACCGACGTGTTCGTTAGCGCGGCATAGAGAATCATGAAGATGCTCGGGGGGATGATCGGCCCGATGAGCGAGCTGCCCGCCGTCAGCCCCGCCGCATACGGCGCGCTGTAGCCCTCGCGTCGCATCGCCGGTACGAGCAGCGTACCAAGCGCGGAGGTATCCGCCACCGCCGAGCCATTGACCCCCGCGAAGAACACGCTGGCGACGACGTTCACGTAACCCAGCCCGCCGCGGAGATGCCCCACGAGCGCGCGTGCCAGGTCCATCAGGCGTTGCGTCAGGCTCGTGGCGTTCATCAGGTTGCCCGCGAGGATGAAAAGCGGAATCGCCATGAGCGAGAACGCGTTGATACCGCCGAAGAACTGCTGCGGCAACATGCGCGGCAGCAGCGAGAGATCCACGAACGCGAAGCCCACCAC
>CAZHBN010000286.1:1683-5089 GCA_964530405.1 uncultured Ectothiorhodospiraceae bacterium
GGAAAGCGCTCACCGACCACGCGTACTGCCAGCCGATCCAGGCACCGAAGCCGGCGAGCGCCAGGGTCAGCAGCCACTGGTAGGCGCGCACCGCGCGCCCGGCGTGCGGCGGCAGCAGGCGCTCGAGAATGCCCACACGCATGTGCAATCCCTCGTTCCACACCGCGCCGGCGGCCAGCATGACCGTGGCAATGATGAGGTAACGCGAGAGCTCGTCGCTCCAGATCGGCGAACCGCCCATGACATAGCGGGTGACGACACCATGGCTGACAACGGCCAGGTTGACCACGAGCAGCACGCCCGCCGTGGCGAGAGCAGCCAGGCGCAGATAGTTGGCGATCCGGTCACGCATCGGTGGAATCCGTCGGCTGTCCAGCGGGCACGCGGGGGCAAAAGCCCCCGCGGACGGTCACTCGGACGCCATGGCGTCGAGGCCGGTATCGTCCAGGGCCATCTCGATCCAGCGCTCGTCGATGCCCTGCTCGCGCAGCCAGTCCATGTAGGCGGGCTGACCAACCTCGCGGAAACGCGCGCGCTCCTCGTCAGTGGGGCGATAGACTTCCATGCCGTGCTCGGCGAGAAAATCCACGCGCTCTGCGACCTTCGCCTGCACCGCCTCGCGGTTGATGCGATTCGCCTCGGCAGCGGCGGCCTCGACGGCCTGGCGCTGGTCCTCCGAGAGTCCCTGCATGAGGGCGTCATTGGCCACCAGGAACTGGTCGGAGTACTGGATATTGGCGAGGGTGAGGTACTTCTGCACCTCGTGAAGGCTGCCCAGGATGATGTACATGGGCGGATTCATCTGCCCGTCGGCCACACCGGTGCGCAGCGCCATGTAGACCTCAGTCCAGGGGATGGGCGTGCCCGAGGCGCCGAAGGCCTCGAAGAGCGCCACCTGGCTCTTGTCCATGGCGCGGAAACGCAAGCCCTCGAAGTCCGACGGATCGTGGATCGGGTGCTCGTCGTTGGTAAAGGCGAGAAACCCGCCCTCCTCGACCACCGCGAGCATGCGCGTGCCGGTGCGATCGCGCCACTCCTCACGGGCGGCCTGCCAGAACTTGCCCTCGTCGAAGAACTGCCGGGCGGCGGCGAAGTCCTCGAAAAGGAACGGAATCGAGGTGACGAAGATCTCGGGGAAAAGCGGCGAGACACCGGCGAAGGAGGCGATGTTGAGCATGGGCTGGTTCATCACCTGCTCCATGCGCGCCTGCTCCTCACCGAGCATGCTGTTGGGGTAGAGCTTGATCTCGACGGCGCCGTCGGTCTTCTCCTCGACGAGGCGCTTGAAGTTGCTGGCGAACAGATGAACGGCGTTCTTGTCCGCATCCGGCGCGCCGTTGTAACTGAGGTTCACGGTGGTGGCGGCATGTGCGCCGGCGCTGACGGCCAGTGCGACTGCGGCGACGGCGAGACGCTCGAGCAGGCGTTTGAGGGACATGTCGTTCTTCCTCCTGCGTCTGTTGGTGCGCCCCGCCGGTATCTAGTCGTTCGACCGATCACCGTGACCGGCATGTGCGGCGGGACTGTCACAACCGTAGTGTGCACGTTGTTGCCACCGCAATGCGCCAAGCGTTGCTTTTTTCGCAACACAGCGCGCATTCATCGCGTCAAGGTCTCCCGCAACCGGGCAGCGACATGCCCTTCGACCACTCTGCAGGCCCGCCGCCGGGGGTGACCCCGGCGGCGACGTCGTTCCGGTTCAGCGCCGGCGCCGGTGACCCTGCAGACCGACCAGCCACAGCCCCAGAGCAAGCAGCACGCCCCACACGCCGCCGCCGACGGGGATACTCACCGGTCCCGACGACGGCACGGCCAACCCCACCGGGTCGACGATGCGCCCATCTACCCCAGTGGCGTCTCCGCGCTCACCATCGGTGAGCGAGAAGCGTATCCAGCCACCAGCCCTGTCGATAACGGCCCCGCGCAGGGGGTACCAGACCGAATCATCGGCGAAGTCAGGGGCGAGCGGACCGTACTTGCGCACTGTCTCCCGAGCGCCGATCTGCTCGCCGACGTAGGTTAGCGTCACCAGTGCGCTCGCGCAGGGCAGCTCGAAGCGTGCCAGCCCGCGAGGGTAAAGCCGTTCGCCGTCGGCGGGTGCGACATCCCCGGCCCGAACCACTGAGAACGCATCGATGCGCGCGCACTGGCCTCCGACCTCGAGCACGACGCGGTTCCCGGTCACCGGACTGATGGTGCTCGCGACGTCCGCCTGCTCGGCGTCGGGGATACCATCACCGTTACTATCGCCGCCCCCGGCCTCCACATCCGTCGGCACGCCGTCGCCGTCACCGTCCTCGTCCGCCGCAAGCCCGATGCGTGCGCGCACGCTGCCGGGATCCGCATCGATGTCCCCCGAATCGCCATCGGCGATGGTGACGCTCACACGCTCCCCGGCGGGATCAAGCGAGGCACCGGGCCAGTCGAACCAGCCTGTCGGGTCAAATCCACGCACCGCATGGAATCCCGCGAATAATGCCCCGGGCCAGGTAACCGTGACCTCCGCGCCGGCACAATCGAGGCCGACGGTGACGAGCCCGTCCGGATAGCTGTAGCCGGCATCCGTTCCCAGCGTCGCAGCATCCTCGACGTTGACAATGGCCGTCGGCCCGCAGGCCACCGGAACCTCTACCGTCACCGGCCGCCCGGTGAGCGGGCTGATCAGGCTGGTTACGGCGGCCTGATCCGCATCGGCGATGCCGTCACCATTACCATCACCCACCAGCGCCTCATCGGCCGTCGGAACCGCGTCCCCGTCACCGTTGACGTCCTCCGCCAACCCTATCCGCACACGCACGGTACCAGCCGCATCGGCGAGATCGCCCAGGCCATCGTCCTGGACGTTCACGGTCACCGCTGGCGCATCGGCATCGAGGACCGCGCCCGGCCATTCGAACCAATGCTCGGGGGCGCTCGTGCCCGCCTCCGGTCCAAGGCCGCGCACGACGGGGAATTCGGAAACCGTCGCCCCCGGCACCGAAAGCACCACCTCGGCGGCGGCGCAGTCCAGCTCCACAACCGCGACACCGTCCGCATACGCATAGCCGGCATCGTCGAGACCGAGACTCGCGGCGTCGACGATCTCGAACGACGCGATCTGCCCGCAGGCCTGACCCACTTCGACAGCGACCACCCGCCCGGACACCGGGCTGATGAGGCTGGCCACGGTCGGCTGCAGCGCATCGGCGATGCCGTCGCCGTTGGCGTCGCCGGCGGCCTCCTCGTCGCTCGTGGCCACACCGTCGCCGTCCGGATCGGGCTCATTCAGATTGCTCGGCGTCAGGTCACGGGGCGCATTCGGATCCTGCACCGTCAGATCGCCGGAAGCGGCGGGAAAGGCGCGTACCTGGCCGTCGTACGTCGCCACGTTGCCGCGGGTGACACTGCCATACGTGCCCGACGCCGC
>CAZHBN010000287.1:0-5056 GCA_964530405.1 uncultured Ectothiorhodospiraceae bacterium
CCGTGTTCGTCCACCAGGACGGCGCGGATCACCTCGCGGTCCGCCTTCACCCCGAGCCCCACGGTGCGTGCCTGCTGGAGCTCGAAGACGAACGCCCGGCTCTCCCCCGGCCCCAACCGCACCGCCTCGCCCAGGCCCGCCGGCATGGCGGTGGCCTCGGTCAGCTGCATCGCGGGTGCCTCGCCCATGGTGCGCACCCGGGTGTCGCCTGCCGGGAGCACAGCGTCGATGCCGTTCTCGACGTCGAGCCAGCGGTGCTCGGTGCCGCCTGCCGGCCGGTTCAGCGCTATCAGCGTCGGCCTGCCGCCGCGCAGGCTCAGCAGTCGCGGGGATTCCAGGGGCAGGGTCTCGGTGTGCCGCCAGCCCGAAAGGCTGCCGTCACTGCCGGCGAGCCAGATCCCGAACGGGGCATCGACGTGGGTGACGTGCAGCACGCCGGGCCCGGTGATCGTCACGGAGCCGGTGCCCTCCCGCGGCGGGGGACTGCCGCCGTCGTCAGCGACGAACTGAGCCTCTGTCACGGCGCCTGCCACGTGAACACGGCCCTTGAACCCAGCCGGGACATTGACGGGCACTGCCAGTGTCCCGTTGAACGTGGGCTCGTACGCTGCAAACCGGCCCGGGACCAGGTTCCGGAAACGTTCAATGGGCCGCCAATCGAGGCTCACCGTTTCGGCACGGTCGCCGGGATTCGCCAGCCAGAGCATGTCCGCGGCGCTTCGCGTGTGCATCTTGCGGGCATGCCCGCCCGTCCAGAGAATCTGGCGGACGGTGTCCCCGGTGGCCAGTGCGCCGGCCACGCGGGCGGGGGCGGTCAGGGCGATCTCTGCAGCGCCGTCGGGGCCTGTCACTGCCACCGCCGTGCCGGCGGGCAGGTGGATCTGTGTGCTGCCCGCCGCCGCGACGACCGGTTCTTTCGCTGTTAGCGCATGTGCGCTGACTGTCACGGGCGCCTCGCCGGCGGCGTCCACCAGGCGCAACGCCAGGCCACCGTCATCGAGCCGGTTACCGGGCAGGGCGATGGCCACCGCCGATCGCCGGCCCGGCGTCGCGGCGATGCCCGCCTGGGGCGTTCGCGGCCGCAGCTCGGGCAGGTGGGCGGTGCTGGTGGCCATCCAGAGACGGAGCCGCCGGGTATCGTCGCCCTGAACGCGCAGCGGCAGGGGGTCTCGGGCGTCAACCGGGATCGTGCGGGTGGAGCCGGGGGCGAGGGAGACGACCTCGGCGTCGAGCGTCGACAGCCCCGACGGAGCCATGACCCATACCGCCCGGTCCCGCGCCGGTATCCAGCCCTCGTGGACCGGCTGGAAGGCGCGGCCCGGGGTGGCCCATAGGAGCTCATCGCCGGGTGTGAGGGTATGCAGTGGCCCCGGGCGGGCCAGCATGGCGAGCCGCAGGTTCGACCCAGTGCCCTCCAGCGGCGTCAATTGCCACGGCCGGGCCGCCGTGAGTTCCCGTTGTGCCACCGGTTGCCGGCCAAGACGCAGGGTCACTCGAATGCCCCCGGGAACGGTGTCCAGGGCCCAGATGCGCAGGCGGTGGTCCTGGCCGAGGTCGTCGGCGGTGAGCACCGTGCCGCCGTGCAGCTTCTTGCCGGTGTGGGTGGTGATGGTTCGCCAGGCGGTGCCGTCCCAGCGTTCCAGCGCGACGCCATGGGTGCCGGCGGAACGGCTGGCGAACACCAGCGGCAGGCCGGGGGCAGGGACTGCCTCGGTCGTCGGCAGATCCAGCGGGTAGATGTGGACGTCGCCGTCGGTGATGTCCAGCTCGCTGTCGGGGGCCTTCGCGTTTTCGGTGACTTCGTCGGGCGCGTTCAGGGAGACGGTCGTGTGCCCATCGCTACCCGGCGCGGTGACGGCCAGCTCGTAGCGGCCAGCCGGAAGGTGGCGGCTGATCAGGAAATTCCAGTCATCGGGCCGGTCGTCATTGAACGTCAGCCGTTCGCCGGAGGCGTCCCGCAGGGCAGCGGCGACGTCCTGGCCGCCCAACGAGCCGATCTTCACCAGCCGCGGCGTATCCAGCACGAACGACACCGATCCGGGCACGGCGATCCGTCGGCGCTGCCCCAGGGGCAGCTCCCGCGTGGCGATGCGCACGTGGTAATCCAGCCGGTTGTCCGGACGGCGGCTGCGAACCGCCAGCCGGTAGTCGCCGGCGCCGAGTGCCAGCCAGTCTTTTCGGGCCGCGGCGATGTCAGCGTCCGCAGACTGCCAGCGCCCCTGCTCCCGGTGTTTCAGGGCGGCGTCCATCCCGGCGGGCAGATCCAGGCGTACGTGCATGGCGGCAGCGAGGCTGAAATGCCACTGGTCCGGCGTCCGCGGTGCCGATTCGTCGTCGGGCTCCATCCAGGTGTGGTGCCGGGTTTGGTTCAGCGTCAGGTCGTGAGGCCCGTGCCCCGACAGCGGTGCCGGTGATTCGTCGATGCGCTCCACCGAGGTCACCGCACGGGCGGCGACGCTCTGGGGCAGGACGGTCAGGGTATGCGGGCCGGGTCGCAGCCTGAGCGTGAGGGGCGTTCGCCGGCCCGGGTGTATCACCGGCCAGCCGTCCGGCCCCGTGAGCTGGATGGCGAATGGCTGCTCGAGCCCGCTGGCACTGATTCGGTAGCGCCCCGTCTCCGGGACGTCGAGCCGGTATCGGACCGCCTCCCCGGGCGCTACGGACGTGCGGGCCGTGCCGTCCAGCGGTAATTGTCCGGCCTCGCGCACCGGCGTGCGTTCGAGGGCCACTCCGAGGGGGCCGGCGCTGCGGCCGTTGGCGGCAACGGACAGGCGGTAGTCGCCGCGGCCCAGGTAGCGCTGAATGAGGAAATTGCGGCCGATGCCGTTCTCCTCGGCGGCGGCGAGCTCGGTGACGGTGCGGGTGCGCAACCGGCCGGCCGTGGCGAGCAGGCCGGTGGTCTCCAGGCGGTAAAGCGCCGGCGTCTCGACGGCGAGCTCGTAGGTGGCCTGCTGTCGCCGGGAGAGATTCAGCCGCTCCGTCTTGCCCGGCTCGATGACGGGGAAGTCCGGCAGCCGCCGGCGGGCTTCCCCCGCACCCACCACCTCCAGCGGCGGTGGCGACGTAGGCTCCGGTGCCCAGCGCAGCAGATAGAGAAGCGGCTCGGGGCTGTCGTTGGTGACGTGAACGTGTGCCTCACCGTCTACGGTCAGCGACTCACTACCGGCGCCATCCGGCGTGATGGCCAGGGCGAGACGCTTGCCCGCCGGTGTCTCCGCGATCAGGGTGCGGGGCCGGTCGCTGCTTACCCGGAAGCGCCGGGAGGTGCTGGCGGACTGAGTGACCGGCAGCGGCGTGTTCAGCGCGAGCGGCCATGGCCGGACGGTGAGGCCCGAGCGGCCCTGGTTGTAGCGGTTGGTCAGGACATGGTCATACCGGCTCAGGGCGATACCGTCGAAAATGGCGCTCGCCTGCCTCGGCGCTGATTCGGGCGCGCCGAGGCTGTCCGGTGGCGTGGCGGTGTGGTGCAGGGAAACGTCGGCGATGCCGGCGTCACCGTGGCGAGGGCGCATGGAAATGCGGTAGAAGCCCTCGACCAGGTCCCAGCGGGCCTCGGAGGCCACGTCCCAGCGCGTGCGGAAGTTGCGTGCGGCGCTGCGGTCGAGGGGCTCGATCTGCAACTCCACCTTGGCCTCGGAGTCGGTGCCCACCTCCGCGACGTAGGTGCCGTCCTCCTGGACCTCCACCAGCAGGTCCACGGTGTCCAGGAGGTTGAACCGGCGGTGCCAGACTTTCCCGGAGGACAGCTCGATTGCCCGTGAAGCCTTCACCACCGGCCGCCCGCCGGGCGGATCGTGGACGATGACGGCGGTGGCGTCGATGGCGTCCTGTGGGTCGCCGAGGGCGACGGTGCTCACCCAGGCGCTACCGGCGTCGCCGGGAATGGCGTAGCGCCGTGCGTGGTGCAGGTAGGCCAGCCGGTACTCGCCCCCGGGGGCGCGCTCCACCGTGATCAGCATGTCCCGTAGCCGGCCCGGTCCGGCGTTGCCGGTGCGCACGGTGGTCTCCGGATCCCGGGCGTCCTTGTCGATGCGCCCGGAACGCCCGCCGCGGGCCTGGTAGGGCGAGCGGCTCTCGCTGTAGGGGGAAACCCGCAGGCTGGCGGGCCGGGCTTCCGGGAGCGCCAACCGGAACACGTTGGCGGGGGTGCGCACGCGGTAGCGGTCGACCCCGAACGGGCTGGCATGCATCACCGACCAGCCCTCGGCCGGCAGCTCGGGAATGCCTGCGCGCAGATACAGGGGGGCGTCGTCGGATGCCGTGGACCAGGGATTGCCAGGGCCGCCGTAGGCCGTGAGCCGGTACAGCCCCGGTGTCAGGCGGGTGTGGATACGGCGCACCTCCAGAGGCTGGCCGGTAACGGGTTCCCGGACTTCCGCCGTTGGTTCCGCCGCCACCAGCCAGCGGCCGTCGCGCCAGAGTCTGAGGTCCGCCAGGTAGCGGCCTCCCGCCTCCACGTTGAGCGTGCGCGGTTCGTCCACCTCGATCCAGTAGGATCGGCGCTGGTAGTCCCGGAGCTCGGTCTCCACCAGGCGGTGCGCCGGCAGCCGCGGCAGGTCTTCGCCGTTGAGCTCGCGGAACGGGCGGGCGGTGAGCTCGATGTCGCCGGTACCCTCGTCCTGACCATGGAGGACGACCTTGGCATCGCCACGGTCGAGAAAGCGGTCAGTGCGGTGAAACCGTATGGGGCCGGGGCCTGCCAGGCGGTCGACGAGCTGCACGCGCACGAGCTGCTCCCCGGTGGCCTCGAAGGCGTACCGGGCGAAGCCGTCCACCTCGACCACCTGCTCGATGCGCGGCGCATGGGGATAACTGCGGCTGACGGGCTGGTCGCCCAGGGCCAGGGCAGGCCGTTCCGCGGCGCCCGCCGCGGGCATCGCCAGCAATGCCGCCACGATGAATGCGGCCGTACGCACGGGTCGGCCGCGGGTGGCGTCGCTTCGGCCCGGCATCGCGAACCGGGCATTCTGCCGGGGCCGTTGCCCGGTTTGCATACGATCTGCCACCCCCACGCCTACATCCCTTGTATCGATGTGTTTTTTGTTCCCGCTCGGGG
>CAZHBN010000288.1:0-5036 GCA_964530405.1 uncultured Ectothiorhodospiraceae bacterium
CGGCGACAGTCGGTTTCGGCTGCTCGATTTCCACGTTGACGCCGAGTGCCTGCAGCGCCCGCAGAAGGGGCAGGCCATCGTCCTTGTCCACCAGCGACTGTAGTGAGCGCCGTCGCGAACGCCGGAAGATCGGCGTCTCGGGCGTGGCGTCACGTGGGTGCCACTGTTCGGGGTCGACACTCACGCGGTGGCCGCCTCGGGAATGGAACGTGACGGTGAGCCGGGGCTGATTCACTCTGCCCGAGAGAACCACCCGCTGCAGCGTCGACCACCGCACCGGCCATCGCCGTTCCACCCAGGTGGCAATGAATTGGGGCAATCCGCTGCGCAGCGCGATGCCCTCGGAGTTGAGTACCAGCCGCGCCCGGCGCTGATAACGATAGTGGCAATGGTCGAAGGCGATTGCCGCCACCCCGAGCAGGCCGTAGCCCATGGCGGTCAAGGGCTCGGTCTCGATGCCCTCCACCCACGCCTGCACCACGGCCCCGATCACGGTCTCCATGGGAATCTGCAACTCCCAGCCGAGCGTGAGCACGCCAATCGGGACGCTGGTGATGGCGAGTACGAACCAGGCGAACGACATCCACCGCCTCGGATGCGGCAGACGTAATGACACATTCTCATCCATGAGGCTGGCTCCCTGTCCCTGGACGCCGGGCGAGTCTGCCCCGGCGCGGGGAGGCCATGCAAACCGCGCGACCGGCTGGCGCATGCCGCAGTAACCTTGCGTTAAAATGGCCATTTGTCACGACGCCCATGGTTTGATTGATGGTCCACGTCACCGGCGAGCTGGAAGACGCCCCCGACGCCACCCTGGCTTTCGAGTCCTGGGTGGAGCGGCTGCCGAACACGCCCGACGAGAATGAGCGAGCGCTGCTCGAGCATGCGTGGCGGACGGCCGAATCCGTCTACGAAGCTCATGAGCGCATTTCCGGCGAGAGCTATCTGGCCCACGCCGCGACGGTGGCCAACATCGTCTCCGCCCTGAAGCTCGACGCCGAAACCGTCGCGGCCGCGTTGCTGCATGATCTGCCCTGGTTCGACGCTTACGATGAGAGCGCCGTGCGCGACGCGTTCGGCGACAGCGTGGCGAGCCTCGTCGATGGCAGCGCGCGCATGGGCGTCATCAGCGAGCTCCACCAGCAGCCGGAGGGGACACAGAGCGGCCGTTCGGAGGCACTGCGCAAGATGCTCTTCGCCATCGCCCGGGATATCCGGGTGGTGTTCCTGGTACTCGCCGAGCGCCTCCACGACATGCGTACCGTGCGCAGTCGCGACGCCGAGGCGCAGACCGCGCTCGCCCGGGAAACGCAGGATCTCTACGCGCCGCTCGCCAACCGCCTGGGCATCTGGCAGGTGAAGTGGGAGCTCGAGGACCGGGCATTCGCCGTGCTCGAGCCGGTGACCTACAAGCGCATCGCCAAGCTGCTCGCGGAGAAGCGTGTCGACCGCGAGCGCTACATCGGAGAGGTGCAGGCGCGCCTGGAAACGGCGCTGGAGGGGGAGGGGATTCCCGCCGAAGTCAAGGGCCGACCGAAACACATCTATAGCATCTGGCGGAAGATGCAGCGCAAGGGCCTGGGGTTCGAGGAGCTCTTCGATATCCGCGCCCTGAGGGTGCAGGTCGATACCGTTGCGCAGTGCTATGCCGCGCTCGGTGTGGTGCACGCGCTGTGGCAGCCGATCCCGCGGGAGTTCGACGACTACATCGCCACGCCCAAGGAGAACAACTACCGTTCGCTGCACACGGCGGTGGTGGGCCCCGAGGGCAAGAACGTGGAGGTGCAGATCCGCACGCGCGAGATGCACCAGCAGGCGGAGCTGGGTATCGCCGCACACTGGCGCTACAAAGAGGGCCGGGGCGTGGATCCGGGCTTTGACAACAAGATCGCCTGGGTGCGCCAGCTCCTCGACAGCGGCCAGGAAGAGGATGGCGATGATCTCCTCGACCGCTTCAAGGCGGAGGTGTTCGAGGACCGGGTCTACGTGATCACGCCCCAGGGCGATGTTTTCGATCTGCCCCGCGGGGCGACACCGCTGGATTTCGCTTATCACGTACACAGCCAAGTGGGTCACCGTTGCCGGGGCGCCAAGGCCAACGGCCGCATCGTGCCGCTGACCTACGAGCTGCGTAACGGCGATCAGGTCGAGATTCTCACCGCTCGCAACGGGCAGCCGAGCAGGGATTGGCTTAACCCCTCGCTGGGTTACCTGGTCACGCCCAAGGCGCGTTCACGGGTGCGTGCCTGGTTCCGCCAGCAGGACTTCGAACAGAACGTCGCTGACGGGCGGAGCATCGTCGAGCGGGAGCTATCCCGCCTAGGCCTCAGCGACGTGAAGCTCGAACGTCTCGCCGAGCGCTCGCGGTATCCGCGGCTCGACGAATTCTTCGCCGCAGTGGGCCGGGGGGATATCACCGGCGGGCAGATCGCCGGGCTGGTGGGCGATCAGCTTTTGCCCAAAGCACCCAAGGAGCCGATGCCGCCGCGTTCGCGGCGCAGCGGCAAGAAGCGCGAGGATCGCCAGGACGACGACGTCACCATCTACGGCGTGGGTAACCTGCTCACCCGCATGGCCGGCTGCTGTCAGCCGACACCGGGCGATCCCATCGTCGGGTTCATCACGCGGGGGCAGGGCGTGACCATTCACCGGCGGGATTGCCCGAACGTGGAGCAGCTCGAGCAGGCGGAGGACGGCCAACGCTTCATCGAGGTGAGCTGGAACCGCCCCGGTGATCACCGTTATCCCGTGGACGTGCAGGTCATTGCTTACGACCGGCAGGGGCTGCTGCGTGACGTGACCGCTCTGCTTACCAACGAGCAGGTGCCTGTGGCGGGCGTGAACACGCGTACCGACCGTGAGGATCAGCTCGCGCACATGACGCTGACGCTGGAGGTGCGGGACGTGGCTCAGTTGAGCCGGATCATGGATCGGTTGGCGGGGCTGCGTAACGTGAGCGAAGTGCGCCGGGCGCCCGGGCATTGATCCGGGCGCGCTGCGGCGGACGGCTCAGCGCTCCAGGTGCTGAAGCTTGTCGGGCTTGCCGTCCCACTCCTCGGCGTCCTCCGGCGGGTCCTTCATTTCCGTGATCACAGGCCACTTCTGGGCCAGCTCGGCGTTGAGCTCGAGGAAATGCTCCTGCTCGGCGGGCAGATCATCCTCCGAATAGATCGCCTCGGCCGGGCATTCGGGCTCGCAGAGGGTGCAGTCGATGCACTCTTCCGGGTCGATGGCGAGGAAGTTCGGCCCTTCGTGGAAGCAGTCCACGGGGCAGACTTCGACGCAGTCGGTGTACTTGCACTTGATGCAGTTCTCGGTAACGACGTAAGTCATCGCATGAACTCCGGGTCAGTTCAGATGGCGCCTAAGGTAACAGGGTCCGGGTGGCCATCAACCTACAGGACCAAAGGGAATAGTCGTGGCGCGCCTCAGTCCGAATCGGCTAGCCGCTGGAGCTCGTAGACGAGGTCCAGCGCTGCCCGTGGGCTGAGCTCGTCGGCGTCGATGTCCCGCAGCCGCTCCACCGCCGGGTTGGGCGCGGCCGCGTTGAACAGCGCCAGCTGCCCCGCGGGCTCGGGCTGATGGGCGCGTGAATCCTCTTCGAGCTGCGAGAGCTTGCGCCGTGCAGCCTGGATCACCGGTCGCGGCACGCCAGCCAGCGCAGCCACCTGCAGGCCGTAGCTCTGATTGGCGGGACCGTCCTTGACGGAATGCAGAAAGACGATGCGATCGCCGTGTTCCACCGCATCCAGGTGGACGTTGACCACCCCGTCGTACTGCTCGGGCAGCACCGTCATCTCGAAATAGTGCGTGGCGAACAGCGTGTAGGCGCCGATGCGCTCGGCGAGATCCGCGGCCGCCGCCCAGGCGAGGGCGAGGCCGTCGAAGGTGGAAGTGCCGCGGCCGATTTCGTCCATCAGCACCAGGCTGCGCGCGGTTGCGTTGTTCAGTATGGCGGCGGTCTCGGTCATTTCCACCATGAACGTGGAGCGCCCGCCGGCGAGATCATCGGAGGCACCGATGCGCGTGAAGATGCGATCGATCGGCCCGATGCGTGCGCTCGTCGCCGGCACGAAGCTGCCGATGGAGGCCATCAGTGCGATCAGCGCCACCTGTCGCATGTAGGTCGACTTACCGCCCATGTTCGGGCCGGTGATCATGAGCATGCGCCGGCCTTCCTCGAGGCGCGCGTCGTTGGGTACGAAGGGCTCGGTCATCACGCGCTCCACCACCGGGTGGCGGCCGCCTTCGATGCGCACGCCGTTTTCCCGGCTCAGGGTCGGGCGCACGTAGTCCAGCGCCTCGGCGCGTTCGGCCAGGCACGTGATGGCATCCAGGGTGGCGAGACCTTCGGCCAGGCGCAGAAGATTGTCCATATCGCCGGCGAGCTCTTCGATGAGCGCCTCGTAAAGCGCCTTCTCCCGTGCCAGGGCTTTCTCGCGGGCGGAGAGGACCCGGTCCTCGAACTCTTTGAGCTCCGGCGTGATATAGCGCTCCGCCCCCTTGAGCGTCTGGCGGCGGATGTAATGATCCGGCGCGTTGTCGCTCTGTGCGCGACTGATCTCGATGTAGTAGCCGTGAACGCGGTTGTAGCTCACCTTGAGCGTGCTGATGCCGGTTGTCTCGCGCTCCCGGGCTTCCAGGTCCACCAGGAACTGATCGGCGTTGCGAGAAAGATCCCGGAGCTCGTCGAGCTCGGCATCATAGCCGTCGGCGATCACGCCGCCGTCGCGGATGACCACCGGCGGCTGCTCAACCACGGCACGGTCGAGCAGGTCCAGGAGCGCGGCGCGCGGGGCGAGGTGGGCGCGCAGCTGGAGCATCAGCTCCGCGTCCATGCCGGCGAGAGTGGCCTGCAGCGTCGGCAGCCGGCGGACCGCTTCGCGCAGGCCGGTCAGGTCCCGGGGGCGGGCGGAGCGCATGGCGATCCGCGCGCCGATGCGCTCCACGTCGGAGCAGCCACGCAGCGTCTCGCGCAGCTCGCTCACCGTCGCCGTCTCCAGCAGCATGGCGATGGCGTCCTGGCGGGCGTTGAG
>CAZHBN010000289.1:0-4997 GCA_964530405.1 uncultured Ectothiorhodospiraceae bacterium
AGACGGATACCGTGTTCTCCGGCGTGATGGTGGGCGTGGTGCCGTTCATCCGCGAGGACGGTTCCGTGGAGCTGCTGATCCGGCCCATCCAGACCGAGGTGGACGAGAGCAGCCTCCGGCTCGTGGACGTGGGCGGCGAGACGCGGGTCTCGCTCCCCAGTGTGAATCTCAAGGGCCTCACCACCACCCTGCGTCTCAACGACGGCGACCTCGCACTCATCGGCGGGCTCATCGACCAGTCCGCCAACAAGTCCGACGAGGGCGTTCCGGGCCTGTCGTCGCTACCGCTGGTGGGTCGGCTGTTCGGCCAGCGCCGGCAGCTGAGCGCCACCCGGGAACTGGTCATCGCCCTGCGGGTGCGCGTGCTATGAGCCGAATGCCCCTGATACTGGCCACCGCCTTCGCCATAACCATGGCGTCGCCACCGCTGCTCGCCGGCCCCGAGTCCGCAGCGCCGCACCGCGAACCCCCGACGTCGGACGGCGAGGCCACCGACGCTGCAGCGAGTGCCATCGCAGAGAACGGCGGCGACGCGCACGCCGGTCCGTCCGTGGAAGCGGCCAGGGCGTTGCATCGGCGGCTCACCGAGCAGGTCGCCGATGAGGACTGGCCGGCTGCGCAGGCGACGCTGGCTCGCGCCCGCCAGCGACTCCCCGACGGTCACCCCCTGCGTCTGCGCCTGACCGGCTGGTACGCCCTCCGGCACGGCGAACGCGAGCGTGCCCGGCGCCTCTATGAGCGGGTGCTGGACCGCCTTCCCGGGGACATCGAAGCCGCGCTCAACCTCGCTGGCATTCACCTGACCGCCGGACGCCCCGCGGCGGCCAGGCGTGTACTGGAGCGCGCCCGTCATCACGCCAGGGACGCCGACGCCCTGCGGGACGCCCTTCGCCGGCTCCGGGAGTGACCCCACAAGCGCGCAGAGCCGAGCGCGCCGTGAAAGAGGATGCGGAGGCAAGCCAACATGCTCGAATTCACGCCACCACGACAACAGCCCGACGTGGGTGCCGCCCGCCCATCCGGCGCCGGGGACACGCCCATGCGGGTGGGCGAGCGCCTGATGGACAAGGGCATCATCGGCCCGGCCGAGCTCGACTACGTGTTGCAGAAGCAGGCCGTCGAGGGCGGCCGGCTAGGAAACCTGCTGGTCAACCACGGCCTCGCCACGCAGAAGGACGTGGCCCTCGCGCTCGCGGAGCAGCACGGCGAGGCAGTGACATTCGTGAGCCTGGACGCGCTGCCCGAACCGAGCATCGAGGCGACACGGCCGTTCAATCAGGCGTTGTGCCTGGCGCAGGGGTTTCTGCCCCTGAGCCTGGACGGTGACACCCTGACGGTGGTGCTCGGCGACAGCTCTCCCGATGCCGTGGCCGAGGTGGTCCGCCGCCGCACGGGGTGGCGGGTGCGTTGTCTGCAGGGCGAATTCGCGCGGGTCACCCAGGCGATCCGGCAGCACTACTACTTCGCCGAGAACCCACCGGAGGCGGTGATCCAGCGCGAGCTCCGGCTGCTGGAGCAGGACGTTGACCGCGTCCACAGCCCCGAGCGGCTGCTCGAGCACATCCTCAACCTCGCAGTGCGCGAGCGCGCCACCGATATCCATCTGGCACCGACCCGCGACAGCCGCCACGTCCTCTTTCGCATCGACGGGGTGCTGCGGCCCATGTTCGCGCTGTCCCCGGCCCTCGATCGGCTCAACGGTTTCATCAAGCTGTGCGCGGAAATGGATGTCGCCGAGCAGCGCCTGCCCCAGGACGGCAGCTTCAACCGCGAGGTGCTCGATCGGCCGTTCACCGTGCGGGTGTCCTCACTCATCGCCGAGCACGGCGAGCGCATGGTGCTGCGCCTGCTGCCCGAGCGCAGTGACCTGGACAGGCTGGAGGATCTGGGCTTCCACCGCGACGACGTCGCCGCCTTCGCCCGCCTGTTCGCCCGGCCCCACGGGCTGGTGCTGCTCACCGGCCCCACCGGCTCCGGCAAGAGCACCACCCTGCACGCCGCCCTGCGCATGCAGGCGCTGATCGAGCGCAACGTGCTCACCGTCGAGGATCCGGTGGAATACCGAGTGCCCGCCGTGGGACAGACCGAGGTCAACCAACGCGCCGGTTATGGCTTTTCCAACGCCCTGCGCTACTTCCTCCGCCACGACCCGGACGTGATCCTGGTCGGCGAAATCCGAGACGCCGAGACCGCCCGCGCGGCGCTGGACGCCGCCTCCACCGGCCACCTGGTGCTCTCGACCCTGCACGTTGGCAGCATCTTCGGCGTGGTGCCGCGCCTGAAGCTGCTGGGCCTGGACGTGGAGACCGTCGCCGAGAACCTGGTCGGGGTGGTCAACCAGCGCCTGGTCCGCCGTGTGTGCCCGTATTGCCGTACGGCCGTCACCCCTGACCCGGCCGAACAGGAGTGGCTGCAGCTCGCTCCCGGCGAGCCGGTCCATGAAGGTGCCGGCTGCCGGCACTGCCGCGGCAGCGGCTTTCTCGGCCGGCTGCCGGTCTACGAGCTATTGCTCCCGGACCGGGCCGTCGCCGACGCCATCGCCGTGGACAGCCCGCGCGGCGAGCTGCGACGCATCGCCGAGGCGAGCGGCATGCGCTCCATCCACGCGGTCGCCCGCGAGCGCGTTCGTGCCGGCGAGACCACGATCGGCGAAGTCCATCGCGCCGTGGGGGCGCCGTGACCGTGAGCCGGCTGAAGACCTACTACTACCGCATGCTCATGCCCCACGGCCGGCTGCGCACCGGCTTCTACCGTCTCGCCGTGGAGCGGGACTTCTCGGTACGGGTCCGGCTGGAGCGGGAGTACGACGCCACGGTGGTGACCCTGTGGCCCCTGCCGGCGCCGCTGACGGGGGCCTACGCCCTGGTCGCCCGCGTCTTCCGCCGCGACGTCCGCCCCGAGGAGCTCGCCGGTTTCCTGCGGGATCTCGGCGTGATGCTGCGCGCCGGTGTGCCCGCCCTGGAAGCACTGCGGACCATCATCCAGGAAGGGCGCACCGCGGGCGCTGCCGGCATCGCCCACATCGCCCGCCAGCTCCACGACGACCTGGATGCCGGCGTGTCCGTCACCGAGGCCTTCGCCCGGCGGCCGGACCTGTTCCCCGAGACCGTGCGCAACCTGGTGGCCATCGGCGACCGCTCCGGCAACCTCGACCGCATGCTCATCGAGGGCGCCGAGCATACCGAACGGATGGTGAACATCCGCCGCGACATCCGCACCGCGCTGATCTATCCGCTGTTCGTGTTCTCGGCCATCTTCGCCGTGGCCGCGTTCTGGATCACCTATGTCGTGCCCACCATGGCGGGGCTCTTCCGCCAGCTCGACGCCGAGCTTCCGGCGATCACGCGCGGGCTCATCGCGTTCTCCGGCGCAGTGGCCGGGCATCTGCCGGTGGCGGCAGTGATCGTCGCGGGCACGATCGTCGGCGGGCGCTGGCTGCTGCGCCACCACGTCCCCTCGCGCCAGGCGTTTCACGAGGCCGCTCACCGTCTGCCGGTGGCGCGGGCATTGGTCACCGCTTCCGGCATGGCGAGTCTCACCGAGCACCTCGCCATCCTCGTACGTTCCGGGCTGGATCTCGCCAGCAGCCTGGACGTGCTCACCCGTGCCACCGGCGACCTCCACTATCGCGCCCGCCTGGCCCGGGTCCGCGACGCTGTTCTCAGGGGCGAACGCGTCGCCGCCGCCATGCGCCGGGTGGGCGGCTTCCCCGCCATGGCCGTGCGGATGATCAGCGTCGGCGAGGAAAGCGGTTCCATGGAGGAGCAGCTTCGCCACCTCTCCGGAGAGTACCGCAAGCGCCTGGATGTGCTCGTGCGCGCCCTCGCCGAGGTAATCAAGCCCGCGATCATTCTCGTCGCCGGGGCGGTGTTCTTCGTGCTCGTGCTCGGCCTGCTGGTGCCGATCTACGACCTCATCCGCCAGTCGCTGGCCATCAGTACGGGAGGTGCCTGACCATGCCCGGTCCATCGAGCCTGTCGCAGCGTCGTCAGCGCGGCTTCGGCCTGCTGGAGGCATTGCTCGTCACCCTCCTGCTGGGCGGCACGCTCGTCGCCGGCTTCCTCTGGCTGCAGGTCCATCACGCCACGAGCGCGGCGACCGACCGGGTCGCCGCACTGCGTCATGCCGACGCCGCCGTGGCGGGATTCGCCGCCACGCACTACCGCCTGCCCTGCGCGGATACCGACGATGACGGGCTGGAGGACTGCGACACCGGTGGCGAGCGCGGTGGCCTGCCCTGGCGCACCCTGCGCGTTGCCGACCCCGCGCTGCGGGCGCGTATCGCCCAGCTCGACTACGTCGTCGACCGCACCGGCACGGATCTCGCCACCACCGCGAACGCGTTCCGACCGGGCAAGCTCGGCACCGCCGAGTTCCGGCAGGTCACCGGGGACGGGCTGATCGACGATGCGGGCGCCGGCGGGGGCGAGTTCCACGCCCTCGACAACGTGGGCAGCGTCGATTTCTGCGTGATGCTGGGCACGAGCGCGTCCGCCGGTGGCCCGGCGGTCGCCGGGGGCGGCGGTTTCGCCTATGCCATTGTCGACCCGGGGTCCCTGGACGCCGACGGTGACGGCAACGCGTTCGACGCCGCCAACGCCACGAACGGCACCACCATCGAGTCCCCGCAGCGCGGCACCGACGCCAGCTACGACGACCGTGTGCTCGCCCGCGGCCACGCCAACCTCTCCACGGCGCTGAACTGCCCGGGGCTGGCCCTGTCCCTGGACTCGGTCGCCCTCGCCCAGAGCGTCGTCCACGAAGTGGACAGCCAGCTCCAGTGGCTCACCGCCAGCGCCAGCGTCGCCACCGCGGCGAACGCGGTGCGCGTGGGCATTCAGGTCAAGAAGCTCGCCGATGCGATCACCCTGCTCGCCACGGCGAGCACCGAGCTCGGACTGGCGAGCAGCGCGCTCGCCGCGGCCATCGGCAGCAGCGTTGTCAACGTCGGCTGCGCCGAGATCCCCCACGCCGCCGCGTGGACCGCCGCCGCCGCT
>CAZHBN010000290.1:0-4943 GCA_964530405.1 uncultured Ectothiorhodospiraceae bacterium
CTGGGGGCGATCTCGCCGGAGAGCTTCAGCTTCCAGCAGTCGGTGCTGGTGCTGATGGCAGTGATCCTCGGCGGCATGGGCAAGATCCCCGGCGTCATCGTGGGCGCGTTCATCATCATCCTGGGCCCCGAGCTACTGCGCGAGATCGGCTCCCTGCGGCTGCTGGTATTCGCGGTGATCCTGCTGCTGATCATGCTCTTCCGGCCCAGCGGCATCTGGCCCGGCCGCCGGTCGTAGGCGCGAGGAGGTACCCCATGCTTCTGCAACTCGAGGACATCGTCCTGCGTTTCGCCGGCAACACGGTGCTCGACCAAGTCCGCTTCGGCGTCGCCGAAGGCACTGTCGCAAGCCTCATCGGGCCCAATGGCGCTGGCAAGACGTCGCTTTTCAACTGCATCACCGGCTTCTACCGCCCCCAGCAGGGAAGAATCACGTTCGCCGGCGAACCGCTTCTCAAACGCAAACCCCATGCGGTCACGCGGCTCGGCATCGCCCGGACGTTCCAGAACGTGCGCCTGTTCCGGGAGATGTCCGTGCTCGAAAATGTCATGGCCGGCCAGCACTGCCGCTCCCACGCCGGAGCGCTGTCGGCCGTGCTGGCGCTGCCGGGCCAGCGCTCCGAGGAAGCGCACATCCGCAAGGTCTGCGAGGACTGCCTGGAATTCGTCGGCATCGGCCATGAGGCCGACCGCATTGCCACCAACCTCGCCTACGGGCATCAGCGCCTGGTGGAGATCGCCAGGGCGCTCGCTACCGAACCAAGGCTGCTGCTGCTGGACGAACCGGCGGCGGGGCTGAACAGCACCGAAAAGGCGGAGTTGGTGACACTCATCCAGCGTATCCGCGACGAGCGCGGTGTCGCCGTACTGCTCATCGAGCACGACATGAGCCTGGTCATGGAGGTGTCGCAGTACATCACGGTAATCGACCACGGCCGGGTCATCGCGGAAGGCACCGCCGGGGAAGTGCAGGCCGACCCGGCCGTCATCGAGGCCTACCTGGGCCAGGACGAAGAGGAGCTCGCGCTGTAATGACCGATACCGTACTGAGCGTGCGCGACATCGAAGCCTTCTACGGCAAGATCCAGGCGCTGCGCGGCATCAGCCTGGAAGTCCGCCAGGGCCAGATCGTCGCATTGCTGGGCAGCAACGGGGCCGGCAAGAGCACAACGCTGAAGACCATCTCCGGGCTGGTCCGGGGCCAGGGCGGCGAGATCCGCTTCAACGACCGTGTGATCACGGGTATGGCGGCTCACCACATCGCCCGCCTCGGGGTGGTTCATGTCCCCGAGGGACGGCGGGTGCTGCGCGGTCTGTCGGTGCAGGAGAACCTGGAGCTCGGCGCCTTCACGGTGAGTGACGCGGGCCTTCGGGCGAGGCGGCTGGAGGAGGTCTACGAGCTCTTCCCGCGCATGGCCGAACGCCGGAACCAGGACGCCTCCCTGCTTTCCGGCGGCGAGCAGCAGATGCTCGCGATCGGCCGGGCGCTAATGCACGGACCGGAGGTGCTGCTGCTCGACGAGCCCTCCATGGGGCTGGCGCCCAAGCTCGTCACCGAGACCATGCGCATCATCAAGCGCCTCAACGAGCGCGGGGTCACTATCCTGCTCGTGGAGCAGAACGCCCGGGTGGCGCTCAAGCTCGCCGACTACGGCTATGTGCTCGAGAATGGCGCGGTTCGCATGGAAGGCGATGGCGCAACACTGCGCGAGGACGAGCGCATCATCCAGGCCTATCTCGGCGGGGCGGCATGAGCGATACCGCGCGACACGCTGCCGTCGTGGGCGCGGGGCCGGCGGGGGAATCCGCGGCCCGGACGCTGCTCGACGCCGGCTGGCGGGTGAGCGTCTTCGACGAGCAGCCGCGCCCGGGGGGCAACGTGGGCCGTATCCGCTGCGATGCCCCGGCAACCGCGCTGGAAACCGCCGACGAGCATCTCGCCCTGCACTGCGGGACGCGGGTACTGCGTGTCGACGGCGACGGCACGGTCGAGTATGACGGACCCCACGGGCTCGCGGCCCCGCGATTCGACGGCATCGTCCTCGCCTGCGGAGCTTACGACTTTCACACTCCGGTACCGGGCACGCCGGCACCGGGGGTATGCAGCGCCGGCGCGCTCCAGGCGCTGATGAAGGGCCAGGGTGCAGTGCCCGCGGGCCGGACGGTCATCGCCGGCGCCGGCCCGTTCCTGTACGTGGCAGCGGCCGGGCTGCTGCGCGCGGGCGCGCAGGTCGCGGCGGTGGTGGACCGCCTCGGCCTGGGCGACTACGCCCGCCTCGCGCCACTCGGTATTCACGCCCCGGGCGATGCGCTCGCGTTCGCCCGCGACCAGTCGCTGCTGCGACGGCGTGGCGTTCGCCTGCTGCGCGGCCGCCGGGTCGCGGCAGTGGACGATGGCCACGCCCTGCTCGACGACGGCGAGCGACTGGCCTTCGACCGCCTCGGGCTCACCGAAGGCTTCGCCGCGCAGAGCCAGCTGCCCCGGACGGCCGGCTGCGAGCTGCGCTGGCACCAGCCCGGCGGCTACTTCGTCACCATCACCGACGACTGGGGACGCAGCTCGGTGCCCGGCGTGCTGGTCTGTGGCGAAGGTCAGGGGGTACGCGGCTGGCGTCACGCCCGCGTGAGCGGCGAGCTCGCCGCCCTCGCCCTGCTCGCCGATCGTGACGGGTGCCGCCCCGGCACGGCACGGGCACGACGGCTGCTGCGCCGGCGCGCCCGCTATGCACGTTTCGGCGCGGCGCTGGAGCGGGCACTCGCCACCGGCCGGGAACGCCCCGCCGCGGAAGCGGTACTCTGCGCCTGCGAGTCCGTGCCCACCGCGGAGGTGGAATCGGCAGCGGCGCTGGGCTTGCGGGACCCTTCCTCCATCAAGGTGGTAACCCGCTGTGGCATGGGCCCGTGCCAGGGACGCTATTGTGAGCCCCATGTGGGCCGTTGCATCGAGCGCGCCGGCGGGACGCCTCGGGGTGCGCTCAACCAGCGCGGACTCACCCGCCCGGTCACCGCAGGAGAGCTCGCCCATGAAAACTGACTGCATCGTCATAGGCTCGGGCATCATCGGCAGCTTCACGGCGCGGGCGCTCCACGAGCGCGGTCTGCATGTGGCGGTCGCCGACCGTGGAGGCCTCGCCCCAGGGACCTCGCGGAGCAGCGATGGCAACCTGCTGTGCTCGGACAAGTCCGTGGGGCTGATGCTGGATCTCTCCGCCCGCAGCCTCGGGCTCTGGGCGGACTTCGCCGCGCGCCACGGCAACCACTGCGAGTACGATCCCAAGGGCTCCACCGTGGTCGCCCGCGGCCAGGCGCAGGCCGAGGCACTGGCGAAACATGTCGAAAGCCACCGTGAGGCGGGCATCGACTGCGAGTTCGTCGACATCGACGGCGACTGGCACCGACTCGAACCCCATCTGGGTCCGGATACCTCGGCAGTGGGCCACTGGCCGGCGGACGCTCAGGTTCAGCCCATGCTCGCCTGCTACCAGATTGCGCGCACCCTGAAAGATGACGGCGTACCCTATCGCTTCTACGAAGAGATCACTGCCATCGAACCCGGCGGTGACGGTGTCACCGTCGTCTTCTCCGGCGGCGAGCGCTGGCGGGCCGGCCACGTGGTACTCGCCACCGGCGTGTGGAGCAACGAGCTGCTTGCGCCACTGGAGCTGGAGATTCCGGTGCGCCCGCGCAAGGGCCATATCTGCGTGCTCGAACGCGGGGACGTGACGGTGAACTCGAAGATCGCCGACTTCGGTTACAACGCCACCGCCGAAGACACCAGCGGCGACGACAGCGCGGTGCAGACGGCAGCCATCATCGAGGCCACGCGCAGCGGCACGATTCTCTGCGGCAGCTCCCGGGAGTTCGCCGGCTTCGACCGCAGCGTGAATACCGACACGCTGCGCCGAATCATGGCCGACTGCATCGGAATCGTGCCCGACCTGGCACGCCTGCGGGTAATACGCGCCTATGCCGGACTGCGCCCGTTCTCGCCGGACGGCCTGCCCATCGTCGGCCCGGTGGACGCGGGTGAACGTGTGATCGTCGCCACCGGCCACGAGGGTGCCGGGCACGGCCTAGCGCCAGTCACCGCCGCCCTGGTCGCCGCCTGCGTCGCCGACGGCGAGACACGGCCCTACGAGGGCGCGCTGCACCCGGGGAGGTTTCGCGCATGAGCACCGCCGCTTTCCGTTTCGTCGACCCGCCGTCGGAAGCCGTGGAAGTCACCTTGGACGGCGAACCGAAATCCCTGCCCGCCGGACGCAGCCTGCTCGCGGGCTTGCTCGGCGAGGGTGCGAGCATCGACTTCTTCTGTGCCATCGGCCAGTGCCAGCGCTGCCGCGTGCGCGTCAACGGCGAGGTGGCCATCGCCTGCCTGCGTGAGCCGCAGGCAGGCGACGAGATCGAGACTCGGGTCGAGGGCGCACCGCGATAGACCCGACGACCACGATGGGCGCATTCCGCGTAGACCCGACCCCGGACGCGCCAGCGCATCGGATTCGGTCGCCCTCCCGCATCGCGGAGCAACCCACAGCGGTTCGGGATAGGCGGGGACGGCCTGCGCCGGGAGCGTCTGCCGCCAGGGACGGCGGCAGACGAGCCTACAGGGACGTACTCGCGGCGTCTCCCGGCGCAGGCCGTCCCCGCCTATCCATGGCAGAGCGTCGAGCTACCCGCCTGCATCGCGGCTCTGGCCACACATACCCGGGTGTGTGGCTTCGCCACGTGTCTCCCATGCCCGAATTCGATGCGCTGACGCGCCCGGGGTCGGACCTACGGCGCCGCGTACAAAAAACCCCCGGCCGAAGCCGGGGGTTCTTTCACAGCCGTGCGTCCCGCAGACGGCTTACTGCTCGTCGAGGAAGCTCCGCAGCGACTCCGAGCGGGTCGGATGGCGCAGCTTGCGCAGGGCCTTGGCCTCGATCTGGCGGATGCGCTCGCGGGTGA
>CAZHBN010000291.1:0-4931 GCA_964530405.1 uncultured Ectothiorhodospiraceae bacterium
CGGCTGCTCGCCTGTTGCCGGCGCAATCCGGCGAGCCAGGCATCGGCGCCGAGCTCGTCGAGCGCACGCTGCATGGGCTCGACCTTGTTGAGCTGGTTATAACGCTCAATGCCCTCCAGCCCCTGCTCCCAAAGCCGGCCGTAACGGGCTTCCTGCCAGGCCGCACTCAGCGCGGGGCGATAGACCTGCAGGTTGAGCGCGAGCCGCTCGGTGAGCTCATCGACGAAGCGGTAGGTTTCGTCGAAGAGGTAACCCGTATCGACTAGCACGACGGGAATGTCGGGACGCTGCCGAGTAACCAGGTGCAGCATCACCGCCGCCTGGGCCCCGAAACTCGACGACAGCACGATGCGACCGCGGAATCGGGCCAGTGCCCAAGCCACGCGCGCCGGCGCATCCGTACCTGCGAGCTCGCGGTTGATGGTCGGCAGATCGAGCGTCTCCGCTTCCGAATGCCTCTGCCGTGTGTCGATGGCCGTTACCGTCATGCTCTCCCTCCGCATTACCGCCCGGCGGGCGACATCGCGTCGAGCTATACGGTACGGAATGCTCGTTACACGATAAAGTAATGAATACCTCTATGTTCAGGCAGTCTTGTTATAAAAAACCGCCTGGAAGAGGTCAGCATTCGATCTCGTCTTCGAGCACCGGGTGGAAGCGCGCTCCGTCGCAGTCCGGTTGAAGCACCACGATCTCGGCTTTCCGGAACACCCCCGGGCCGAGGCCGTGATTCTCGTGGGAAAGCGCCTCCGCCGTGGG
Source organism: uncultured Ectothiorhodospiraceae bacterium (assembly GCA_964530405.1). Lineage (GTDB taxonomy): Bacteria > Pseudomonadota > Gammaproteobacteria > Nitrococcales > Nitrococcaceae > Arhodomonas. Next base: position 760 of record CAZHBN010000291.1, read on the forward strand.
ACTTTCCAGCGCCGCCTCCGGCAGGGTCATGAAAAAGCCGACAACCTTGTCATCGCCTTGCGCGGCGGCCCAACGCGCCTCGGTACGGGCACGATCGACCTCACGCTGGAGGTCAGGGTCACCGGGATGATACCCACCGCCGCCGGCGAGCGCCTGGAGCAGACGCTCGCCGAGCGCCGCGGCCTCGTCGCCCGCGTCGGGCCGACCGGGGAGCTGGACGCCGCCGGCGTCGATGAACCCACGGGCGAAGATGAGGGCGTCGTAGTCGCCGGCGGCGCGCATGGCCTCCCGGCCCGCGGCCACTGCGTCACGGATTACGGCGAGCTGCCGCGCGCGAAACTGTGCCATAGCAATCCCATCGGCATGGCGGACGCCCGGCTGCGGACGACCCGCGAGGACGATGGCTACTGGTAGTCCTCGTAGCCGCCCATGTAGCCGCTTGAATAATCGTGCTGCACGCGTAGCTTCGCGGCGATGTAGTCGCGATGCTCCACGAACAGCAGGCCCGCGATCTTGCGTACGAGCTGTTCCTCGTAACGGTCCATGTCCGAATCGGACAGGCACACCCGCCAGAGCAGCTCCACCACCTGGCACTTCTGTTGATAGTCGAAGTGCTCGTTGATCAGGTTGGTGAACTCGAAATGGTCGGTGGCCTCGTGGGCCTCCATGTCGGCGAGCTCGATCAATTCCGCGGTCTCGTCATCCGACAGACGGAAGACCTCGCGAATGCCTTCATGGATGGCCTGGAATTCCATGCTGTGGCGCTGGTTGTCTTCCTGGGCCATCTCGATGAGCAACGCCGCCGTGGCGAGCTGGAGGCGATGCTGCTGATCGTCGTTCGATTGATTGGCGGGCTGGATACGTTCGGCGTAGAAGCGCTTGATGGCCTCGAGCATGATGGCTCCCGGTTTCCTGCTGGCTCTTCGACGGCGCGCTGTTCGTACCGCAGCGCCGAACCGCGCGGGTACGCATCCTAATATCCGATGCGCCAGCGCTTGGTTCAACCCCACGGCGACGGTCACGCCGGCCGCGCGGAGCTCGCGCGGCGGCAGGAAAGCCGCACGCCGACGCTACTTGCTGGCCACCGCAGTGGCCTCAAGTGGCGCCGTGCGCACGGTCAGAGTCTGTCCGGGACGGATGAGATCGGGGTTGGCCAGATCATTGGCCGCCACGAGCTCATCCACGCCGATGCCGAAGCGCCGCCCGATACTCGCGAGCGTGTCACCCTGCGAGACGGTATAACGCGCCCCGCCCTCGGCCACCGGCAACGACGCCAGCGAACGGGGCTCGTCCCCCGCACGGGGAATCCGCAGACGCTGCCCGGCACGGATGTGATTCGGATTGGTCAGGCCATTGGCAGCCACCAGCGCTAGCGTCGAGACGCCATATTTTGCGGCAATTCGCGAGAGGCTCTCGCCGCTTCTCACGCGATGTCGCCGATCCGGGCGTTGCTCGGCGTAGCGGCGGTCCAGCGGCACCCCGGCGAGCGCCCGGCGCAGCCGTGCGGGCTCCGCGGCAGGCATGCGCAGCGCGTAGTCCGCGGGAACGAACTTATCCCCGGACCACACGAGCGCGCTCAGTGCCGGGTTGTATCGCCGCAGCGTGGCGGTGTCCACGCCAGTGGCCTCCGCGACCGCGTTCGCCGGCATGAAGTCCGGAACGCTCACCCGGACCGTCTCCAGCCGCGACTCCGGCGTTACGCCGGGGAAGTAGTCCTGCGGGTGGGCATCCACCTCGATGGCCGCGAGAATCGCCGGATAGAAGTTGCGCGAGGCAAAACCGAAATACGGTCCCTCGTACTCCTGGATGATGGTGGCAATATCGGTGGTGCCGGTGGCCTCGATCGCCCGGCGCATGCCGTTAGCGCCGTGGTTGTATGCGGTAACCGCCAACGGCCAATGGCCGAGCTTGGCGTAATTGGCCGCGAGCAGGCGCGCGGCCGCGTCCGAAGCGGCCCACGGATCCAAGCGCTCGTCGACCACGTGATCGATGCGCATGTACTGCCGGCCCGTGCCCCGCGTGAACTGCCACATACCCGCCGCACCAGCATGGGAGCGCGCCACGGGGTTGAACGACGATTCCACGTGGGGCATTGCGGCCAGCGCCTGCGGCACCCCGTGGGCACGCAACCGTGCACGGATATGCGGCAGCCAGCGGCCGGAGCGCACGATCCCCTCCCGGAAGCGTTCGCGCAGTCCGCCCTGCACACGGAGATTGTCCGCGGCAGCCGCGATGGTGTCGCCGTCCGTCTCCTCCGGGAAAGCGGCTCTCACCCGCCGTTCGATCACCGAGTGCGGCTCGTCAGGATGCTCCGCCAGGCGCTCGAGCACCCCGCGGTATACCTTCACGGCCGAACGTACCCGGGCACGCCGCAACGCCGGCGAGTCCTTCGGTGGTAGGTCGATGACCCCGTAGACCCGAGCGAGATTGTCGCGGTCGTGCACCAGGGCCTCGTCCCGCCCCACTTCGGTATAGACCCGTTTCCAGAACGCCACCGGCGCCTCGAGCGCTTCCGGGCGCGGAAGCTCGGGGCTCGCCGCGGCCACGATGGCGGGCACGAACAATGCAGCCAGCAGGCCGACTGAAGCCAGAACGCGCGGCATGACCCCCTCCGCAAATTGTCCCTCCTCTGTGCGGCAAGCATAACCCCATATCGGCGCCCGGCACATGACGGCGTTCGCAACTTGTTCACGACACAGGGTACCGCCCGTGGTGTCCGCTATCGGGTGCCGTGCTAACGTTGGACCATGTTTGAGGCAGTGCCGCTAGGGCCGATCGAGTGGTTAGTGGTCGCCGCCATGGGGGGGATGGCAACGGCGGCGGCCGCGCATGCATTGCTGAACAAGCACGACCCGGCGGGGGCGTTCGGCTGGGTCGCCGTCTGCCTGCTGTTTCCGGTCGCGGGGCCGATACTGTATTTCGTTTTCGGCATCAACCGCATTCGCACCCGGGCGCGTGCCCTCCGCGCCGAACAGCTCCCGCCCATGGCCGGAACGCCGGCACGCGATCCCATCGCCGTGCATCCGGAATTCGCACAGCAGGCGCGCATCTCCAGCGCAGTCACGGGCGTGCCGCTGACCGAAGGCAACGCCATCGACACGTACCACGATGGCGAGGCGGCCTACCCTGTCATGCTGGAGGCCATCGATCAGGCTGCCGAAAGCGTCTACCTTGCGACCTATATCTTCGAGAGCAACCGTACCGGGCTGCGTTTCGCCCAGGCGCTGGAGCGCGCGGTCCGCCGCGGCGTGGATGTGCGCGTGCTTCTCGACGGTGCCGGGGAGTGGTATTCCTGGCCACGTATCCGTCACCGCCTGCGCGCCGGCGGCGTCACGGTCGCCCGCTTCCTGCCGCCGCGCCTGCTGCCACCGCGCCTGCTGATCAATCTGCGTAACCACCGCAAAATCCTGGTGATCGACGGCCATACCGCATTTACCGGGGGCATGAACATCGGCGACCGCCATCTGGCGCAACGGCGTGGCGGTGTCCGTGATACCCAATTCCGCGTGCGCGGCCCCGTGGTGCACCAGATCGAATCCATATTCCTCGATGACTGGCAGTTCACCACCGGAGATCGCCGGCGTCCGCCGGATCGCACGTTTGTCAGCGAGGGGGACGCTGTCTGCCGGACCCTGGTGGACGGTCCCAATGAGGATCTCAACCGCCTCACCATGGTTCTGGTCGGCGCAATCGCGGCGGCACGCCAGCGGGTGCTGATCATGACACCCTACTTCCTGCCGCCACGGGAGTTGATCGCCGCGCTACAGTCCGCCGCGATCCGCGGCCTGCAGGTGGATATCGTCCTGCCCGGCCGGAACAACCTGCCGTTCATGCACTGGGCGACGCGGAACATGCTCTGGGAGCTGGTCAAATGGGGGGTACGGGTGCATTACCAGCGTGGGGCATTCGTTCACACCAAGTTGCTGGTGGTGGACGACCACTACGCCCAGATCGGCTCCGCCAACCTCGACCCGCGTAGCCTGCGCCTGAACTTCGAGCTGGTGCTGGAGGTGTTCGACGCGGCGTTCACCAGCAAGGTTGCCGAACACGTGGAAAGGGCCATCCACATGAGCCGCACGATCACCCTCGCCGAGCTCGCCAGTCGCCCCCTGCCAGCCCGCATTCGCGACGCCATCTGCTGGCTGTTCACGCCATACTTGTAGCGGCAAGCG
>CAZHBN010000292.1:0-4931 GCA_964530405.1 uncultured Ectothiorhodospiraceae bacterium
CGCCGAAGTTGATCACCACGGCGGCGAAGTAGGCGATCATGGTGCCGGTGATCGCGAGAAATGCCGACACCGGCCCGCCCTCGTAGGTGCCTGTGCCGCTGAAGATCTCGCCGACGGCCGGCAGGAGCTCGCTGCCCGCCTGATACCAGATTATCCCCATGAGCACGAGCATGACAACGTAGACCAGCGGGCCGGCCCAGTTGAGGAAACGCCGTACCCATTCGATGCCGCGCCAGAAGATGGCGATCTGGATAAGCCACACGATCACGAACGACAGCCAGTCGATTCCGGTCATCCCGAGAAACGTCGCGCCGCCACCGGTGCCGAACAGGGAGTTGATGAGAAGCGCCACGGCGGTGGAGGCGAAGTACGTCTGCACGCCGTACCAGAAGATCGCCACGATCGCCCGCAGCATGGCGGGGAAATTGGCGCCGCGCACGCCCATGCTCACGCGCGCCATCACCGGGAATGGGATGCCGTAGCGCACGCTGGGACTGCCGGAGAGGTTGACCAGCACCATGATCACGAAGCCGGCGAGAATGATCGCCGCCATCACTGCCCAGCCGTTCAGGCCGTATGTGATGAACAGCGACGCTGCGAGCGTGTAGCCGAACAGGCTCTGGATATCGTTGGACCAGACGTTGAAGATTTCGAACCAGCCCCAGGTTCGATCGTCCTTGTGCACCGGTGCCAGGTCGGCGTTGTACAGGGTCGGATCCGGATTGTGCAGCTCGAGGTTATCGTTGGCCATGCGTCCCTCCCAGGCTCCGAGACTGTGTCACCAGCGTTGTTGTTGTGGCCGCGCCATCGGGAAGGGCGATCCGTGCCTCGCTTTGTGGTTGTCGTCGCTGCCCGCCGGGCTCTGGCGGGTCTTTGCTCGGCCGGCAAAGATCCTCTTTCAAACGTAGCCTATGCGCCGAGCCCTGCAACGCCCGGGAACGCTCGCGGCTCGGCAGTGCCCGGAGGTGACAATTCCCGTGCCCGGGTTACCATAATGGGCGCTTGGTCGAAACGGTGAGGTGGGTTAATGGATGCCCCGTTGGACGGTGTCACTGTAGCGTTGCCGGAGACACGGCAGCTTGATCTGTTCGCGCGCATGCTCGAGGAGCGCGGGGCGCGGACCTGGCGTTGTCCGCTGGTGGGAATCGCGGATACGCCCGATCGCGCGGCAGTGGAGCAGTGGCTCGATGACACGATTGACAACGGGCTCGACTGGCTGGTCCTGCTCACCGGCGAAGGGCTGCGGCGACTGGTGGGATTCGCCGAACGCGCCGGACGGCGTGATGACTTCGTCGCCCTGCTTACGCGCGCGCGCAAGCTCACCCGCGGGCCGAAGCCCGGACGGGCCCTGCGCGAGCTCGACCTGCGCCCCGACGTCCTGGCCGATGAGCCCACCACCGACGGCGTGATCGCGACGCTGGATCGAGAGACCCTGGACGGCCGGCGCGTGGGCGTCCAGCTTTACGGCGATCCCAATCCCAGGCTCGTGACGTATCTGCAGCACCGCGGCGCGCAGGCGCTCACCGTCGCCCCGTACGTCTACACGCCCGCCGCGGAGGATACTGATGTTGCCGGACTCATCGACGGCATCGCCGGTGCGCGCATCCAGGTCATGGCGTTCACGAGCAAGACGCAGGTGACCCGCCTGTTCGACTGCGCCACTGCCACCGGCCGGCGCGAAGCACTGGAGTCCGGGCTCGGGGGTACGGTCATCGCGGCGGTGGGTCCGGTGGTGGCGGATGCCCTGCGCGAGTACGGCTTTCCGCCGGCGCTCATGCCGGAGAACAGCTATTTCATGAAGCCCCTGGTACGCGAGATCGTCGCCCACGTTAGCGGCAGTACCGCCGGCTGACGACTGCCGCGACGGTACCCTGGCAATACCTGTCGGCCACGAGGAGACGCGAGATGGCGAGCGGCAGCGGAATCGGCAGCTGGCAGATGCGCAGGCGCCTGGCGGCGGCGACCCTGTGCGCGGCGGCACTGATAACCCCGGTCATGTGGCTCACTGCAGGCGGACTGGTGGGCGATTTCCTCACCGGTGTCTGGGTGGGCACGCTCGCCGCCTTCATCATGGTCGCCGGCCCGCTGGCGGTGCCCACCCGACCGGCGCTGAGTCGGGCCGTGGTGAGCGTCGTCGTGATGACCGTGGGCGGGGTCACGATCTGGCTCATCCGCGACGGTTTCCAGACCCAGTCGACGAGCGGTGCTGCGCCGCTGATCGTCTTCGGCGTCGGCGCCGTCGTCGCTCATGCAAGCTGGTCGGCACAGATCAGTCGTCTGTCCCGACAGGCCGCCGATTGACGGCGAGCGATCCATCCGCGTATCCGGGTGGATACCGGCATCGCGCTCAGAGTGTCTTGAGGTATTCCACAACGGCGCGCCGCTGCGCGTCGGTGAGGCCGTCACCGTACGTATGGCCCGCGTTCCCGTAGCCGTGGCGGGTGGTGTCGTAAATGCGCCTGGCCGCCTGCTCGTCTGCGGCGCCGTCCTTGCCGTGGTCCAGGCGCTCGTGTCGCCATCCGAGCGTGTCGGGATCGTACTCGCGGGGGTCCACGCGGTGACGCCAGTAGGTGGGGCGGCGTTCACTGTCGAGTAGTGCGGCGATGCTCGGCACGGACCCGTTGTGGAGGTAAGGCGCGGTGGCCCAGACCCCGTCGAGCGGTGGCGCGATATAGCCCGGCGCGGGCCGCGCTTCTGCATGCTGGCCGTAGTAGGAGCGGTTGAACCAGCGGATGAACCGCTTGGCCTCCACTGCCTGCCGGGCATAGGCGGGGTCGGTGCCGATTTCCTCCAGGGGAACGATGAGGTTAGGGTACGGTTCATCCCCGTCGTAGCGACCGTGGCAGCCGGCGCATGCGCGCTCGAACACGGCCTTGCCGCGCGCTGCCAGCGCGCTGTCGACGTGGTACGGATAGTCCGGCGGTTCCAGGCTCGCGATATAGGCGCGCACGTGGGTGAACCACTCGCGAATCTCGCGCGCTTCGTCGACGTCATCGGTGCACACCAGCGACTTCAGCATCATGTAGGCGGCGTGGTCGCCCCGGCCGGCACCGTGGTAGAACATGGCGTTCTTTTTCTGCATACGCCACCAGGGCGGCACGCTCACGGGCAGAGGATCCTCCGGTGGCGGTTCCAGGCGCGGCTGTTCGTACCATTGCAGTGTCTCCGGGTCGCGATGGGCCATGAGTGCCATGGTGACGTTGGGCGCGGGATTGACGCCGATGGTGTCGGTACGCATGTACGGGGCGATAGCGGCAATACGGTCTGCCCAGCGTTGCCAGGCCTCCGCCCCTGGGCCGTCCTTGACATAAAGGCCCAGGCTTTCCGCTTGGACGGCGGGGTCCGTCGTGAAGTCGCGGAATTCATTGCCGAGCCCCACGACGAGCTCGTCGTCGAAGGTAGCGCCGTGGCAGGTGAGGCAGTTGGTGACCACCAGCTCCGCGCCGTCTCTCTCGGTGGCGTTGAGGTGGTAGGGGAGCTGCGCGTTGCGCCCGGTGCGTCCGGGGAGCTCGTGTTCCACCGCCACTGACTCTCGGCTGGCGCGGTAGGCGTCGTAAGGCATACCGCAGGTGACATAACCGCGGTTGACGATGATCTCGTAGCCCTTGTCGGGATCGCCGCCGGATTGTCGGGAAGCCGGTATCGGACCGGTTTCGCCCGGGCGCACGGCGTTGGCGTCCGGTTCGTCACAGCCACTGATCGCGATGGCGGCGGCGAACGCCGCGGTCGCCACCTGTACCCTGCGCGCCATACCGTGTAACCCCTCGCTTGGCATTCTCAGAAGTTGCTCATCTCCAGCACACCCCACCCGCGCCCGTTGCCTGTCGCTCGCACGTTGCCACGCCACGGCGGCCAGGCCGCCAGATCGGAGGCGCCCGCTGCGGGAAGCAGAGTCGTCGGGGGGCCGGCGCCGTCGACGCGCAGCCGCCAGCTTAGCGGATAGCGGCGCCCGGTATCGGTTTCCCCGTCGGGCGCCAGGTCGAATGCGTGACGTTCCACGGCGGTGATCGAGCCGTCGGCGCGGCGGATCAGGCACTGCCCCAGAGGTGTCCCCGCGCCGGAGCGCCGGCGCAGCTGGCGGCACCGCAGGGCGTTGCCGTCGTCACGCTCGAGCCACAGCCGGGTGAGGCGGAGTTGCCCCCGGCCGAACGGCAGGCTGCGGCCCCAGAGGTGATCGAGAAACGCATTGCCGGTGACCGCGTGCGCTGTGCCGTCGATGGTGACTTCCCCGCGCACGGCGATTCCGGGGTGCCAGTACCCGCGATACGCCGGTCCCTCGACGGCTACCGGTGTGGCCGGCGGAAGCTGCAGTTGGAGTGCCAGCCCCGCTGCATCGTCGTCGGCCTGCAGTGTCATGGTCTCGCCGGTCGGCGCAAACGCGATCCGCCAGTCATTCAGCCATACCCGTGGCGGTCCGGTACCGGCTCCGCTGAGTCCCAGGGCGTCTCGGCTGAGGCGCTGGCCGGCGTGGTGGGCGCCGGCGGCGCTCGATACGCCCATCTGACCGGCATAGATGGCGCTCGGTGCCCAGGCCGAGTTCCGTTCCACCGGCCCGTGCTGCAGGGCGGCCCGGGAGAGCAGGAGCTGAAAGCCATACTCGCGCTGTTGCGCATCGGCCACATGCCCTGCGACCAGCCAGTACTCGGCGAACTGGTCGAAGTGTGGGCCATGGTCCCGCGGCCATGCCAGCGGCATGTCGTCCGGTGGCGGGAACGCGTCGGCGACCGGCGTAAGCGTTTCCAGCAATGCCGGCGCCCCGATAGGCCGGTCCTGGGGGCTGGTCTCGACGTGGTACCAGCGCCAGGCTGCGGTAGCCAGCGCTCCCGCCACGGCAAGCGCCGTGAAGATCGGCAATGTTAAGTGCTGGCGCAGGAACCTGCGTGTCATGGAGCCGCTACGTCGGGTGTCCGCTCGGGCGCGATTCGTCCGCC
>CAZHBN010000293.1:0-4924 GCA_964530405.1 uncultured Ectothiorhodospiraceae bacterium
TTCATTATTCGAAAACCGCCCTAACACCTACATTCAGCCCGAGTTTCGCCGCATTCCCGGAGGCTGTCTCCAGCGTGTCACGCGCCCCGGAACACCCTGCGAACCGCCACGGCCCGAGGCTGTCCCGACGCGCGAGGACGACACCATCGGCATCCAGAAACACGACATCGATCGGAAACGACATGCCCACGGTGTGTACCGAACCGCACTTGCGAAGCAGCAATCCCTCACCGGGCCCGAGCTCGCGCGAAAACAGCAGCCCCCTGGCGCGCTTGAAGAATGAATCGGCAACGCGCACGTTCGGCAGCATCACGTTGCCGTTTACATCATACAACCGCATGCCGTCCCTAAAGGTCATACATGAATTTCATGACGATCGGGAAAAACAGGATCATGAATGTCGTCGGAAAAATGAACGCGACCAGCGGAAACACGAGTTTCACCGGAGCTTCCATCGCAAGTTTCTCGGCACGCTGGAAACGCTCGATGCGCCGCTGATCCGCCTGGACCCTGAGCGTCTGGCCAATGCTGCCTCCGGTCTTTTCCGCCTGTGCCAACGCAGACACAAGGGACGATATCTCTTTGAGCCCGAGGCGGTCGCTCATCGCCCTTAGCGCGTCGAGCCGCGCCATGCCCGCCTTGATGTCACCGAGCACCCGCTGCAGCTCGGTCTTCAACGGCCCCTCGGGACCTTTGTCGACGGCCTGTACCAGCGCGCCGTTGAGGTTCAGGCCGGCCTCGACGGCCATTGTCACGTAATCGAGATAAACGCTCAGCGAGCGCACGATCTCCTTTTCCCGCTTCTTGCGACGGTCCTTGATCGAGGTCAGCGGCAGGAAATAGCCAATGGCGGCCGCCACCAACGGCATGGCACCGACATCCAGCCCCGCCATGGCGAGTACCACCCAACACACGAGGCCCGCGAGCATCGCTATGACCACCTGCAGGCCGATGAACTGCTCCGGGCTCATCAGGAACATCAAGCCCGAGCGCTGAAGATAGGCCCGTGTGCGCTCGATGTACTCGACACTGATTCGCTCACCGAAATAGTGGGCGAACAGGTTAACCAGGGGCCATATGGGCCTCAATGTCACCGGCAACGGGTCCAGATAGCGCCGGTCGTCACGCGGCACGGTCCGCCGGATGTTGTTCACGGCGATGATGGCCACGGTGACCGATATCGCGAGAAGCGATGCGAAAAAGACAGGAATCATCGCGCTCATGGCTCAGATATCGATATTCACGATCTTGCGGATGAAGAAAAAGCCAAGACTCTCCAGCACCAGTACCCCGGCGAGCACCGCCCATCCAATCGGTTCGGTGAACAGGCGCGCCATGTGCACCGGTTCGAGCTGGTAGATAGCCACACCCAGTATCACCGGCAGCAGCGCCATGACGACGCCCTGCATTTTCCCCTGAGAGGTCAACGCGCCGATCTTGCCTTCCATTTCGTGCTTGCGCCGGATGGTGTCCGCCAGCCGTTCCAGGATGTCCGACAGGTTGCCGCCGATCTCCCGGGATATGCGCATGCTCGCAACCACCAGGTAGATGTCCTGCGCCGGAACGCGCCGGGCGAGGTTTTCCAGGGCGTCGTCGAAAGTGACGCCGACGCGGACTTCCCTGAGAAACAGATCCAGCTCCTGTGCGATGGGCGGCAGCTCCTCGGTGACCGTGATCTCCATGGCCTGGAGCAGGCTCGAACCGGCCTTGATCGCGCTGGCGAGCGCCAGCAGCACATCAGGCAGCTGTCCGAGAAGGCGCTTGAGTCGCCGGGCCTTGAGATACCGCAGCAGAAACGGAGGCGTCACGCCCACCACGAGCCCCGCCAGCAGGGCTGCCACGAACGTGCCGAACGCGAGCCATGCGATCGCCGCAGCGGAGACGATCGCGATCACGTTGAGCAGAAAGACCTTGTCCGGCTCGATGAACAGGAAAAGATCCGCAAGCCCTATGCGCGCCTCGGCGGTGAAGCGCGCACGATACCGCTTCACCGCCGTCGCGAAGACACTGAAGGTCATCGTGGCCAGCAACGTGACGCAAAGCGCCACGAAGGCAGCCACAACCGTGGGCATCCCCACCATCAGTGCTCCGCACCCGCCTGGAACATTTCCAGGTCCACCGGTATGCCCCGGTCGCGCAGATCCTCGTACAGGGCGGGGATATGGCCGGTGGCGACCAGCTTGCCACGGACCTTGCCGTCGGCGTCATACCCGGACTGCTCGAAACGGAAAATCTCGCCCATCTGCACCCGGCTGTTCTCGACGCCCGTCACCTCACTGATACTCGTCACGACACGGGTACCGCAGCTGAAACGCGTCTGCTGCACAACCAGATCCACCGCCGAGGCGATCTGCTCGCGAATGGCGATCACCGGCAGGTCCATGCCCGCCATCATCACCATCACCTCCAGACGCGACATGCAGTCGCGGGGGCTGTTCGCATGGGCCGTGGTCAGGGAGCCGTCGTGGCCGGTGTTCATGGCTTGCAGCATGTCCAGCGCCTCACCACTACGGCACTCGCCGACCACGATTCGGTCCGGACGCATGCGAAGACAGTTCTTGATGAGCTCGCGGATGGACACCGCCCCCTTGCCCTCCTGGTTCGGGGGGCGCGCTTCCAGCGATATCAGGTTCGGCTGATAAAGCTGCAGCTCCGCAGCATCCTCGACGGTGATAATGCGCTCGTCGTTGGGAATGAAATTGGACAGCACGTTGAGCAACGTCGTCTTGCCGGAGCCGGTACCGCCGGAGATGACGATGTTGGAGCGGTTCGTCACCGCGGTCTCGAGAAAACGCACCATGGGCTCGCTCAGTGAGCCAAACTTCACCAGGTGATGCGCCTCGAGCTTGTCCTTGGAGAACTTCCGGATCGTGATACACGGCCCCTTGAGCGCAAGGGGCGGAATCACCGCATTGACGCGGGAGCCATCCTTCAGGCGCGCGTCGACCATGGGCGAGCTTTCGTCGATTCGACGTCCGAGCGGCGCGACGATTCGCTCGATGGCGAACGTCACCGATTTGTCGCTGGTGAAGGTAATGTCGGACTTGTAGAGCCGTCCGGCTTTCTCGTAGTAGATCTCGTCCGCGCAGTTCACCATGATCTCAGTGATGTCATCCTGCGCCAGGAGCTCTTCCAGCGGCCCCAGGCCGACGGCCTCGTTGATGACCTGCTGGATGATCTCGCCCTTGTCGAGCTCGCTCGGGAAATCCTTGATATCGTCGACGGCGCTCTCGATGATTTCCGTCGCCACCCGCCGCAGCTCGTCATCGCCCATCTCGTGGGTGTTCAGGCGTCGCAAGTCGAGCTGGTGAATGAGGAGCTTGTGGATTCTGCGCCGCCAGCTCTGGGTCAGTTCCTTGAGCCGCTCCGTGTCCTCCGACTCGGCCACTACCGGCACCTGGGCTTCGGCCTTGGGCGCGACGGCCGTCGCAACCGGTTCGGCGGCAGGCGCCGGCGCGCCGTTCGCACCCACGACATCGCCGGTAGGCGGCGTCTCCACGGAGGGCGCCGCCTTGCCCGCACTGTGGATGGCGCCACCGACCCGGATCCGGTAGGAATGAATCGCGATTTCGTCGCCATCCTTCAGTGGGCCGTATTCCTCCACCTTCGTGCCGTTGACATAAGTCCCCGAGCTCGTGCCGAGGTCGCGCACGTAGACGCCGTCCGGCTGGCTGAGCAGCCGGGCGTGTTTCTTCGCGACCTTCCAGCCGTGCAACGTGATGAGGCACTCGGGATCCTTTCCGACAGCACACTCGTCCTGGGCACAGACGATGCTGTCGACTTTGAGACCACGCCGCGTAAAGACGGTGACTTCAAACATTGGTCAATTCCCGATTACCGGTGAGCGGATTGCGAACGCCGTTCACTCCCTTAACCTCGCATTGATATCCACATCGCCGAGCACGGTGCGCAGCTCTTTCTCGGCCTTTTGCAGATTTTCCGGGACATCCGGCTCGGGAGTTACGATTTCCGGTGTCACCAGGATCACCAGCTCTTTGCGGTTCTCCGCCCGGTTGGTGGATCTGAACAGCCCACCGACGAGCGGCAGATCGCCGAGGAGCGGCACCTTGTCCACGTCCTTGGCATCCTCGGAAGTCAGCAACCCGGAAATCACGATCGTCTCGCCGCTTTTGACGTTGATGGTCGATTCGGTTCGGCGCGTCTGCAGCCCCGGCACGCCGTCGATCGCGGTCCGATAGTCGACGCTGCTGACTTCCGCCATGACATGCGAGACGATATTCCCGTCATCGTCCGAAATGGGGTTGATCTGCAGCTTGATGCCGTACTCCTGGAAGGCAACGGTAATCTCACCGTCCGCCCCGATTGCCTGGTACGGGATCTCACCACCCGAGAGGAACTCGGCCGTTTCACCGCTGCGCGCGGTAAGCTCCGGCTCGGCGAGCAGGCGCGCGGCGCCGTCCTCGGCGATGAGCTGCAAACGCGACGTCAATGCCGAGGTCATGCCCACGAACGGGTGAAAGCCGGTATCGAAGAGCTCGTCCGAATCGATGATCCCGTCCCAGTCCACGTTGCCGTCATCGCCCGGCTGGATGCGATAGACGTCGTTGGAGACGAACGAACCGGCAACGGCGACCGTCGGTCCGGGCGCGGAATCGTCCCACCGAATGCCGATTTCCTTGCGGTACTGCTCGTCCACCTCCACGACACGCGCCTTGATTCTTATGAGATCACGCATGTGTGCCGAAGCCGGTCGTACCAGCGAGATCGTTTTGGGCAGCTCCTCGACGACCTGTGAGTACAGCTCCATGAGCGCCGGATCGAGCTCACCCTCGACCACCACCATGCCCTGCACGGTGCGAACCGTCAGCCCGTCGAACCCGGACAGTACCGAACGAATGGACGACAACCGACGATGCATGTTGCCCGGGCGAATGGCGACGCGGTAAGCCTGCTTGCGCATGCC
>CAZHBN010000294.1:0-4911 GCA_964530405.1 uncultured Ectothiorhodospiraceae bacterium
CCTATCTGAAGTACCGGGTAACCTCGATGGTGTGCGAGGTCACCGGCGGCCCCTGCCAGTACCGCGGCCGTTCCATGGCAGCCTCCCACGGCCATCTGAACATCACCGAGCGCGAGTGGGACCGGATGGTGGAAATCTTCCTGGGCGTGCTCGCCGAGCACGACGTGCCGGAACGCGAGACACACGAGCTGGTGGAGATCATTGGCTCCACCAAAAGCGACATCGTCACCGCGGAGGCTGAGCGGTAGCGAGCCGAAAGTCTCACGCGCCACGAAGGTGGCCGCTATGCACTACGGTAGGACCGTACACGGCGGCCACCTCGTGAAACTTGGAACTTGAAGCCTTGAACTCGCCCCCGCTCACTCCCTGGTGGGCATGACGAACTGGTTGCCCTCGCGCGCCCCGTCGCCTCCTACCGCCACATACGAATACCTGCAACAAGCCGCGGAACGCTCATCCTCGACGTCAGCCGCGTCACTTCACCGCCGGAATGACGTCCGCGAGCACGTTGCACAGTTCGTCGATCTGCTCCCGCTCGGTGATGAAGGGTGGGCCGAGCTGAAGAGTGTTGCCGCCGAAACGCAGGTATACGCCCCGATCCCAGGCCGCCATGGAGATGCCCCACGGGCGGCGCATGGGCTCGTTGTCGACGGTCTCGATCTCGATGGCGGCGGCGAGGCCCAGGTTGCGGATGTCGGTGATGTGGCGCAGCCCGCGCAGGTTGTGGATCTGCTCCTCGAAGTACGGCGCCAGCTCCGCCGCGCGCTGCACCATGCGCTCCTTCTCGTAGATGTCGAGAGCGGCCAGGCCTGCTGCGCAGGCAATCGGATGCGCGGAATAGGTGTAGCCGTGGAAGAACTCGATCTGGTACTCGGGGCCGCCGGTTTCCATGAATGCCTGGTAAATGGCATCACTGACCACGGTCGCCCCCATGGGCATGGCACCGTTGGTGAGGTTCTTGGCGAGCGTCATGATGTCCGGGCGGACGCCGAAACGCTCGGCGCCGAAGGACGCCCCGATGCGGCCGAAACCGGTGAGCACCTCGTCGAAGATCAGCAGGATATCGTGACGATCGCAAATGGCGCGCAGGCGCTCGAGATACCCCTTGGGCGGCACGATCACGCCCGCGGACCCGCTCATGGGCTCGACGATCACCGCGGCGACATAGTCCGCGCCATGGGCGAGGATCTTCTCCTCCAGCGCGTCGGCGAGCTCGGCGCCGTGCTCGGGCACACCGCGGCTGAAGCGATTCTCCTCCAGCAGGGTATGGGGCAGATGGTCCGTGGCGAGCAGATCGCCGTAACCGGCGCGGTTGGGCTCGATACCGCCGACGCTGACACCGCCGAAGTTCACGCCGTGGTAGCCCTTCACACGGCCGATGAGCCGAGTCTTCTCGGGCGAGCCACGCCGGTGCCAGTACGCGCGGGCGACCTTGAGCGCGGTATCCACCGCCTCGGAACCGGAGTTGGTGAAGAACACGTGATCGAGCCCCGCCGGAGTGAGATCGCGCACGCGCGCGGCGAGCTCGAAGGCGAGGGGATGGCCGAACTGGAACGGGGGCGCGTAGTCGAGCTCCACGGCGGTGCGGCCGATGGCCTCGGCGATGGTCTCACGGCCGTGACCGAAGCTCGAGCACCACAGTCCGGAGAGGCTGTCGAACACCCGCCGGCCGCCCCTGGCGGTGTAGTAACAGCCCCGCGCGCCGGTGATCAGGCGCGGACTGTCCTTGAACTGGCGGTTGCCGGTGAACGGCATCCAGTAGGCATCGAGCTGTTCCGCGGTGAGCGCGTCGGCGCGGGCATCGAGATCGCTCGCGGCCGGATGCAGGCGGGCGGTATTACTCATGACTCCTCCTCTCGGCGATACGGGGCGTTATAAGCACGCTACTGCGGGCAATGCGCCGGTTAAATCCCGGACTGCGCACCTTCACGTTAGTCCCGGTTAACGTGAACAGCGGGGATGACTGGCACGAGTCGACGATTACGTTAAAAATTGCTAAACAAAACTGGTATCACAATTTCCGGTGTGCATATGAGTAGACGTCAGGGCGCCCAGCTCGGCCAGATCAGTGATTTCG
The DNA here is from genome assembly GCA_964530405.1 of uncultured Ectothiorhodospiraceae bacterium. Taxonomy (GTDB): domain Bacteria; phylum Pseudomonadota; class Gammaproteobacteria; order Nitrococcales; family Nitrococcaceae; genus Arhodomonas. The sequence goes on from CAZHBN010000294.1 coordinate 2,078, forward strand.
ACCTGCGCCTGATCCGCGTGTTCAAGGCGGTGGTGGACAGCGGCGGTTTTACCGCGGCGGAGGCGGTGCTCGGCATCAGCCGTTCGGCCATCAGCATCCACATGGGGGATCTCGAAGCGCGCACCGGGCTCAAGCTCTGCCAGCGCGGGCGCTCGGGCTTCGCCCTCACCGAGGAGGGCCGCGAGGTCTATCGCGCGGGGCTGCAGCTCCTCGCGGCGATGGAGACCTTCCGCACCGAAGTCAACGCCCTGCATCGCCACCTGCGCGGCGAGCTCAACATCGGCATCACCGACAACCTGGTGAGCCTTCCCCACATGCGCATCACCCACGCCCTCGCCGCGCTCAAGGAGGCCGGGCCGGAGGTACGCATCAACATCCACATGGTCCCTCCGAGCGAGGTGGAGGTGGGGGTGATGGACGGCCACCTGCATGTGGGCGTGGTACCCGCAATCGCCCCGCTGGCCGGTCTCGACTACCGTCCGCTCTACGGCGAGACGGTACAGCTCTACTGTGGCGAGGCGCATCCCCTGTTCCAGCGCGACGACGCCGGGATTTCCGATGACGAGCTCGCGGCAGCCGACGCGGTGGTACCCTCGTTCGCGCTCCCCCCGGACGGCCAGCGCTGCCACGAGCCGCTACAGGGCACGGCAACCGCAACGGACCGGGAAGGTATCGCCTTCCTGGTGCTTACCGGGCGATACATCGGCTTCCTGCCCGAGCACTTCGCCGCGCGGTGGGTCACCGAGGAACGGCTGCGTGCCCTGCGCCCGGACGAGTGGCACTACCAGGTGGACTACAGCACCATCACACGCCGCGGCCGACGGCCACACCTGGTGCTGGAGACCTTCCTCGACGCGCTCTATGCACGCCCGCCGGCTCGTCGGGGAATGCCCGCGGAGGATTGACAGTATCCAAGTGGACGGGTAAATGTGATCACAAAGCGAGTCGTCAAGTGGCCGGTCGGTAGCTAAATACAAAATTCCACGAGACAAACTCTCGGACGGATTACATGGCTGCTTACGTCGATTCGTACTATCGCGACACCCTGCGCGTGTCGCTCGGCAATACCGAACCACTGCACGGTACCCACCGTGCCGATGTCTGCGTCGTCGGCGGTGGCGTCACCGGCAGCGCGGCAGCGCTGCATCTCGCCGAGCGCGGCTACCGCGTGAAGCTGCTGGAGGCCCAGCGTATCGGCTGGGGCGCTTCCGGGCGCAGCGGCGGACAGATCATGCCGGGATTCGGCACGGACCTGAAGGTAATCGCCAATTCCGTGGGCACCGCCGGCGCACGGCAGGCGTGGGAGATGTCCCGCGAGGCGGTGCGGCTCACCGCGGAGCTGGTCGAGCGACACGACATCCCGTGCGATCTCAGGTGGGGCGCGGTCCACGCCGCCCTGAAACCCCGCCATCTGCGCGAATTTCGCCAGTGGCAGCACGAGATGGCCGAGGTCTACGGCTACCATGGCCTGCACTGGCTCGACCGGGAAGCGCTTTACGAGCGGGTCCGAAGCGACGCCTACATCGGCGGCCTGCAAGAACCCGAGGCCGGCCACCTCCACCCATTGAACTACACTCTGGGCGTAGCCGCGGCCGCCCAGCGCGCCGGCGCGGAGATTCACGAAGGCAGCGCGGTGACAGGGTTGGAGCGTGGCGCGCCCGCCCGCGTGATCACTGCCGAGGGGCGCGTGGATGCCGATTTCGTGGTGCTCGCCGGCAACGCCTACCTCGGTGGTGACCTGGAACCGGCGCTGCGCGGGCGCATCATGCCGGTGAGCAACTACATCATCGCCACCGAGCCGCTCACCGAGCACCAGGTGGCGAACACCCTGCCTTACGACGACGCCGTCTCCGACGCCAACTTCGTGCTCGACTACTACCGCCTCTCCGCTGACCGGCGGCTGCTCTACGGCGGCCAGGTGAGCTACAACGGCCGCGAGCCACGGCGGCTGCGCGAGCGTATGGAAGCAAAGCTCGCGCGGGTGTTCCCGGTGCTCGAAGGCATCCACGTCACCCACCGATGGGGCGGGCGCGTGGGCATCACCCTGAACCGTGCCCCGCACTTCGGGCGCGTGGGCGGCAACGTCTACTTCGCCCAGGGCTACTCCGGCCAGGGCATGGCGCTGGCCGGCCTTGCCGGGCGGCTGCTCGCCGAAGCCATCGGCGGCCAGGCGGAACGCTTCGACCTACTCAGCCGCCTGCGCCATCAACGCTTTCCGGGCGGAGAGCGACTGCGCACACCGCTGTTGGTGCTCGCCACCAATTTCTACCGCATGCGCGACCTGATCTGACCATAACGAGACTTCGCACGCGCGAGGAGGAGAGAATGCTCATGACTGCGGAAGCCACCTTCACCGGCGCCCGATCGGGTGCGGCGGACGCGCGCGAGCGCGCCGCGGCACCCGCGGCAACCAGCACCGGGGCCCGTTCGGCTTCGTCCATCACCCTGCGCGGGCTGACCAAGGCCTTTGGTCCCGAGGTGATCGCTCTGGACGCCGTGGATCTCGATGTCGAGGCCGGCGAGTTCTTCACATTGCTCGGCCCGTCGGGCTGCGGCAAGACCACGCTGCTACGTATCCTCGCCGGGCTGGAACGCCCCAACGCGGGGGAGCTGAAAATCGGCGAGAAGCCGGTCACCGCCATCCCGCCTCACAAGCGCAGCGTCAACACCGTCTTCCAGTCCTACGCGCTGTTTCCCCACCTCAACGTGCGCGAGAACATCGCCTTCGGCCTGCGCATGCGCGGCACCGACAAGAAGCAGGCGCAACGCAAGGTCGAGGAAACCGCGGCGTTCATCAAGATCGGCGAGCTCCTCGACCGGCGCATCGACCAACT
>CAZHBN010000295.1:0-4906 GCA_964530405.1 uncultured Ectothiorhodospiraceae bacterium
TGCTGCCCTGGCTGCTGTTCGTCGGCCTGGGCGTGCTCATCGTCGCGGGCGTGCCCATCGCCATCGCGCTGGTGCTCGTCTCCTTCACCGTTATCACCCTGGATCCGCGCCTGACGCCCTGGGTGCTTTTCCAGCGCATGTACTACGGCATGGATTCGTTCGTGCTGCTCGCCGTACCGCTGTTCCTGCTGGCGGGCAACCTGATGAACGCCGCGCGCATCACCGACCGGCTCATCGCCCTGTGCCTCAACCTCGTCGGTCACCTGCGCGGCGCCCTCGCCCACGTCAACGTGCTGGTGAGCATGCTCTTCGCCGGGGTGTCGGGCTCATCCACCGCCGACAGCGCCGGCGTGGGCACGGTGCTCATTCCAGCGATGAAACGCGAGCGCTACCCGTCGGACTTCGCCGTGGCGGTCACCGCGGCGTCGTCGGTGATGGGGATCGTGATCCCGCCGTCGATCAACATGATCGTCTGGGGCGCGCTCACCAACACCTCCATCGCAGGACTCTTTCTCGGCGGCATCGTGCCCGGCGTGCTCATCGGCGGCGCGCAGCTCGCCCTCAACATGGGCTACGTCAGGCGCTACGACATCCCCGTGCGCCGGCGCGCCTCCCTGCGCACCCTGCTCGCCTCGGGGAAAGACGGCGTACTGGCCGGCGGCATTCCCGTGCTCATCATCGGCGGCATCACACTCGGTATCGTCACGCCCACGGAGGCGGCGGTCATCGCCGTGCTCTACGCGCTCATTCTCGGCTTTGCGATCTACCGCGAGCTGACGCCGGCAAGCGTGCTCGACGCGTCCACGGACACCGTGCGTCTGTGTTCGCTGTCGCTCTTCAGCCTGGTGGCCGCGGCCATCTTCGGCTACCTGATCAGCTTCTACCGCGTGCCGCCCAAGCTCATGGCCGGGGTGGACATCACCGATCCCACGATCCTGCTGCTCGTGATGGCGGCGGTCATGGTGCTGATCGGCACGTTCATGGACTCGCTGCCGGCCATGGCCATCCTCGCGCCACTGTTCCAGCCGCTGATGCTCAAGGCCGGCATCCACCCCGTGCATTTCGGCGTGGTCGGCGTCATGGCGCTGGGCCTGGGGCTGATCACGCCACCCTACGGGCTGTGCTTGATGATCGCGGCGAAGATCGGTGGCATTCCCATGCTGCGGGCGCTCGCCATCACCGGGCTTTACCTGGCAGTGATGATCGCCGTGTTGCTCCTGGTGATCCTATTCCCCGGGCTCGTGTTATCCATACCGCGACTGCTCGCCCCCAACTTCGTTTGAATGCCAGAGGGATGAAATGACCCGACCCCATGTCCTGCTTACTGCCACCCTCGCACCGCCACCGGTGATGCAGGCGCTGGAGACCGACTACGTGGTACACCGGCTGGACGCCCGTGGCACGACCGAAGGTCTGCCTGCCGAGACGCGCGAGGCGATCACTGCCGTAGTCACCACCGGCGGCTTCGGCGCCTCGGCGGCGCTCATGGACACCCTGCCCAATCTGGCCCTGATCGCCTGCTACGGCGTGGGCGTCGACGCCATCGATCTCGAGGCCGCGGCCCGGCGGGGCATCCCGGTGACCAATACGCCCGATGTGCTCACCGAGGACGTGGCGGACATGGCCGTCGCGCTGTGGGCGGGACTCGGGCGTGACCTGGTGCGCGCCGACCACTGGGTGCGCGAGGGCCGCTGGGAGCGGGACGGCAACCTGCCCCTGGTTCCGAGCCTGGGGGCGCGCACGGTGGGTTTTCTCGGCTTCGGCCGCATCGGTCAGGCTGTCGCGGCGCGGGTGCGCGCCTTCGGCGCCACCGTGCTCTACCACAAGCGCTCGCCGCTGCCGGAGAGCGAGCATGAATACGTCGCGAGCCTGCCGGAGCTCGCCTGGCGTTGCGACGACCTCATGGTGTGCTGTGTCGGTGGCGCGGCTACCCGCCACCTGGTGAATGCCGATGTACTCAGCGCCCTGGGCGAACGCGGTCACGTCATCAACATCTCCCGGGGCAGCGTGATCGACGAGGCGGCGCTCGTCACCGCACTGGAGGCCGGGCGGCTCGGTGGCGCGGCGCTGGACGTGTTCGCCGACGAACCCCACGTGCCCCGGGCGCTGCGCGAGCGTGACGACGTGCTGCTCACTCCCCACGTCGGCAGCGCCACCGTGGAGACACGCCAGGCCATGGGCGACCTGGTGCTCGCCAACCTGCGTGCCCACTACGCGGGGGCGCCACTGCCCACTCCCGTGCCATGAGCGGCCATGGCCACCGTATGCCGCCGGCCATGGCGGTGGTGGTCTGTGGTGTCTCCGGCTGCGGCAAGACCACCGTCGGCCGCCTGCTCGCCGGGCGCCTCGGCTGGCCGTTCGTGGACGCGGACGACCTCCACCCGAGCGCCAACGTCGCCAAGATGCGCCGCGGCGAGCCCCTCGACGACGCGGACCGGCGGCCCTGGCTCGCCGCCGTGCGCGCGACCCTGCGGGAACACATGGCACGCGGCGAGGGCATCGTCGTCGCCTGCTCCGCGCTCAAGGCAAGCTACCGGCACCAGCTCCACGTCCCGGGGGGCGTGCGATTCGTCCACCTGCACGGCACCCGCGCCGTACTCGCCGAGCGGCTCGCGGCACGGGGGGAGCACTTCTTCGACCCGGGGCTTCTGGACAGCCAGCTCGCGACCCTGGAGCCGCCGCCGGAGGCGATCCGTCTCGACGTGCGCGAACCGCCTCAGACGCTGGTCCACAAGGCGATCGACGCTCTCCGGTGACTTCGGCACTGCAGCTCCGCGCTCACGCGCGATAGCGATAGCCCACACCGGTGACCGTCTCGATGCGGCGGGCATGGTCGCCCAGCTTGCGACGCAATCCGGCGACCACCGCGTCCACCTTGTTGCTCCATCCCGTGTAGCGGGTACGCCAGACCTCCCGCAACAGCCGCTCACGGTCGACGGCTTCGCCGGGCCGGTCCACGAGGTAGACGAGCACGCCGAACTCGAGGGGGGTCAGGGGCGCTCGTCGGCCGCCGAGCACGACCTCCCGGGCGTCGCGGTCGAGGAACTCGGGCCGGCTGGAGATACCGAGCTCCGCGGCGGCGAGCCCGGCGAGCCAGCCGTCGACGGAGGCCTCGCCGAAATCGAGCGCCGCCGTGGCGTAGTCACGCCCGTCCATGGCCACGCTGCGCTGCGGGAGCGGCTGGATACCCAGTTTTTCCGCAACCGCGGCATACGGGCCGGGATCGTGCAGCGTGAGATAGACGCGGCGCAGCTCGGGGCGCATCTCCATGTACGTGCGTTTGAGGTCCAGCCACAGGGCGGCCTGCGCTTCGCAGGGGCGCTCGCCGGCGTCCTGGTCCAGCCAGCGCCGGATGAACAGGGTCCGGCTTCCCGGCGGCGTCGGATCCTCCCGGAGATCGGTGAACCAGGCTCGGGTAATCGCGTCCGCGGCGAGCGCGTCCGGGTCGACCTTCGCCGGGTCGAAGCGGCAGCACAGGCCTCGACACTGCCCCCGGGCATCACGTGCCACAACGAACGCCTCCGGCAGTCGATGCCACCACTGCAGCAGCGCCCGCGCACCATCGGGCCCCTCGTGGGCCTCGATGAACGCTCGCATCGCGGGGAAGTCCTCGTCGCAGGCCTGCTCCACCACGAGCTCACTGGCGCCGGAAGGGAAAAACGCCTCGCGCACGACCGGGTTCTCGATCAGGTAGAGAATGTCGGCGGTGTAGCGCCAAAGCTCCGGACGGGGAGCATCCCTGGCCTCACGAACCAGAGTCCGCCACGCCTGACGCCGGAGTTCGAAATAGCGCTGCGGGTCGCGTGCGCGCAGAGTCTGGGCGAGGGCTTCCTTGACGGCGTCGTGAAGGCTGAGCCCATCGGGCAGCAGCTCGGCGAAGTCGAGCCGCTTCAGCAGACCGTAGGCGTGCTCCGGATCGTGCCGGGGAAACAGCGCCTGCAGCAGGGGCACACTCACCCGGCGGACCAGGGCAGCGCCTTCAAGCAGCTGCCGGACAATGGGGTCGTCCACGTCCGAGAGATACACGTCGATAAGCTCGTCCATCACCTGCTGCAGGGAGGCCTCCGGCAAACGCAGACCGGGTCGGTGCCGCAGCGTCCGGGCCGCGAGCCGTATGGCCAGCGGATGGCCGTGCAGCGCGCGGGCGAGACGCCGTCGCCCCGACCCCACGCCGAGGCGCCGCAGGAGGTCCTCGGCGGCCTCGCCCGTCAGTGGCTCCAGGGGCAGGATCATCGTCAGCTTTTCCCAGCCGCCGGCGTACCAGCCGACCGAGGGGCGGTGCCGCCCGGCGATAACGACGCGGGCGTTGGCAGGCAGCGCCGGCACGAGGGTAAGCCGCAGCCAGGTGTCCAGCAGTCGCAGCACCTCGAAGCTGTCGAGGATCACGACCACCTCGCCATGGCGTGCCGCCAGGGCGCGTACCAGGTGAGGGAGGTCCTGCGTCGCGTGATCCAGGGCCGCCGCCAGCGCACCGAGGAAGCCTTCGGCGGTCGGCTCGATTTCGCGGCAATCCATGAGGATGCACTCGACGTCGTGCTGCCGGGCCGTCGCCGCGAAAAGGCCTACCAGCGTGGACTTGCCGATGCCGGCATCCCCATAGACGTGCGCGACCCGGGGTCCCGTGTCGGCGAGCAGACGCCGCAGATCGGCGAGCTCGCGATCCCGGCCCACGACATCCCCGCTCACGTAGGCGTTGAGGAGCTCGGCGACCCGCATGCGTAACCCCGCGCGAACCATCTAGCCTAAGCCTAACGCAACGATACCAGCCTGCCATCGCCGGGCATTGCGGACATGTCCATGCCCCGCGTGCCTTCTCATCAAATTCTCATTCATCGCTCAAGCCCGTCCGGCATCGCTCGACTATAGGTAGTGTCCTGGAACAGAAGTTCGTTGCGTTTCTGAGCGC
>CAZHBN010000296.1:0-4890 GCA_964530405.1 uncultured Ectothiorhodospiraceae bacterium
CGGGGTTCGTGTGAACACTGCAACCGTGCGCAATCGCCCCTGACCCCCGCCTTCGTGGACTCGGTATGCCGGCATCTTAGTGAAGGTCGCTTCCGGAGCTCAAACGCGCGCGCGGGCCGCAACGCGATACGACTTGCAGCCGTCACGGCGCCGGGGAGCGGTTGTTGCGTGTACGACATCGGCCCCGGCGGGGAATGTTGCCACGGCCAAGCCCAGCGCCGGCCGGGGTTGCGCTAATGATGACGCGTTGTCAAGGCGCGCCCTCGCGACGGCGCGTGGTCGCGAACGTAAGCCCGCGGCGGGTACGATTGGCCAGTCGGGCGGGGTTTCGTAGCTACTATCCGGACAAGCTGTAGCGATGCGCAACAGGGAGGATGCGACATGTCGTTCTTTGGCAATCCCAGCCTGCTCACCCTGGCAGAAACCGATTCTCCAAAGCGTGGGCGTGCCGCCCACGTGGCCGGGCTAATCGGCTCTGCGCTACTCATGATCGGCCCTTACATGCCTTTCTACAGCATACCGGCTATCGTCGGGCACATCACCCTGGTGAGAGGAGGTCAGGGTGACGGTACGTTTATTGTCACGCTCGGCTCGTTGGCTATGGCTTTTAACCTCATGCGCTACTACGCTGCAATCACCGTCACCGTCACCGTCACCGTCACCGTCACCGTCACCGTCACCGTCACCGTCACCGGCGTGTCCGCGGCCGCCGCCCTTCCGGTCATCCTCTTGCAAACACGCCATAATTTTTGTGAACTGATAGGCACGGATTTCGTGAACTCCCTTACATATACCGTGGGGAGCCGGCCTTGTCGTCTTCGGCATCATTCTGACGTTGGCGCCGGCATTGCTGACGAAGCGTTAGAGCTTAGTGGACGAACTCGTCGCCTGGAGGGCCGGCAAAGTCTTGTAGCTGCCGTTGCTAACCGTGGTTGGGCGCACGGCCAGCCATGGTTACAGGATCAAGGCAGCCACTCGGAACCGTGATGGCGGACACCGGATCGTCATTATCGAGGAAAGTACTGGAGTGCCGCGCTAGCAATAGGGCGTGGCAGGGCAATGGAGGGGTGACCTATGGAATGCCCGGCATGCGGCTATGTCCGCCTAGAGTCCGACGATGCGCCTGAGTGGCAGTGCCCGGACTGCAAACGCGCGTATAACAAGGTAGGCGCCGGACGCGCCGAATACGAAAACGTTTATGTTCCACGGCCCGAACGGCCCAGGCGCCCACGGCCCGCTCCGGAATCCGCGCCAACCGATGACCCGAACCGAGCGCTCGTCACCCAGCTGATCGGTATTATCGGTTCGGCTCTCCTCGTCATAGGCCCCTTCGCCCCGTATGTGAGCGCTCCGATTGTCGGGAACGTCACCCTGTTCAAGAGTGGCGCGGGAGATGGCGTGTTCATACTCGGATTTGGCGTGCTCGCCCTGCTATTCAGCTTTGCGCGCCGGTACACGGCCACGGCCATATCAGGAGCGCTCGCCGCCGCGGTACTCTCGTTCACCTTCTTTGATACACAACAGAAGCTAGGCGACATGGCGGACAACCCCTTTGCGGACGCTATCTCCTTCCAGTGGGGAGCGGCGCTTATCGTTCTCGGCATTATTCTCACGTTGGCACCTGCAGCGATGGTGCGTCGGTAAGCCGCCAGCGGTCCAGAATTCCACGAAGCAGGGCGAGCGACGACAGAGGCGGCTGCAACGAGGCGGGGATACCGGAGCCGAGAAACCATGGAAGTGGATTTTTTTGGCGCAACGTTTACCGTGCCCGCTGACCGTGTTCGATGGGGTGACGGCGACCGATTGGCCGCCGAACCGGGTCAAGTCTAGAGTTCCATAATGCTCAGGTCGTTAGCCTCGCTTTGTGTCTGCTTTTTCCGTGAGCGCCCGGGCGCGATCGTCTTGGTGGCACACCGATGCATACAGGAGGGATCCATGGTGTTTTGTGCGCTGAGCCGAATTGGCGGACTGCCGAAAGGCTATCGAATCCTGGTCGCTAGTACGCACTGCGACGCAGAAGGACGGCCTGCGGAGCCCTGGGTATATGTCTTGATAAGCCCTAAAGGCAACGTGATTACGTATTCCACTGATTTGGATTTCCTGATTGACTACGCACACGATCATGCGTATGCCCCAGAAGCTGCCGACAGGGTTGCGCGGTGCACGAATGCTGGTGGCGAAGAATTCAGATATTGGATTGGTCCCGAAGCCGAGCGGGAGATCGAGAGAATCTCCAAGCAGCTCCAAAACGAAAACGAGATTAATCTCGACCCTCTGGGAGAGGGCCAACCTGACCGCGGTCCGGACTCGAGTTCCAGCCTCGAGCCATAGATCTGAGCGGGAACGGTGAGCCGAAATCACGCCACCTCCTGCGACTCGACGACTTCCGCCCCAAATTGCTGACGCAGCGCGTCGACCTGCTGGTCTCCGATCAGCGCCGGTGGCAGGTGGGCAAGCTCTTGGCTGCTGAAGCTCTGGTCACCGCGCGGTCCATTGCGGAATTCGAACCCGCCGTCGGTGCGATAAAGCACCCAGTTGTCGGCCTCGCTGGCGTCCACAGGTTCGGCATAGGCGACGAGCGCCGGAATCAGGCGGTGCTCGTCGCACCCTTGCTTCTGGGCGGATAGCGGAATGTCGGTCTGCCAGTAGGCACACGACCAGCGCCACGCTCGGGCGTGGCGTGGAGGCAGGTGCGGCAGCTCACGTGCGACGGCGGCATCCGGTCGTGGCAGAACGAGCTCGGCGAACGCCTTGTCACCCGAAGTCTTGAACTCGAGCAAATGCCAGTGGCGCGGGTCTTCACCAGGCTGATGGCGGCGCCGTCCACGGAGCCGGCGAAGTGATTGCCCAGGGCTGATACTGAGAACTGGCGGCCAGTGGTCGGGTCCACGGTATGCACCTCCCGATGATCGAGGCACCCAGGTGCGGGCGCCGACAGTCCTCGGCGCGCTGGCGAACCGCCGCCTCGATATGGGCGAGCGTGGTGTGTGGGTTGTCGGGTAACTTCGCCATGGTCAGAAAGGGACGTCTTCGCTCCAGTCGTCACAGCCCTGGGCCTGGTAGGCGTCGGGCACTTCGGCGTTCCAGCGTTCGCACCATCCGTTGTCGAAGTGGGCATACAGCCGGCATGGCGTCTGGACCGCTGCCGCGTGAAGTCCGGCGACCGCCTGTCCGAGTGAGCGGATCGCGCGATCTCGGTACGCAGGGGTGAAGGCCGGGGACGGGGCGTCACCCCCGGCGTCATGCAACACTGCTGCCATGGAGGCACCGGGTTGGGCGCGCCGCCACCCTACGGGGCCGGCTGCTGTTGCGGTGGTTGTTGCGCGGGGGCATGGCCGCCGGGTTCGGCTGCGCTTGGCCGTACTGGCCTGTGCCGTAACCCTGCTCGTGGCCGGTCTGCGGTGGCGGCTGGTTGGCCGCGGGCTGGCGGCTTGCCACGGCGATCCCGGATTTCAGGTCCGAGCTGTACCGCGCAGAGCCCACCCCGCACGAGGCGGGGGCCGGGCAGCCCTGTGCCGCTGACTCATGACACGCCCCGTGGTACGTGGCGACACTCTTGGCGGCTTTCTGTCCGAGAAACGGGGCGCGCCTAACCCGTCCCGCCTGTGATCTCGCGTATGCTCACCTTAGGTCCGCGGGGCACTCCCGCGGGTGGCGCCTTGCATTCACCTGGTCCGGTGATTCGCTCTGGCTGGTCGCCACTCCTACGGCCAGGTCAGGCTGTCGGTGTAGCCCGCGAGGTACACGCTTTACCCGTTACCGCTCCCCGCGTGCGGGTCGATCAGTGACCTGCCGTAGCGTTCGAGATCGCGGCGCAGGGCCTGCTTGTAGAAAACCCAGCTCTGCGGGCGGACGATCCGCGAGCACTCCCGAATGATGTCGTCGACGTTCTCGCCGACCATCAAGTAACGGTTCGGTGCGAACTGCTTAGGTAGGTGGTGGATCTCGGTGCTGGTGTTCATCCTTCGCCCCCGGTGCGTTTCGTTCAGCGTTGGGAAAACAATAGCAACACGCTAAATATCGCAGAGAGAAGAACTCCGGCAGGTCGCGGACAGGCGCGGGGACCCGCTCGGTGCAGAGATCTGAGGCTTGATAACGTTTGTCGTTATTAACGTTTAGCGTTAATATCAAGCCCATGATCAAGAGCTACCGAGATAAGGAAACGAAGAAGGTGGCGCAGGGGCGCTTCTCCAGGCGGCTACCGCCGGAGATTCAGCGCCGCGCAAAGATGCGCCTTGATCGGATAGCGGCAGCGGAGGATTTGGAGGATCTGCGTGTACCGCCGTCGCACTGCCTCGAAGCCCTGAGCGCCGACCGTGCGGGGCAGCACAGTATCCGTATCAACGGTCAGTGGCGAATCTGCTTCGTGTGGGAGGGCGGCAACGCCTACGATGTGGAGATAGTTGACTATCACTGAGGTGCAGGCATGAGCGTACAGAACGTCGGCCCGATTCATCCGGGCGAGCATCTGGCGGAGTACCTGGAGGAATTTGGCATCAGTCAGTACCGGCTGGCCAAGGACATCAGCGTGCCCCCGCGCCGGATAAACGAGATCATCAAGTGCGAGCGGGGCATGACCGCGGACACCGCGCTGCGGTTGGGGCGCTACTTCGGAACCACGCCGGAGTTCTGGGCAAATCTCCAGAGCCACTATGAGCTTGAGCGGGCGATGGCCCAGCTCGGCGGGCGCTTGGATACTGAGGTCCGAAAGGCGGTGACCAATGGCTGAAGGAAAGGCTGAGGAACATGAATGATCTGCTTGAGGAGTCGCCGTCGTAATCATGCGACCGTCGCGGCGAAGCATCGAGCCGAGGAAGCTTGGTGTGCTAATCTTTTCAGAAGTATTGTCATGCGTCAGAGCGCCACAGCGGCCCGGGGGCAAGACGCGTT
>CAZHBN010000297.1:0-4884 GCA_964530405.1 uncultured Ectothiorhodospiraceae bacterium
GAGCGTCAAAGATAGCATCCCCGTCGCGATAGCCATAGGGCACGCACACGATGGGGACACCGGCGTTCCGCGCCGCAGAGAGGTCGGTCATGGAATCGCCGACCATGACACAGCCACCCAGCGCCACACCGAGCCGCTCGGCAGCGTGTGCCAGCGGCGCCGGATCGGGCTTGCGAACCGTCAGCGTGTCACCGCCGACGACAGCGCCGAACCAGCGCGTCAAATCCAGGGCATCGAGCAGCGGCCACGTCAGCGCTTCCGGCTTGTTGGTCACCACCGCGAGCGGTATCCCCGCCCCGGTCAGCGCCTCCAGGGCATCCAGCGTCCCCGGATACAGCTGGGTGCGGTCCACGAGCCGCTCGCCATAGAGTGCGAGAAAACGTGCCAGGGCCGCCTCGGTGTCCTCGGGCTCCGTATCGATGTCGCGCCGCCCGACCAGCGCCCGCGCCACCAGCCGCCTGGCGCCGTTACCGATCCAGGAACGCACGTACGCCTCGCCCACCGGCTCGTGGCCACGCTCGATGAGCATGCGATCCACCGCGGTGGCGAGATCCGGCGCACTGTCCACGAGGGTGCCATCCAGGTCGAAGAGCACCGCGTGCGCACCGACGAGGCTCATGCGGATACCCCCGCGAGGCGCTCGCGCATGGCGGCGATCGCCGCGGCGTAGTCGTCGGCGCCGAAAATGGCGGAGCCGGCGACGAAAGTGTCCGCACCGGCTGCCGCCGCATCGGCGATATTGTCGGCCTTGATGCCGCCATCGACCTCCAGGCGGATATCGTTGCCGCTGGCCTCGATCATCCGCCGGGCCTCCCGGAGCTTTTCCAGTGCCGCCGGAATGAACTTCTGTCCGCCGAATCCCGGGTTCACGGACATGATGAGCACCATGTCCACCTTGTCCATCACCCAGCGCAGATACTCCAGCGGTGTAGCCGGGTTGAACACGAGCCCCGCACGGCAACCCTGATCGCGAATGAGCTGCAGACTGCGGTCGACGTGCTCGCTCGCCTCCGGGTGGAAAGTGATGTAAGTGGCCCCCGCCGCGGCGAAATCGGGAATGAGGCGGTCCACCGGGCTGACCATGAGATGCACGTCGATGGGCGCCGTCACGCCGTGGCGGCGCAACGCCTCGCAGACCACCGGCCCGAAGGTGAGATTGGGCACGTAATGGTTGTCCATGACGTCGAAGTGCACGATATCCGCGCCCGCGGCGAGCACGGCGTCCACTTCATCGCCGAGCCGCGCGAAGTCCGCGGACAGAATGGACGGGGCGATGCGGAAATCCGTCATGATTTCAGAACCCTGACTGGCGGGTTGGCTCCGGAGCGGGGCACTCTACACCAGCGGCGTGGCATTTGCAGCCGTCACGGGCTCGTCCAGCGCGTCGTGGTAGGGTGGCGGCCAGCCGTGGCGCTGCGACGCCTGACTGCCAACCGGCGTGGGGATACAGCCGTATGTTCTTCTGGGAGCTACCGTTACTCGAGGCCCTGCACCTCATTGCCGCCGTCGTCTGGATCGGCGGCATGTTCTTCGCCTATGCCTGTTTACGCCCGGCGACCGGCGAGCTCGCACCGAGCCTGCGCCTGACGCTGTGGCGCGGTGTGCTGCAACGTTTCCTCGCCGTGGTCTGGCTCGCGGTGATCGCTCTGCCCGCCACCGGCTACCGTCTGGCATGGCTGGACTTCGGCGGACTGATGGGCGCTCCGCGCTACGTGCAATTCATGCACGGAGCGGGCTGGCTCATGATCGCGCTGTTCGTGTACCTGTGGTTCGGCCCTCGCCGACGGCTCATCAATGCGGCCGCACGGCACGATGCCGAAGCGGGCGGCGCGGCGCTCTCCCGCGTACGTCTAGTGGTCCTGGTGAACCTCACCCTCGGCCTGGCGATCCTGCTGGCGGTTACGGTCGGCGGCTTCTTCGCCGTCTGATCGTCACACCAGTCGGCCCTGGCGCTGCTCCAGTGCGAGCAGGTAACGCTTGATCGCCAGCCCGCCGCCGTAGCCGGTGAGCGCGCCATTGGCACCGATCACGCGATGGCACGGTATGACGATGGCCAGGGGGTTGCGCCCATTGGCCATCCCCACGGCCCGCGAAGCATTCGGATTGCCGATGCGCTGCGCGAGCTCACCATAGCTCACCGTCTCGCCGTAGGGCACCTCCCGGAGTACCTCGAGCACCCGCGCCTGGAACGGTGTGACCTGTGGCACCAGCGGCAGATCGAAGACCGTGAGCTCGCCGGCGAAGTAAGCCGTAAGCTGCCGACGCGCTTCTGCGAACGCCTCCCCCGCCTGCCGCCATTCCGGCAATATCGCCTGCCCGCCCTCCCTGGGCAGCGCGATACGTTGCAACCCCGCCTCGTCGCCGGCGAGCACCAGCTTACCGATGGGACTGTCCAGATACGTGTACAGCATGCTCCAGCTCCTTGGCATCGATAGGCCCGCGGTCCGGCGCCGCATGACGCCGCCACAGGCAAACAGCAGCATACGCGCGCCACGGGCGCCAGGCCTCGGCACGCCGCCGCAGCTGTGCCGCGGTCACCGGCTCGCCCTGCGCGGCGCCACGGCGCAGGCCCAGGTCGGCCGCCGGAAAGGCGTCCGGGTCACGCCCGCTACGCATGGCCACGTACTGTGCCGTCCAGTCGCCGATACCGGGCAACGCGACGAGACGCGCGGCAAGGTCGGGACCGTCCAGATCCAGCACGCCCGACGCCAGGTCGGAGGCGAGCTGGCGGATCGCCCGGGCGCGCGCCCCGATGACGCCGTGGCGCTCGAGGGGCGCCTCGGCGAGACGCTCGGGCGTGGGAAACAGGCGGTCGGGCCCGCCATTCGGCGGCGTGTCGATCGGTTCGCCGAACCTATCGACAATACGCGCAGCGAGCGTGCGCGCCGCCTCGACGGATACCTGCTGGCCGAGGATCGCGCGCACCGCCACCTCGAAGGTATCCCATGCGCACGGCAGGCGCAGTCCTGGACATTCCTCGACCATCGGCGCCAGCAGCGGGTCGGCCCCGAGCACCGCCGCGATCGCGGCCGGCTCGGCATCCAGGTCGAACATCCGCCGCACCCGGGTCACCAGCGACGCAAGACCGCGAACGTCCGGAACCGACACGGAGAGCTCGAGCGAATGCATCTCCGGGGACGGACCGACCTCGATCCAGCCGCTGCCGCCGGCAGTGGTCACGGTGCGCCGGTAGCGGTCGGCGTGCACGCACTCCACTCCGGGCAACGCACGACGGCGGTGGAATTCGATCAACGCCGGCCAGTCGAACGGCGGCCGGTAGGCGAGACGCAGCCGAATCGGCGCCCCGGCTGCCGCCGTCGGGGCGTCGCGCCGGCGCACCGCCGACGGCGGGCGCTGCCAGGTTTCCCGGATAACCGTGTTGAAGCGCCGCACGCTACCGAATCCGGCGGCAAAGGCGATCTCGGTGAGGGAAAGATCGCTGTCGTCGAGCAGTTGCTTGGCGAACAGCAACCGTCGCGTGTGCGCTACCTGTCCCGGCGCCGCACCGACATGACGGCGAAAAAGGCGGGAGAGCTGGCGCGGGGATACCCCAACCGCGGCGGCGAGATCATCATGACGCCGACCGTCGAGAAAGCCGTCGGCGATCAGCGCGAGCGCCGTCTCCACCCGCCCCGATGCGCTGCCAGCCGCCCGGGTGCCTGGCGCCAGCTCGGGGAGGCACCGCAGGCACGGGCGGAAACCCGCCTCCATCGCCGCCGCGGCCGTCGCGAAGAAACGGACCCGGTCACCCCTCGGCGGCTGCACCGGGCAGGTGGGCCGGCAGAACACGGAGGTGGTGACGACGCCGATGAAGAAGCAGCCATCGAAGCGCGGATCCCGCGCCTGACGGGCGCGTTCGCAAATCTCGTCGGTGAGCTCCATGATCCGATGATGCCGCCGTCCGGGGATTACCGCTAATCCGTTCACAGGGAATGCCACGTGTCAGCGAGCCCGACAGGCTCGCCCGAAGGGAACGCTAGTACAGCCGCTGCTGCGTTGCTCTCTCTCGACGTAAGCCTCTCGCCAGGCCGTCGCTCGCGCGCCTTGCAGCCGAACCGCACAAGCACCCTGACACGGGACATTACTGTGACCGGATCAGTATGTCGCGCCGGATCCGGCCATCATCGCGCCCGCATTCCCCGCAGGCGTTACCGGAACACCAGGGTGCGATTGTTCGCCGGCATGGCATAGTCGTGCGAGAGCGCGAGACCGTGCTCGCCGGCCAGGCGGGTCAGCTCGGTGACGTCCCGAATGCCCATCCCCGGATCCCGGGCGCGCAGATCGCTGTCGAAATGCCTGTTGCTCGCGCTCGTGTGCTCACCGTCGTAACAGAATGGCCCGTAGAGGCAGAAGGCCCCACCGGCGGCAAGCACACGGGCGACACCAGCGAACATCGCCACCACCGCCGGCCAGTGCATGATATGCGCGGTGTTCGCCGAGAAGACGCCGTCGGCAGCCGTGACCGGCCACGGATCCCGGCGCACGTCGAGCTCGAGGGGCTCACGCAGATTGGCGAGCGCCGCCTCGGCCACCCACTGGCGGCAACCGGGCAGATAGGCACGCTGGTCGGTTGGCTGCCAGACAACGTGCGGCAGACCGGCGGCGAAATGCACCGCGTGCTGGCCGGTGCCGCTGCCGATCTCGAGCACCAGCCCCGGTTCGACGAAAACGCTGCGGAGGACTTCGAGGATGGGCGCCTTGTTGTTTTCGCAGGCCTGAGAAAACGGCTTCCGAGTGGTCATCGCTTCTCCGTGGCGGATGGAACCGGTCGCGGCCCGTTGGTGCGGACACCCGATTGCCTTACGGCGAATACCGTGCCTATCGTGGCAGTTACTAACCTTGCAGGAAATATTGTCAGGTCTCAGTGGCCGTGTGCGCCGCTGT
>CAZHBN010000298.1:0-4867 GCA_964530405.1 uncultured Ectothiorhodospiraceae bacterium
GCCGGGCATGATTCCTCACTGCGAACGCCGTATCCGGCATGGTACCGGATGGCCGGGCGCGTCGGGGACGCGTGTCCGCGCATCTCGCCTCGCCAGCCTGTCTCGGCTCCGCCTGTCAGGTCGGCGCTGGTGGACGATGGCCGGAATCTGTCCGCGTTGTGGCCGTTCCGCGGCTTCCGTTGCCTTTATAACGGACGGAACTACAACGTCCGGTCGTCAATAGGAGGCAGCAATGAGACCGAAACCATTCCGTGAACACCGTGCGCCCCGCGTTCCCCTTTCGGTCGCTGCCGCGGTGTGCCTGGCGCTGACCGCCTGCGGTGGCGGAGGCTCGAATGGTCCGGATGCAGCGCCCGGGGGCGACGGTTCGGGGTTTCAGCGCTTCGACGAGCCTCGCGATGCTTTGGTGGCGGCAACTTTCCTGCCTTCTCAGTTATTCGCTCAGGATATCTCCCCGAGCCTCGGGCCGACGTGTGCCGATGGTGGCAGCATGACCAGGGACTCCATCACGGTGGCCAGTCCCTACGCCGATGGTGGTTCTCTCCCCGGCACCCGCGTGGTCTTCGATGACTGCGCCCAGGACGGTGAGCGTCTGAACGGAGAGAAGACATTCGCCAAGAAGGTGGGCGACGACGCGAAATACGCGCGTATGGGGACCGAGACCGGCGAGCCCCTGATCCTCGAGGACGCGAACTACGTCATCGCCTACCAGGGTGAGGCCCATTCCTGCGGCACAGGCTGCGCCACCGTCAATGGGGTTCCCGTGCGGGAGGTCCGGAGCGATCTGGGATTCGATGCCGAGGCCAAGGACGGCGATGGCGGGCGCACTTTCGTCCGCGGCACCGAGGAACGGCCGCTGGTGCGGCGCTGGCGGGAAGACTACCCGGCCGCTGGCCAGATGCTTTTCTGGCTGGACGGGTACGTGGCATCCGAATGGGAGTCGGGGTGCCGGGCTGCGGCGACGTTCAGTGTACCCGATGACGCTCGCACTCCGGTCTTGTCCACCAGTGGGGGTGGACTTTTCGAAAGCGGACTGCTGCGCCTGGTACACAACGACAGCGCGGCGGAAGTGGTTTTCACGCCATCCGAAATCGTCATCACCGTCGATGGTGTCAGCGAGACATTCACCTGGGAACAGGCGGGCGATTACCTCGACGAAAACGGCTGCTTCCCGAAGTCTCGATGAAGAACCACAGAATTGGCAATGCTTTCGGAACAGTTGATGTTGTCAATGACAGAGAAACGCGCGTGCGGATAATTCGTCTCCCGTATCCGTATTTGTTCGTCGACTCTGTTTTTTGGTTCCTTGCGTTGCCGATGGGGTTTTGTTGCCGGTAAAAAATTCCGGAATTACGGTATGGTTTTTGTCCGGTTCCTGTCCGGTTTTCCCGGCCTCAATTTAATACAGTCCCCCCGAAGTCATCGATCGGGAGTGGAGGTCATGATGAAAGAACGACAACAATGCTGGATGTGCTACGCACGAAACGGGCATATTGCCTGGGTAGTCGTTTCTGCCCTGTCGTTAGCGGCTTGTGGTGGGGGCGGCAGCTCCAGTGAGGCGCCGGCACCCGGGGACGGAGGCTTGGTAGAAGCGGGATTTTCCGAGCCGGCGGATGCGCTTTTGCACGCGACGATCGTACCCTTGTTTGGCATGGAGCGGCGTCGTTTGCCCTCGGTGTCAGCGGCCTGCGTGGATGCCGGCAGTATGAGAACCGAATCCATATTCGTGGACAGCCCTTACGCTGCCAGCGGCTCAATTGGCGGCGCGAAAGTCATCTACGATGAATGTCGCGATGGCAGTAAAGTCGTGAATGGGCAATTGGCAGTCGCTGCCGAATCCGGCGGTGGTGCCTCGTACACGCGTTTTGGTACGGAGTCGGGGCAACCGCTCGTCGTGGAACGCGGCAGCAGCGTCATCACCTACGATGGATTTTCCCATTTCTGCGGTCTGGGGTGCGCGTCGGTGGATGGCGTTCCCACACGGGAAATGCAATCCGATCTGGGATTCGACGTTCAGGAAAGCGGTGGCGGTGGCGAATCGTTCGTTCGTGGCACGGACACGCAAACGTTCGTGCAACGTTGGCGGCAAGACTACCCCGCCGCCGGACAGACGATGTTCTGGATGGAGGGGTTTCTGTCCTACGAGCTCAAGGGCGAATGCCTGGCCGCGGCAGAGTATAGCGTGCCGGATGAAACCCGGTCGCCGGTCCGGGGCGCTGGCGGTGGGGGCAGTAAGGCAGTGTTCGGGAGTGGCCTGCTGCGAATGGAGCGCGATGGCACCAGCGCAGAGGCCGTATACAGCCCGTCCGGGGTGACCATCACCGTCGCCGGTGTCGGCGAGTCGTTTACCTGGGAGCAGGTGTTCGACGCCTGGGTGGACCGCTGCAATTTATCCCTGTGACCGCCTGGCAATTCCCGCATGCCCTCTGCGCTTCACGGAAGGGCTCTGGCAAAGCGTCATTGGCGATGCATGGCATGGCCAATGACAAGAATGCCAACGCAGCCAGAGGCGCGCACGAATGGTCTCACCACGGTGCGCGACCGGTGCATTCAACAAACCAATAACAACAGGAGAGATGGCATGCCCGCCACCCATGCTACTCAGCCGGCCACGCGGCGCTGGCGCACGGCCCTGCGAACCGCCCTCACGCTGGGGGCGGTTCTTGTGCTGCTCGCGTCGACTGCGGCGGTAGCACAGACGGGACCAGCCATCATCCACGTGGATGCCAGCGCGGGCGGCGCGAACGACGGCTCCAACTGGTCCGATGCCTACACCGCCTTGCAGGATGCCTTCGACGAGGTCAACGCCAACCCGGGCACGGACTACCAGATCTGGATCGCCTCGGGCGTGTACTACCCGGATGACGGCGATGGGCACACCGACGATGACCAGTCCGAGCGCTTCACGCTCACACGCGATGGCGTCGGCATTTATGGCGGCTTCGAGGGTAGCGAGAGTACGCTCGCAGAGCGCGATGTCGCTGGCAATGCACCGGTGGTGTTTTCCGGTGATGTCGATCACGACAGTGGCGGTGCCGATAACACCAATGCCAATGGTGTTACCGAGACCGCGACAGGCATCCAGGGCGACAACAGCTATAACGTCGTCTACTTCGACGACGGCAGCAGCAGCGCTAACATTACCGCCGCCACGGTGCTGGACGGCGTGACTGTCACGGCAGGCGACGCCGATGGCAGGGGTTGGCGTCAGAATGGGGGTGGCGGTTTGTTATGCAGAGGGGATGGCAATGTTTGCAGTCCGGTCATTGCCAACGCCACCTTCTCCGGCAACTACGCCGGGGACTTCGGCGGGGCAATCTACAATTATGTCTTCAATTCGGGCAGTAGTAGCCCGAGGATCACCAACGCGGTCTTCTCCGGAAATCGGGCCGCCGTCGGCGGGGCAATCTACAACCGCGGTGCTGATGGCACCAGCAGCCCGACGATCACCAATACTATCTTTTTCGGTAATCGGGCCACCGTCGGCGGGGCCATGGAAAATTCAGGCTATAACGGCATTAGCAGTCCGACGATCACCAACGCGATTTTTGTTGGTAACCACGCTAATGCTTCAGGCGGGGCGCTCTACAACGAAAGCGGTTCTGGTGGTACCAGCAGCCCGAATATCACCAACGCGACTTTCGTCGGCAACCACGCGGACATTTCGGGCGGGGCGATCAAAAATTACAGCAGCGGCGGTACCAGCAGCCCGAGCCTCAACAACGTTGTTCTGTACGGCAACACTGCTGATAGCCACGGCGCTGAGATCGTCAATGACGAGGCTTCGGTCACCGTGTCCGACAGCCTGATTCAGGGCGGCTGTCCGGATGGTGATCCGTCTTGGACTTGCACGGCCGTCATCGATGACGCCCCGCTGTTCGTTGACGCGTCGAACCCCGCCGGCGCTGACGGGCAATTCGCCACTGGTGACGACGGTCTGCGCTTGAGTCTCGCCAGCCCGGCACGGGATCGGGGCAACGACGCGCTGCCAGGCGATAGCGCGGACCTGGATGGTGACGGGAATACCAGCGAGGCGCTGCCCCTGGACATCGTCGGGGCCGATCGCATCCGGGGTAATCACGTGGACCTGGGCGCCTACGAGGCCGGTGCCGCTTACACCATTGGCGGGACCCTTTCCGGGCTCGCGAGCGGCAGCAGCGTTGCGCTGCAAAACAACGGCGGCGACGATCTCACGATGGCCACCAATGGCCCATTCGCGTTCGCCATGCGGGTGCCCGACGGCGATAGCTACGAGGTGGCCGTGGCCACCGAGCCCACGGGTCCGAACCAGACCTGCACCGTCGCCAACGCTTCCGGCAACGTCAGCGGTGCCAACGTCACCACTGTCGAGGTCACCTGTGAGACCGACGCATATACCATCGGTGGTGCGGTCTCGGGGCTCGGTTCCGGCACTCGCGTCGTCCTGACTGACGACGAGAGCGGCCAGACGGTGACGGTCCCGGAAGACGGCAGCTTTACGTTTCCCACGGCGGTTCCTGACGGCTCGGGCTATACCGTGACCGTCGCCGACCAGCCTGAGGGCCAGGCCTGCACCGTTGCCGATGGCTCGGGTACTGTGAGTGGTGGCGATGTTAACGACGTGCAGGTCGCCTGCGCGGTGAATACCTACGCCGTCACCGCGAGTGCCGGGGCCAACGGCACCGTTACACCGGGCGACCGCACCGTTGCCCATGGCGCCACGGCCGCGTTTACCGTCATCCCGGATGAGGGCTACAGCGCAGTGCCCGGCGGCGACTGCCCCGCGGGCGCCCTCGCCGGTGAGACTTACACCACCGGCGCCATTACCGGGACCTGTGCGGTGAACGTCACCTTCACGGAGGGTTCGGCGCGGACCCTTGAGCTCATC
>CAZHBN010000299.1:0-2344 GCA_964530405.1 uncultured Ectothiorhodospiraceae bacterium
GGAACCCCATCGTGAAGGGAGGTTCGCCATGAACGGGAAATGGACAGCGGGGCTGCTCGCCATCCCCTTCGTCGCCGCCGTGACGCTCACGGCGTGTTCGGATCAGGAGTTCGCGAAGCTGGATCAGGATCAGGATGGCAGGGTCTCGGAAAGCGAGGCCGCGGCCAAGCCGGAGGTCGCCGAAAACTTCGACGTGCTCGACGCCAACAGTGACGGCAATCTCGAGCGGGCCGAGTTCGCGCGGTTCGAGACGATGGAGCAATCCGCTGGGCAGCAGCCGTCGCAACAGCAGCAGACGCAGCAACAGCAGCAGACGCAGCAACAGCAGCCGACACAGCAACAGCAGGAGCAGGTGACCGAGCCGGGTAGTGCGACGAGCCAGTAGGTCGCTCGATCGAACGCGCCATCGTGGCCACCCGGTTCATCGACGTCCCCGCGGGGGCATGCCCGGCGTGTTCCCCCCGCGGGCAGGGTGCGGTCGCGGCACCTGGCGCGTGAGTTGACCGTGCGGCGGTATTTTCAGACATGGACGGGACGGTCGCCTACGGCGGTCACGTATAGCCCTGCTCGCGAAGGAATTCGCCCACTGCGCTCGCGAACCCGGTGGGGTTGTCCTCTTGGGCGAAATGACCGGCGTCGGTGACGTAGCGGAGGTCTGCCTTCGGGATGGCGTCGGCGAGGGTTCGGCCCATGCTCGGCGGCAACCAGGCGTCGTGTTCGCCCCAGAGCACCATGGTCGGGATCTCCAGCTCGCCGAGTCGGGGGACGAGGGGGCGCGCCATGTGCTCGTCATAGCATTCCACCGCCCGCCAGTAGGCGGCCACGCCGTCGTCGCCGCGCCATTGCCAGAGGTAGCCGTCCAGCACTTCATCCGGCATGGGGTGATGGGTGGTGCGCTCGACGTGCGCCCGGATCATGCCCTCGGCGATGTGGGTCGGCAGGTTGCGGAAGACGCCGATGTTTTCCTTGGCCTGGCGCGAGAAATCGGTGACGAACGGTGGGATCACCGCGGCGTCGGCGAGAATCAGGGGCCCGAGCGGCAGACCCTCCAGCAGGTGCGCACGGAGCGCGAATATCGGGGCGAAGTCGAACGCGACCACGGCCGGGCGGTCGAGTTGCCAGTGCTCCACGAGCTCCACCAGGCGTCTTGGCTGCTCGTCCCAGGAGACGTTCTGGTTCGGGAAACGGTCCGAGGTACCGAAGCCCGGCCAGTCGAAGACGTAGACCTTCCAGTTCTCCGCGAGAATCGGCGCGACATTGCGCCAGATGAACGACCAGTTCGGCGTTCCATGAAGCAGCACGACCGGGCGACCTTCGCCGAGGCTGTCCCAGCGTATCGTGCCTTGAGGTGATTCGAACGTTTGCGACAGCGACCAGTCGATCATGGTATCCGTCTCCATGTGCTCGAGGTGTCTGCGGCGCTGGTTGCGAGCGACACAGGTACTCAGTTTTCCGATTGCGTTCCACCAGAAAGCGGATCGCAATTCTCTGGCTCGATTGAGGTACTTTTGCCGCGTTCGAGGGTCGATATTTTTCTCGACACCTGCTTTGTCAAAAGCGGGGAATAGGCCCTTCTCTCTCGCCATGATCGGGCCTCCCAGCGTAAGGAATCGGTGCGTCATTGCGGGTTACCCGAAACGCTAAGGAGTGCCACCCCGTGTCACAATCGAATTCTTCTAATGCATTGCTTCAATCCGGCTGAACGCTGGGGACGGTCTTGGCCGTGCATTCCGAACGGAAGTCCCGGGCCGGCCCGGCCGGAACGATGGTGGGTTCCAGCTCGCCCAGGTGGTCGTAGTAGTGGGCCTTGATGTGGTCGAGCTGTACCGTGTCGGCGATACCGGGCAATCGATACAACCGGCAGGTAAAGGCGGCCAGCGCCGGATAATCCGTCAGTCGGTGGAGATTGCACTTCAGTGCCCCGTGATAGGCGGCGTCGAAACGCACCAGGGTGCAGAACAGGTGCCAGTCGCTCTCGGTGATGTGCTCGCCGAGCAGATAGGGTTGCCGGCTCAGGCGACGCTCCAGCTCGTCGAGGGTCTCGAAGAGCTCGAGAACTGCCCGGTCGTAGTCCGCCTGACTCCGGGCGAAGCCGGTTCGGTACACGCCTGCACAGACCCTGGGCAGAATGAGTGCGTTGAGTTCGTCGATGGCCGGGCGCAGGCCCGGCGGATAGAAGTCGACGTCCGCGTTGCCCCAACGGTCGAACGCGCTGTTGAGCATGCGCATGATGTCGCCGGACTCGCGGTTGACGATGCAGTTCTCGCGCTTGTCCCAGAGCATGGGGACCGTCACGCGGGTGGTCGCGTCGGGTTTGCCCCGCTGGTAGACCTCGTGGAGGTAG
>CAZHBN010000299.1:2444-4845 GCA_964530405.1 uncultured Ectothiorhodospiraceae bacterium
ATGCCGCCAGATCGCGCCGATGAGGATGGGCGCGAGGAGCACCGCGACCCAGCGGGCCTGTACACCCAGTACCAGCGCGATGCCGCCGACAGCCTCCATGGTGAACACGACGTAGGCGAGCCATTCCGGCAGCCCGATAGAGCCGAAAAACGCCGCGGTCCCCGGCAGGCCGAAGGTCATGAGCTTGAGGACGACGCTGTGGGCGAGAAACATCACGCCCAGCGCGACGCGCAGGAGAAACGTGGCATAAGGGGCAAAACGTTCATCGATCATGGCCGCACCCTCCATTCAGGTGTCGCTCGGGCGCCGATCCGGCGGATGCCTGGACCGGCGGGCTTCCCGGTGGTGCCAGTGGGTGAGGCTGATCGTAGGCTTGCAGGGGCGCAGTGCGAAGAAGCATTCATGCAGCCCCCAATTGCAATGATGCGAGCCATGCGGTGTGTCTGGGGCTGTCGCGGCCGCCTTACCAGCAAAGGTTAACGCCACTATTCAACAAGGCTGAAAACACGGTTCAGAGGTTTTCGTTTGATTGAATAGCGGCGATCCCCGAGTCTCGTCGAACGTTCAGCGCGTGCAGTCACGACGGAAGGTGTGTTCGATGAGACAAACGTATCGGCTCGTTCCCGCGGGAATGGCGCTCATTGGCGTCACGTACGGCCTGGCCCGGTTCGCCTACGGCCTGTTCCTGCCGGACATGCGGGCGGACGTGGGTCTCAGCCCCGCGCTCGCCGGCGCCATTGGCGGCGGCTCGTACGTGGGCTACTGCATCGCGATCGTGACGGCGTCACTGCTGTCGACGCGCTTCGGGCCGCGCCCCATCGCGTGCCTGGCGGGCGTGTTCGCCACCGGCGGGATGGCGCTCATCGCGCTGGGCCAGACGCCGGCGGTCCTCGCCGCCGGGGTGCTCATCGCGGGTATGAGCACTGGTCTCTCCTCGCCGCCCATGGGCGATGCGGTCGCCAGGCTGATCGACTCCCGCGAGCAGCCGCGCGCCAACGCCCTCATCAACAGCGGCACCTGTGCCGGTATCGTCGTCTCCGGGCCCGGGGCGCTGCTCGCCATGGGGCAGTGGCGGGAAGCTTACTGGGCGTTCACCGTGATGGCGTTCGCCGCGACGGTGTGGATTGCGCTCGCCGCGCCCCGCCGCGATGAGGCTTCCCATGGCGAGCCCGAAGGCGGCGGTGACGCAATCGCCTGGCGGGCTCTGCTGCGTCCGCGTGCCGCTCCGCTGCTGCTGGCCGCAGCGGCCATGGGCTTCGCCAGCGCCGTGTACTGGACGTTCGCCGGCGAGTTCGTTGTCCAACGCCGGGACCTGGCTGCCGGTCTGGCGAGTGTGGTCTGGGTGGTCATCGGGATCGGCGGGTTGGCCGGTGCCGCGGCCGGGGATCTGGTTCAGCGATTCGGCATCAACGCGGTCCACGGTGGTTCGCTCCTGGCGCTGGCGGCGGCCAGCAGCCTGTTGGTGCTCGTCGCCGCCGGGGGTGCCGGGGTGCTGGTCTCGGCCATGCTGTTCGGTGCCGCCTACATCATGCTCACCGGCGTGTACTTGCTGTGGGGCGTGCGGGTCTATGCCGACCGCCCCGCCATCGGCATCGGCCTGCCGTTTCTCATGATCGCCGTCGGCCAGGCACTGGGCTCCCCCGTGGCGGGGCAGCTCATCGAGGCCTTCGGGTATCGGACGGCGTTTGTGGCCTTCGCCCTGGTCGCGATCCTCACCACAACGGCGGGGTGGCGATCGGGCTCCGGAGAAGCGACAGAGCGTGCGGTCGGGTATCCTTAGATTGCGCGGACACAGGGAGATGGCCGTCATGGCGCGCAAGTTCAACGAGCTGAAGGAAGGCATGCGCCCCGAGGCGCGCCAGCGGGCGGAGGCGCGCACAGAGGAAACGCTTCGCGATTTGCTTCGGTCCGAGTTGCGGCAGGCACACCGCCTTTCCCGGGACATGCCGATTGACACTTCCGCCGATCCGGCTCATGCGCCGGAAGACGAGATCCCGCCCACCCGTGACGATGGCACGGAGGTGTAGGCCTGTTTGCGGTAGCGCGGAGTCACGGGCTCACGCTGATAGTGTTTGATCGATACTGACTCTGACTGCTCCCTGCCCCTACCGATCACACCATCACCCCGCCGAAAACGCAGCGTTTTCGCTGACTTGTCCTCTTCAACCCGACGGTAACCGTTAGCCGTCTCCGCTGTCGCGCCCGCGACCGGCGCGGGCACGCCCGTCAGTCGACGGGTTGCGTTTAAAAACATATTAAACTATATGTTATCGGAAATTGATCCAGGTCATTGACGAGGCCTGGGCAAACAAGCCGAGGAGAGGAGGAGACGATGGCGACAGTGCGAGCGGGTGCCGAGGCGCCCTACCTGGACGTGGCGGACCCCGCCTTCGTGATCAAT
>CAZHBN010000300.1:0-4807 GCA_964530405.1 uncultured Ectothiorhodospiraceae bacterium
CCGGGGCTTTATCGAACGTGATGAATAGACGTTACATTTTTGGGGCAATTGTGGTAGGTTGCTGGCGTCGACGCGAGGAGTGAGATCGTGAGCGGCAAACTCTCCAGATGCAAACGGGTGAGTTCGTGAGCACCGCGCAGGAGCGTTTGGTGCTGCGCGTGCTCCCGAACGGGCACTTTGAGCCGGCCGACAGCTACACCGTGCGTCGGCTGCGTGAGAAGCGCTACCGCGTCGGAGAGCTCGTGCACGGACCGCTCAATCGCCCCCGCAATCCCCGCTTCCACCGTCTGGCTCACGCCTTCGGGGCGCTGGTCGCTGAACACCTCGACGCGTTCGACGGGCTCGACGCCCACGCCGTTCTTAAGCGCATTCAGCTTGAGGGCAACATCGCCTGCGAGGAGATCGCGATCAACCTCCCCGAGGTGGGCCCGTGCACATACCGCGTGCCGGAGAGTCTCAGCTACCAGAGCATGGACCAGGGCCGGTTTCACGAGGTCTTCCGGGCGATGTGTCGGTACGTTGCCCAGACATACTGGCCGGAGCTCGACGAGGACCAGATCCGGCATATGGCCGAGTGCATGGTGAGCGAGGATGGGTAGGAAGCGGGCGACGAAGGCCGAGCGCGATCACATGGAACGAGTGGCCGCGCTCGGCTGCATTGTCTGTCGAGAGCACTACGGCGGGGCCACGCCGGCCGGCATCCATCACCTGCGCGGCCATCCGTGGTCGGGTGGTGGGCAGAGGGCAAGCCATTACGACGTGATCCCGCTGTGCGGCAGGCATCACCAGACCGGCGGCTACGGGGTCGCGTACCACGCTGGCGCCCAGGCGTGGGAGGAGCGGTTCGGCACGCAGGGTGAGCTGCTCGCCCGCGTTCAGGAGCTATTGGCGCAGTCCGACGCCGTTTTTTGCGCGCCCTGACTGCCCCATAAAAGAGGCAAATAGGAGCAAGATAGATGCTGGATCAGGAGAACATCGCAGTCGCTCGCCCGCTCGGCTACCACGCGAGTAGCAAGCGGGACTACGTGCCACCGAAGCCGCACCATCGCCACACCCACCGTGTGAACGCCCGCGGGGTGTCGTTCTCCAGCGAGGCGATGCCTGCTCGCCACGACTCCGCGCCAACCATCGGCTTTTGGCCAGAGGTCAAACGACGCAAGAACCCCAGCAACCCGGCGTCGCTGGAGCGCGCCTTTCGCCGAACCCGGGGAGAGTAGGGCATGGTGGGCGCGTGGACGACGAGCAAGAGCACCTGCGCAACTGCCTCGCCCGGTGGGTCATTCGCCACTGCGGACACGACACCGAGCGCGTGCGCGCTTGGTTGCATGAGTGGCGAAAAAGGCACGGTGACGCCGCCTACCGAGACCTGCGGCGGCGGTGCTGGGCTCAGTGGCCGCAGGACGTGTGACTGATGGGCATCCGCTGGAGCGAAGAGCAGCTCAAGAGCTGGCAGGCGAGTCGACCCCGCCGGGGCGAGGACGGCGGCCCCAGACCCATCCCGTTACAGCCAGCAGGGCAGGGCGCAGCCGTTACACAACGCGAGGCGCCCCGGGCCCCGGCACCGAACAAGACCGAGCAGCGCTATATCGACGAGATCCTATTGCCGGCGCTGCAAGCTGGCGAGATCGCCGATTGGCGCTTCGAAGAGCTCTCCTTCCGGCTCGGCCCGAAGTGCCACTATCGCCCGGACTTCCTGGTCGTTCTCCCTGATGGCCGAATCCGCCTGGACGAGATCAAAGGGGGATGGGCGGAAGAGGATGCACTCGTGAAGTTCCGCACGGCCGTGCATCAGTTCCCGTGGTTCGGGTGGCGGCTGTGTCGGTATGCGGATCGTCGGTGGAGCGTGGAGGTCTGGCGGGAGTGATTCAGGAGCTCGACGACCGCCTCTGGGAGTGGGCCGACTGGCATCGCCGCGGACTCGCCGGCGGCGGAGGGTCAGGAGGCGTGACGCTGCTCGGTCGTATGATCTCCGAGGGGTGGGCAGCGCTGATTCGCGGCACTGGTGGGCGCCCGGTGCCGAAGATGCCCGCAGACATCTACCGAACTGACAAGGCCGTCCGCCTCCTGGTCGACCACGACCAGCGCCTCATCAAGATTCACTACTTCCAGCCAGGCGATCCCATCGAGCTCAAGGCGCGCATGACGCGCCAGTCCGTCAGGGCCTACTACGTGCGCCTCGACGACGTGCATCTGCGGCTACGAGTGGTACTGCGTGGACTCGAAGGAGCGTAGGCGGGAGCGACAGCGCGCGAACGAACGCCGATGGCGTGCACGACGGCGGGCCGAAGCCGCGGAGCAGCGCCGCGTAATCGAGCGCCGTCGGCAAGAAGCCGCGGAGAAACAGTATCCGGACCTCTACGCGTTGGTCCGTTCGTCGCGGTTCCGCGCAGCGTGGGAGCGCGTCGTGGGGCAGCCGTGGGACCCAGACGCGGAGAGCGATCCGTTTCGTCTGGTTGCGAGGGTGGAGGCGATGATCGAGGCGGGAGCTCTGAGCCCACCGGTTAGCAGCTGATTGCCCCATAAACGAGGCATTGACGCGGCGTGCAGAGACTAGGACAATAACAGTCAGGCTGGGTATTCTGCGCTCAGCCGGCATCTGAAAACCTCCTCCTCTGAAACGGCCCAGGCGCTCACTCCGTCTGGGCCGTTTCTTTTATGGGGTGGCAGAGCAATCAGGTAGGGAGGCAGCATGCACCTGAAGGTCCTGAACGCCGACGGCACTTGGCGTTACGTGTTCAACCTCCGAGGTATCGATCGCTTCGATGCGTTCGATGTCACCGTCGATGACGACCCGCGCGTGCACGGCGACATTCTTTGCATCGACGATCGGCTCGACGGAGCACCGACGAAATACCGTGCGGGCCGTGTTCAGTGCCTCTTGGAGCAGCCGATCAACGGCTGCGACGAGCTGTCGGTCTGTTGGAACACCCAGGCGTACCTGGTCAACGACCAGGGCGACACATTCGAGGCCCTGCGGCTGTACTGATGATCTGCCGGGCGTGTTCAGCGCGCCCGGCCCATTGAGATAGGGAGACAGACATGACTCAGACCTTCATCGGCTGCAAGCAGGTCGAAGCCTGGCCGGAGACCCGCGACGGCGAGCCGGGCTATGCCGTGCGGTATTTCCCTCACGGCTACACCAGCTGGTCGCCCCGG
Organism: uncultured Ectothiorhodospiraceae bacterium; assembly: GCA_964530405.1. Lineage (GTDB taxonomy): Bacteria > Pseudomonadota > Gammaproteobacteria > Nitrococcales > Nitrococcaceae > Arhodomonas. The sequence goes on from CAZHBN010000300.1 coordinate 3,157, forward strand.
GACGTGTTCGAGGCTGCCTATCTCCCGATGGGCGAGCACAACGCCGGCGACAAGATCACCGAGGAGATGGTCGAGGACTTCATCGTCGGCTACGAGGACGCGCAGCTCGGCGACTCCACCACGGTTGTACAGGCGCGGCTGCGCAATGGCTTCACGGTGTTGGAGTCTTCGGCCTGCGTCGATCCGGCGAACTACGATCACGAGCTCGGCGTGCGGATCTGCAAAGAACGGATCAAGCCGCGAGTCTGGCAGCTTCTCGGCTTCTTGCTCGCCAGTGCGCGCAATGGGGTGCAGTGATGGGTGCGACGCGGACGGCCTGACGCCGGACGACGTGGAAACTGTCCGGGCCAAACGCGCCGAGGTGGGCGACAACGCGGTGGCGCGCCCCACACCCAAGCCCGTCGAGGAGGTCGTCGACGAGATCAAGCGCCGAACCGAGAAGCGCGATTCGGTGCCGCGGCCGTATCCGGGCGCGCCCTACGAGCGGCGCCGCCGTCCCGAGGACTACCCGTATCGGCCGTACTGGCTCGACGCCCCGGGCGTGACGGGGGAAATGCTCGAGGCCGTACATGGTCAAGGCTGACCGGAACGAAAACGTCGTCGAAAGCGGGAGGGGATCTGAGGGCGGCATGAGAGAACCCCCCTGCGTGCTATGTGAGCACTGGTTTCGCGGGAACCTATGCATGCGCCCGCGTGGGTATGACCCCGTTACTGGCGGTGATCGAATGCCCTTGGTGTATGCCCGCAACGAGCGCTCAGGCGGAAAGGTGCTCGCCAGGCTGCGGGGAACCTGCGGCAAAGAAGGCCGCTTCTTCACGCCACGAGAAAAGCGGGGGGCGGCATGAGCAGCCCGTGTGAAGGCGGGAACCAAGGGGCAGCAGTAATGACGCAGGAGAACACCACGATGGAAGACCGCATCCGCGCACGCATCACCGAGGCCACGGCCACCACGCCGCCGGAGACGGACGAGACTGTCGTCACGATCCGGCTCGATAACGGCTACTGCGTCCATGGCTCGGCGCCGATGACTGGAGAGGATGGCCAGCGCGCAGCCTACGCCGACGCCTACCGCCAGCTCCCGCCGCTGTTCCGGTTCCATGACCTGGAGATGGAGCGGGCGAAAACCTCGAACACACCGGATCAGCAGGAGGCCGTGGGGCAGTAACCATGGCGAAACTGACGGATAAGCAGCGGCGGTTCGTCGACGAGTATCTGGTCGACCTGAACTCCACTCAGGCTGCTATCCGCGCCGGGTATAGCCCAGCGACAGCATATCGGCAGGGAGCCGATAACCTCAGAAAACCTCAAATCGCGGAAGCAATCCGCGAGGGCCAGAAGAAGGCGGCAAAGCGTGCCGAGATCAGCACTGACCGAGTGCTGCGAGAGGTTGCCCGGCTTGGCATGTACGACGCGCGCAAACTGGTTCATGACGACGGAACGCCGAAGGGGCTGCATGAGCTCGACGACGACACCGCGGCGGCCATCGTCGGTCTCGACGTGGTGCATATCGGCAACAGCGATCATGGGGTCGGTACGGTTCTCAAGTACAAGCTGACGAACAAGGACAGTGCGCTCGACAAACTCATGAAGCACCTGGGCCAGTACGAGGCGGACAATCGCCAGCGCAGCCCGCTGGACAATCTGCCGCCGG
>CAZHBN010000301.1:0-4779 GCA_964530405.1 uncultured Ectothiorhodospiraceae bacterium
CTGCTGCTCATCGCGATCATGACGTTCATCCTCATCAGCAGCAGCGGGACCATGGCTCTGGCGGTGAAGTACGGCTATGAGAAGAATCGCCGCATGACCGCGATCCTGCTCGTGCTCACCGCGATACTCGGGGCCTCGTTCGTCGGCATGCAGGCATTCGAATGGACCAAGCTCATCCACGAAGGCGTACGGCCGTGGGGTAACCCCTGGGGCGCGCCGCAGTTCGGGGCATCGTTCTTCCTGATCACCGGCTTCCACGGCACCCACGTGAGCTTCGGCGTGCTCTTTCTCATCATCATGGCCACCAAGGTGATTCGCGGCGCCCTCGACGACCAGCGCCCGGGCTTTCTCACCGGCCGCCGCGGTCGCTACGAAATGGTGGAGACGCTCGGCCTGTACTGGCACTTCGTCGACCTGGTGTGGGTGTTCATCTTCGCATTCTTCTATCTCTGGTAGGGGTGGATCATGGCCCATGAGCAAGCGGAACAAGCCGAGCAACAACAGCATCCCATCGGCATCTACCTGCGTATCTGGGGACTGCTATTCGTCCTCAGCGTGCTCTCTTACCTGGTCGATTACGTCGGCTTCGAGGGCTTTCTGCGGTGGTTCCTGATCACGCTGTTCATGATCCTCAAGGCGGCGCTGATCGTCGCCGTGTTCATGCACATGGCCTGGGAAAGACTGGCGATCATAGCAGCCATTCTGCTACCGCCCGGGGTATTGCTGGTAATGACACTGCTGATGTCGCTGGAGGCGAACTACACCCTCTTCACGCGGCTGGTGTTCTTTCTCAACTGACGTTGAAAGAAGCAGTAAGTCAAAAGTCGAAAGTTTCAAGAGCCAGCGTCGATTATCGTGCCATACGGCTGCCACGCCCCAGTGGCTCCACGCTTTTCACTTGATACTTTCCACTTTCGACTCGCAGCCTGCGTGGCACTCAGCCCGCCCATCCCCCCAGCACCAGACCGCAACCCTCTTCGGCTCGCCGCATCGGTGAACCCGGCTGCGCCTACGGAAACGTCTGCGTGAAGAACCGCTTGATACCGTGCTGCCAACGCACGACCCAGTGCGGTGACGCACGCCCGGTCCCGGCGGCTTCCACGGTGGGGTGGTTATCGACCAGGTTTCTGACGATTTCCTCCTGATGCGGCTCCACGTCCACGAAGAACACGTGCCTGCCCTGCTGCAAGGCGTTCTCGAAATTGCGGAAATGCACGTTGGGCGTATCGATACCCCACAAACCGCCTTCCCACGTGAAGAACCCGAGCGTGATGAGTGCCAGGAAGGTGAACGGTAACCAACCCGCGGGAGTGTCCGTCCAGCCGGCGAGATAGGCAACCACCAGCACCACTATCGCCATGACCACACCGACGCCGGCACCGATGATGGTCGAATGAATGACGTCCTGCTTCATGAACGCCGTCACTTTGTGGAGATGATGGTGATGGTCGGCATCGCTTTCTTCGAGCGTTAGCACGTGAATCTGGGGCGTCACCAGCCCTGCCGACTCGAGCTCTTCCTCGAAACGCTCCAGGTCATCGAGGTCATCGCTGATGAAGAAATACCGCGTCAGCTTCATATCAACCTCTCCCCCAACTTGCCGGTCACGCACGCACCCGGTACGCGCGGCCCCCGTGGTCGGCGGAGCGAGAGCTCCCCTTGTTCCTGAGCTTAGCCGCCTACCCCGCACCCAGCCAGTACCGCCGCGGCAACGCCGGGTCGTCGTGACGGTTCCGTGATACATGACTCACGATGTTCGCTGAGAGCGACAGCACCGATACGGCGTTTCACGATACGGGGATGGAAACGTCGCCGCCCTGACCGGCAGTCCGGTAGGTGCCCCGCGCAACCACGGCGGCGGTACGTGACTATCGACCCGCCGGCTCCGGCATCAGGCGGCGTCGGACGTGTGCGCGTGTACCGCTTCGCGGATCATCTCACCGAGCCGCCGTGTACCAGGGCCGGCGAGCTCGGCGTTGGCGTAGACCAGGTACAGCGTGCCCCAACGCTCGGCACCACGGGTCAGGGGCAGCGGCTGCAACAGGCCGGCATCGAGCTCTTCGCGGATGATCTCCTCGGCCACCCATGCAAACCCCAACCCCATGCACAACGCGCGTATCGAGGTGGCCTTGTGGCTCACCGTCCAGCGTTGCCCGGCAAAGTCCCAGGCACCCGGTCGGGTGCGACGGCTACCGCTGTCGCGTATGACCAGGTGACGGTGCTCGCGAAGGTCCTCCGGCGTAAGATCGCGGCCGACGCGGTGCAGCGGGTGGTCCGGTGCGGCCACGGCGACGAAACGCACCTGCATGAGCGGATCACCGATGAATCCGGCGGGTATGTGGGAGGCCACCGCCAGGTCCACCGCTCCCTGTTGGAGCAACTCATCGGTGCCGCCGAGTACGGATTCGTACAGCTCGATGCGCGTGTCCGGGAGCTCGTCAGCGAAGGTCTCGAGGCAACGCAGCAGCAGCCACGTGGGGAATATCACCTCGACGGCCAGGCGCAGCTCTGCCTCCCAGCCGGCAGCAAGCCCTGAAGCGGCACGTTCCAGCCGCTCGGCTTCGGCCACGAGCCCTCGCGCGCGGCGGTAAAGCACCCGCCCCGCCGGTGTCAGCACCGCGCGGCGTCCCTCCATGCGGAACACCGGCACACCCAGATGGGCTTCGATGCGCTGCACCGCATAGCTCACCGTGGACTGCGTCTTGTGCAACTCAGCGGCCGCGCCGGCATAGCTGCCCGCTTCCACCACGGCGAGCAAGGCCCGCCATTGCTCCAGGGTCACCTTCGGGTTTGCCATAAATTCGAATATATCGATGGTTTGGACGAAAATTTTCCGCTTTTTTATCGATCTTACCAATATTTAAATGGGCTCCAAGCCAATCACCTGAAACCACCTCTCGGAGGGAAGACCATGACCACCATCCTGCAGATCAACACCAGTCTCTTCGGCGACGAGGGTCGCTCCTCGCAGCTCGCAGACACCTTCGTCGCCCGCTACCGCGATAATGAGCCGGACACCCGCGTGATTCGCCGCGACTTGTCCGCCTCACCCATCGAGCACCTCACCAGCGAGCGCTTCCGGGCAGGACTCACCGATGCCGACGAGCGCACCGGAAGCCAGGCCCGCGAGGCCGCGACCGCGGATACCCTGATCGACGAACTGCTCGCCGCCGACGTCATCGTCATCGGCGCACCGGTATACAACTTCCAGGTACCCTCGACTCTGAAGGCTTGGTTCGATCACGTCGCCCGCGCCGGGACGACGTTCCGCTACACGCCGAACGGCCCCGAGGGGCTGCTGAAGGGCAAGCGGGCGGTGGTGTTCACCACCAGCGGTGGGCGCTACGAGGGCAGCGACATGGACTTCGCGATGCCGTATGTCCAGCATTTCCTCGGCTTCCTCGGCATCGACGATGTCGCCATCGTGCGTGCGGAGGGCCTTGCCATGGGCGAAGAGGCGAGCGACGCAGCACTGTCGGCGGCGGACGTACGTATCCAGGCACTCGCCGCCTAGACACCCCGACGCCGGCCGGAGCGCGTGCCCTGCATGAGGGTTCGAAACGCCCGGTAAGCCCGGTCGGCGTCCGCGGCGGCCACCGCCCGGCCACTGTAGCGAGCGAGAATGAACGCCTCGCTGATCACCGCCAGGGGGTCGGCGAGATCCCGAACCTCGGTGTTGGCAATGCCCTCGGTATACTCACCGACCGTTGTGGACCTGTCCCGCGGGTAGCCGGCACAGGCGAGAACCCGTTCCGAGCCCTGGAAACAGGCCAGCACCAGCGCCGTCGACCCACTACTCCGAGCCCGCTCCACACGCCAGCGCGCAAGCAACCGGACGACAGGCAAACGCAGCCGGTGCCATCCCGCCCACACACCCGCGATCACAGCCACCATCAGGATGCCCGGCAGAAGCAGCCACGGCCCCGGTGCGGGTATCACGGCACGCAGGGCCTCCATGACACTGCGATACCAGGACTGCAACCGCTCCAACCAGTCGTCCAGGGCCACGAGGTACTGGGTCCTCTGCGCCTCGGGTGCGACTTCGCGGGCGTCGCGTGCCATCTCGCTGAGATACTCCAGCAGACCCATGGCCACGGTATCGGCCTGGCGTTCCTGGCTCGGTAGGGCATAGAAGGGCGTTGGCTCGAACTGCACCCAACCGTGCTCGGGGAAGTAGGCCTCCACCCAGGCATGGCCATCGAGACCGCGCACCTCGTAGTAACCGGTCACCGGGTTGCGATCGGTGGCGGAGAAACCGGTGACCAGGCGGGTGGGGATGTCCAGCGTGCGCAGCATCACGGCCAGGGCACTGGCGAAGTATTCGCAGTGCCCGCGTTTCGCCTCGAACAGGAAGTATTCGAGCGGGGTATAGCCCTGCGACGTGAAAATGCTGCGGAAGCTGTACTCGTAGCCCGTGCGCAGGTGCGACTCCAGGGCGAGCGCGGCCGCGAGACCGTCGCGGCCATTCGTCACGTCGCGGGCGAGTCGCTCGATGCGGGAACTGAGCGTCGGGGGAAGCTGTAGGTACTCCCCCGGGTCCGTCACCGAGGCCCGGGCGCCCTTGGGGTGGCCCTGGACCGTCTCGATGCGCGAGCGTACCGAATAGCGCGTGCCCGCTTCGAGGGTATCCGGCGCCCGCAGACTCCCGTGGACATCGCGAGCGATGGCCGTGCCCGGAAACTTGAGGGCCAGCGCCTGGGGCGCCACGAAGACGAGATCGCTACTCGGTGACTCCACCTCCACCGTGTAGCTGACGCCGGAACCGTCCGGATGCGGGCG
>CAZHBN010000302.1:0-4727 GCA_964530405.1 uncultured Ectothiorhodospiraceae bacterium
CGGTCCCGGTAGCGCTCGGGCGGCAGTAGCGGTTTCTCCCGCTTCAGGCGGCTGACGAGCTCCACCAGTCGCTGTGCCTGAACGTCCAGCGCCTGCCGTTCGGCGGTGGCGCGGCGGTCGCCGGTGTCCGCGGCGGCCGCCGGCCGGGCGAGGGTGAAGCGCCAGGCGAGTGCGCCGTCGCCGCCGTCCGGGGAGGGATCGGGGCTGCCCCGGGCGTCACCGTTATCGTCGAGCAGGGCGTGCTCGGTGAGCAGGCGCTGCTCGCTGCGGTAGACCTGCGCGAGCTGGCGTTTGGCGTAGCGGAACGCCTCCAGCAGCGATACCGCGTCGTCCTTGTCCGTATCGGCGGCCTCGTTGGCGAAAGCCTCGATGAAGTAGCCGGCGAAGCGGGTGTGCTGCGTCTCCGCGGCGGTCGCCGTGGCCGAAACGACCACCCGTGCGTCACCGGAGAGGGGGGCGATGAAGGGCGCGCTGGCCGGGGTGGTGTCGATCACCGCCACGCGCCGGCCGTCGAGGGCGGTGAGTGCGTCGGCGAGCTCGGCGGGCGTCAGGTCGGGGCCCGGGAGGTTGAACAGGGCTTCCGGCCCCTGGGCGGTGCCGTGGCCGATCAGCACGATGACGATTCGGTCGCCCGGTGACGAAAGCTCGGCCAGTGCCGCCACCGCGTCGAGCAATGCGGCCTTGCGGGAAACGCCGTCGATGCGCTGCGGATCCAGATCCGGGTGTGCGGAGAGGTAGGTGGTGTGGTCGTCCGCCATGGCGTAGCGGCCATGAGCGGTCTCCAGCAGTGTCAGCGACCAGCGGTGGAAGACGTCGCGATAGTAGGGCTCACCGCCGAGGCCGCTGACCACGAGAAGGTGGCGCTCCCCCACGGCGGCCGCGGCCGCCGGTGCCGTGAATGCCAGGCACAGGCCCAGCACCAGCGCGCGGCGGATGCTCATGCCAGCCCCCGGCCGCGGCGCAGCAGCCACTCGGCACACAGCAGTGTCAGCGCGGTGAGCAGCAGGATGGGGGCGTCCCACAGCGCCAGCCGCTTGACCACTGTGCGGGTGTCGAGTGTGTCGTCGATGTTCGCGGTGAGCGCCGGTGCGTCGGCAGCGTCCACCAGGTGCCCGCCGGTGGTTGCGGCGATGGTCGCGAGCAGCCGCCGGCCATCGCCCTGGCCGTGGAATTCGTCGCCGGTGGCGGTGACGTCCACGTGCTCGTGCACGACCACGTCGCCGGCACCGTCATCACCTTGCCCCGGGAGGGTCACAGCAAGCTCGTGGCGGCCGGCGGTGCGGGGCACGAAGCGCGCGCTCTGCCAGCCCGGCGCGCCGTCGGTGGAGCGCGTCATGGGGTAGCGCCGGATTTCGCCCAGCGGCGAGGTCACCGCCAGGGTGAGTTCCGCACCCGGGGCGGGATGGTGGAGTGCGTCGAGCGCCTGCGCGGAGACCGTGACGGCCTCGCCGGGGATGGCCTGCGTCACCGCGAGCTCGGTGCGTACCCGCGCGCCGGCGTGGCGCGCCAGATCCCGGATGATCGCCCGCCAGAGGCGCTCGTGCGTCTGGTCCTCGGGCGCGTTCGCCACGCTCATCTGCCACCGCCAGCTGTCGGCGACCGGGAAGGCGGCGACCTGTCCGCGGCCGTAGCGGTGCCGTGCCAGGACGATGAGCGCGTCACCGTCCACCGCGATGCCCTGCAGCAGGGTTCGGGCACCTAGCTTCGCTTCCCGCAGCGGGTTAAGCACGGTCAGTCGAGGCAGGTCGGAGAACGGCGTGGTCGCCTCGGAATCGCCGGCGAAATCCAGCATCGGGTCGGACCGTCCGGCAGTGGTGGGCCGTACGGCCACGTGCGTGGGAACGCCGGCGCTGCCGTTCGCCAGCCGGACGGGCATCAGCTCGGCGAGCAGGGACCGGTCATGGCCGCCGCGTGCGTAGGCGTGGCGGCCGCCGAGCAGCAGCAGGCCGCCGCCGCGGCGGGCGACGAAGTCGCGGATGGCTGCCTGTTGCCCGCGGCTGAGCAGGGTCGCCTCGACGCTGCCGAGGAGCAGAACGTGGTACCGGAACAGCGCCTCTGGCTCATCGGGAAATCCGCCCGCCAGCTCGCCGGGATCCTTCACGCCAATGCGGTAGTACTTGTTGTCTGCGGTGCGTATCAGCGAGGTGAGATGAATTGCCGGGTCGCCGGCCACGGCCCGGCGGATGAACTTCACCTCGTAGCGGGGCTCGCCTTCGAAATGCAGCACGCGGATGGGCTCGTCGAGCACGACCACGCTGCGTTCGCGCTGGTTGTTGCGCGTCTCCGTCTCGCCGGGCAACCGTGTGATGCGGGCGGTGAGCAACCGGCCGCCGGCTTCCTCGAAGCTCAATCGCCGCTGCAGGCGAAGCTGCTCGCGGCCCTCCGGGAGCGTGAGCTCATGGCGGTCGACGATGACGCCATCATCCTCCAGGGTCAGCACGACCCGTTCCCCGCTCAGTCCCCGCCAGGCGAGTGCCACGGTGACCGGGAATTCGTCGCGCGGGTGTACTCGGCGCGGCACGCGCAGCTCGGTGACCTCCAGATCGGGGCCGGTGCGCGCGGGGGCCACGTCGACCGTATGGACCGCCACGTCCGCGGCCCGCAGGGTGGTGAGCGCGGCGTCGAGCCCGGCACGTGCGTGCGGCGAGTCGCCGCCGCCATCGCTGATGAGCACTACCGCCGCTAGCGACCCGGCATCGGGCCTCGTGGCCACCTGGAGCAGAGCGGCGCCGAGCTCGCTGCGTGCGTCCGCGTGGTGAAGCGGTGACCGCGGCTGAACCGAGTGAATGCCCTCGCCGAAGCGGAAATAGCGGGTGTCGAAACGCTCGTCGAGTTCGGCCGTCAGGGACGGGGGGGCACCGCTGACCAGCGCCGCCATGCGCTCCGCGCCGGTGACGCCGTCGGTGCCGGCGAGCCGGAGGCTGAGCGAGTCGTCCAGCACTACCGCCACGTGTCCGGGGATGGGCTCGGCGACTTCGCTGACCAGCGTCGGCCGCGCCAGCGCGAGCAGCAGCACGGCGGCCAGCAGCAGGCGCAGGGCGAATGCGCCCGTCCCGCCGCGCAGCCGCCGGTAGCCGGTCAGCCACAGCAGCACCGCCGCCGCAGCGGCGACTGCCAGGGCATACAGCCACCCGGGCCAGGCGATCGCGAGACTGCCGTCGGCGTACCACGCCGGCGGAACCTTCAGCAGCCACTCGAGCACTGCCGGCAACCGTTATCAGTGGGTCATCGCGTAGATGACGAAGTTGACGCCGATCTTGAATGCATAGGTCGAGTACCGCAGGTGGTAGCTGGGGCTGTCCGCCCATTCCCAGCCGTCGCCGAGGTCGGTGTTCCAGTTGATGAGTACCATCAGGCGCCCGTCATCGTCGAAGATGCCGCGAACGTGGGGCACGCGGCCGCCCTGCTCGTGGGTGGGGCCCTCGCCGGAGGCGAGCTGCACGTTCGGGACCTGGATGATCTCCTCGATGTCATAGAAGACGTGGAACACCGGGTGATTCATGGGTACTTCTTCGATGCGGCGCGTGGGGAAAACCAGCCGCATCTGCTCCTGGAAGTGCTGCCACGCCCAGTCGCCCCAGAAGTCGTCGACGACGAGAAAGCCGCCGGCGAGCAGGTAATCCCGCAGTGCGGAGGATTCCGCGTCGGTGAGCGACATGGAGCCCACTTCGAGGACATAGACGAAGGGGTAGTCCTGCAGCAGATCGGCGCGCAGCTCGATGGCGTGTTCGGCGTCGGGGGCGTCCACCAGCGTGAGCCGCTTGAGCGCGACCAGGAACTGTTGATCCGCCTTGGGGTAGTCCACGGCCCAGCGCGGCCCCCAGCCGTTGCCGCTGCCCGCGCCGTAGATGCCCCGCGTGAAGTGGAATTCGTGGCTCTTCGGTTCGCCGGCAATCGCCGGCGGCCGCGCCGAGACGGCGCCGGTGAGCGAGCCCGCCAGCATCGCCGCCAGGCACGAGGCAACGACGTGCCGGTGCCGGGGCCTTCGCGGTGCCTTCCCAACGGTGGCGTCGTGGCGCGGTGTCATCGCGGTTCGAGAACCAGCTCGGCATCGCCCACCATGACGGTTCCATCGTCGGTGCGGATTTCTTCCAGGGGAATGGCGAGTGTCTCCTCCCCGGGGCGCAGGTGGGGATCGCCCTTGAACAGGATGCGCGAGGTGAGTGACCGGTGGTCCGGGTGGCTGACCACGTAGTGGATGTGCTTCGCCCTGCGGTACTGCCCGGGCACTGCCGTGATCATCGAGAACTCGCCGTCGCCGTCGGTGACGAGCCGCGCCCGGTAGCGTGCCTCCCGGTAGCGGCCGGCGCCGTCGGCCTGCCAGAGCCGGACGTTCGCCCCGGCGACCGGATCACCATCGCCGGTGACGACCCGGGCACGCAGATGGAGCCGTTGCCCGGGGTCACCGTCCCGCCACAGCTGCGCCTGGTGGGGTGCCCCGGCACGGGGCCCGGTACCCGGTGTCTCGGTGGATTGCGCGGCCGCGAGAGACGCCATCGCGGCGAGGAGCACCAGCGGCGCCATGCCACGGGCGATCCGGGAAAACCGGTTGGTATTCATGGGTTCACGCCCCGGGGGGAACACGCTGTTAGCAAGAATAGCCGATGCACCGGGGCGCCTGCCCGGGGACCGCCGGTTGACCCGACGAGCGCTGTCAGCCGCCGAGTATGCCGCCCGAGACCCTGACCAGTGGCTCGTCGCGGGGTAACGAGCGTCGTACGTTCGCG
>CAZHBN010000303.1:0-4721 GCA_964530405.1 uncultured Ectothiorhodospiraceae bacterium
GGGCCGAGGCGTTGAAGACCTATGCCAGGGAGCGAGGCGCGGTCTTCGATCCCGCTTACGGCGAGGAGGCTCGAAAGAAGGTCATGCCCGTCATCGTTTCCGAGGCCTGTGCCCGCGTCGAACGCGGCGAGGCTGTCGTCGATCCCGCCGAGCTCGGCATCGAGTGCCAGGACGCGCACTAGGCGCCGGGCGAGGGTCACCCGGTATTCCCCGCGCCGTCGGCAGCCTTGTTCTGGAAGGTAGATGTCGGCGGTGCGGCGGGCGGCGGCCCGGGTAACACGCCACACGCCTGGCGATGCGAGTCACGGCTTCGGAGACCTGCCTTATGCGTGCCGATCTGTATACCGCACCGATACTGTTCGTCCTGGGGGCTGCGGCGACCCTGGGCGGCTACACCATGGACCGGCTGGAAGTGCGCCAGATTCATCCAGCCAGCATTCCGGGGCTCGTCCCCATGATCCTGGGGGCCTGCCTGATGATCGCGTCCGTTGTGCTGTTTGTGCAGGCGCGCAGGTCGCTGGCCACTGGCAGGGGGCGTGAGACGCGCGGCGGCGCGGCCGGATCCACGCGGGATCTGGTCGTGACGGCGCTCACCGGCGTCGTTTACGCGCTGGTGCTGGTCGGGAATCTTCCGTTTTCCCTTGCTACCGCGCTGTTCGTGACGAGCTTCGTCCTGATCTTCGAGGCCGATCTCTCCAGGGGCCGGGCGCACCTGGTCCGGGTCGCGGGCGTCGCCGCGGGCATCGGCGTAGCCGTTGCAGCCGCGGTCAGCCTTCTCTTCCGCTATGCCTTCCTGGTGAGGCTGCCGTGATGGATACCCTCGCTCACCTCTACGACGCGTTCCGCGCGCTGGCCTCGTTGGAGATGGTATTCCACGCCGCCTGGGCCACGCTGCTGGGCATTGCAGTGGGGAGCCTGCCGGGGCTGACGGCCACCATGGGCGTTGCGCTGCTAACGACATTGACCTACTCGCTGCCCAGCGAGGCAGCGATCCTCATCCTGATCTGCATGTACGTGGGGGCCATTTACGGGGGCTCTCGCAGTGCCATCCTGCTCAATATCCCCGGTACGCCGGCAAGTGCGGCGACCTCGCTGGACGGCTTTCCGCTCGCCAAGGGGGGCCGCGCCGCCTATGCCATGAGTGTGGCGACCACCGGCTCCACGCTGGGCACGCTCGTCGGAATCGTGTTGCTGGTCGCACTCGCGCCGATGCTCTCCGATCTCGCGATGCGGTTCGGCTCCTTCGAGTACTTCTGGCTGGCTGTCTTCGGCATCGTCATCTCCGGCCAGCTCACTTCGGGCACCACGCCGATCAAGGGATACATTGCGGGCATTCTGGGGCTGCTGGTAGCGATGGTGGGCTCCGAGGGCATTCACGCCCACGTGCGCTTTTCCTTCGGTTTCGAAGAGCTCAATGCCGGCATCGGCCTGATACCCGCCATGGTGGGTGCTTTCGGTTTCGCCGAGGTGCTCATGGTGATGTGGCAGCCAAAAGGCGAGGTAGTGCGCTCCACGCGGGAGAAGGGCGCGGGCCTGCCGCGATTCGTCGAGACCTGGCGGTATCGCTACACCGTGGTGCGTTCGGGCGTGATAGGAACCTTCGTCGGCCTCATCCCGGGGGTTGGCGAGGACATCGGTGCCTGGGCGTCCTATGCCGCGGCGAAACGCACGAGCAAGGAGAGGGATCGCTTCGGTCAGGGCTCCATTGAGGGCCTCACGGCAGCCGAGACCGGGAACAGCTCCGTCGTTCCGGGCGCGCTGGTGCCGGCGCTGACGCTCGCCGTTCCGGGCTCGGCGCCGGCAGCGGTGCTGATTGCGGCGCTGTTCATCCATGGCATTCGGCCGGGGCCGATGATCATGGTCGAGCAGCCGGGCTTCATCTACCTCGTCGCCGTCATGCTGCTGTTCGCGACGGTCGCGATCTTCGTTTTCGGCATCTCGCTGGCTCCGCTGTTCGAGTTCGTGCTGCGCGTTCCCCGGCAGCGGCTGATGCCGGTGGTGTTCACGCTTTGCGTCATAGGTCCGTATGCGTTGACGCAACGCCTTTTCGACGTCTGGGTGATGGTGTTCTTCGGCCTGCTGGGCTATGGGCTGCGACGGCTGGGCTACCCGATGCCGCCGCTGGTGCTGGGCATCATTCTGGGGGATCTCCTGGACAAGAACCTAAGGCGCGGGCTGACCCTCAGCGACGGCGATCTCACGCCCTTTTTCACACGCCCTTTATGCCTGGCGTTCGTGGTTCTGACCACGATCACCGTCCTGGTGGGTATCCCGTGGGTCAGACGGCAGCTGGGCCGGTGGTCGGGGGCGTTAATCGGTCACAGGAGTGAAGCATGAGCAGCAAACGCGCAATCGATGAGCGTCATACGCCGCGAGCGCTGAACCCACGGTCCGGCAACGACGGGCGCAAGCGCGACGCCGAGCGCACCAAGCGGGAAATTCTCGCGGCCGCGATGATGGAGTTTGCCGAATACGGCGATACAGGTGCCCGCATCGATCGCATCGCCGAGCGCGCCAACTACAACAAGGCACTGATCTACTCGTACTTCGGCAACAAGGAAGACCTTTACGCCGTGGTGCTGCGCGAGGCCTACGTCCAGATCCGAGAGGGCGAACGTCAGCTCGACCTCGCCGCATTGGGTCCCAAGGAGGCGATCGTCAAGCTGCTGCGCTTCACCGCACGGCACTTCCACGACAACCCCTGGTTCATGCGGTTGCTCAACACCGAGAACCAGCGGCGCGGGCAGACCATCCGGACCATGGAAGGGGTGGCCGAGATCAACTCACACCTGGTCGAGGAGCTGTGCGGCATCATCCAGCGCGGCCAGGCGGAAGGCGTATTCCGGGACGGTGTGGATCCGGTGGAGCTCTATCTCTCGATCGCCGGCATTTTCTATTTCCCGCTGTCCAACAGCTACACGCTCTCGGTTGTCTTCAAACCCGGCATCGACACCGAGGAGTGGCTCGAAGCCCGGATGAAGCACGCCGAGGAGATGGTGCTCGCGTATCTCCTCACGGAGAAGGCGCGATGAGACGGCTGCCCCCGCTCTCGTTTTGCAATGAGCTGCTGGCCGGTGAGGGGTTGACCATCGCCGAGCAGGCACGGTTGTGCGCCGCCATCGGCTACCAGGGACTGGAGCTTGCACCGAGTACGCTCGCTGAATCGCCGCACCGTCTCACGGACGCCCGGGCTGCGGAGCTGCGCCGCCTCATTGAGGGCGAGGGGTTGATCGTCACCGGCTTGCACTGGCTGTTGACGCCCTATCCGCACTTGTCGCTGACGAGCCGGGATCCCGCTGTACTGTCGCAGCTGCGCGATGTGCTGCTCGGCCTTGTCGATCTCTGCGCTGCACTCGGCGGCGAGGTCATGGTCCATGGCTCCCCAGGGCAGCGCGAGCTGGCCCCGGATGAGTCCTGGGAATCGGCCGTGGCTCGCGTTGCCGAGTTTTTTCGCCCCATCGCCGAGGCGGCCGGTGCGCGCGGGATCACCTACTGCTTCGAGCCACTCTCGCCCCGGGAGACCCGCTTCATCAACACCGTCTCCCAGGCAGAACGGCTCGTCGAGCGCGTGGAGCACCACGCCTTTCGCACCATGATTGACACGAGCGCGGCGGGACAGGGCGAAGCGGTGCCCGTCGCCGATCTCATCCGTGACAGGCTGGCGGGCGGAACGCTCGCCCACATTCAGCTCAACGATACGAACCGCGGTGCCCCGGGCACGGGGAATGACCCGTTCGCCGACATCATCGCCGCCATTCGCCACGCCGGATGGGAACGGCCGCTTGCCCTCGAGCCTTTCACAACCATCGGCGACGCCCGGACGACCGCGGCCTACGGTGCCGCCACCGTTCGCGCCTACTGGGAGGCGGCACAATGACTGCACTCGCCTTCGCCGTCCGGTCCGTGCACATCCACGAGCGCCCGGTCGCGATGCGCCTGCCGTTCAAGTTCGCGAGTACGGCGGTGCACCGCACTGCCCAGGTGTTCGTCACCATCGAGGCGGAGACGACCGACGGACGGCGTGTTGCCGGGCATTCGGCGCAGCTCATGGTGCCGCGCTGGTTCAACAAGGCCGCAGACCTGTCCAACGACGACACGGTCGAGGAGCTGCGGTGGAGCGTTACGGAGGCCGCCCGCGCGCTGGAGACGGCCGGTCATGCCTACACCACGGCCGCCACCCACGCCCTGGACTGCCGAACGGCGGTCGAGGGCGCGATGACCCGCGTGGGTGCGCCGCGCCTCGCGGCGGGCTTCGGCCCCGCGGTCATGGAAATGGCGCTCATCGACGCCGTCTGCCGGCTGGCGGGGCTTGCCTTCGACAAGGCCCTCAACGCGGACGCCTTTGGCTTGCTGACGCATTGTCCGGCCGATCTCGACCGGGCTGTGCTCGACTGGCTGCTGCGAACGACGCGCCTGCCAGGGAGTGTGTTCGCGCGTCACACGGTAGGCCAGGATGCGCCGTTGCTGGACAGTGAGATAGCCCCCGGGGCACCCGAAGACGGCCTGCCCGTGGCGCTGGAGACCGTGGTTGCCCGCCATGGTGTGCGCTATTTCAAGATCAAGCTCAATGGCCGCGTGGAGGCGGACATCGCTCGTCTCGAGCGCCTCGCGGCGTTTCTCGACAAACACTGCCCGGCTTACCGGGCAACGCTCGACGCCAACGAGCAGTACGGTCTCGACGCCTTTGCGGAGCTCGCCGGACGTCTGACGTCGGACCGGGC
>CAZHBN010000304.1:0-4662 GCA_964530405.1 uncultured Ectothiorhodospiraceae bacterium
GAGCTCGCGCCTCCCCTTCACGCCGCCGAACGCCGTGCCGCGCCAGACGCGGCCCGTGACGAGCTGGAACGGGCGCGTGTGGATCTCCTCGCCGGCGCCGGCGACCCCGATGATCGTGGACTCGCCCCAGCCCTTGTGGCAGCACTCCAGCGCCGAGCGCATGGTCTGCACGTTGCCGATGCACTCGAACGAGTAATCCACGCCGCCGTCGGTCATGTCGGTGACGACCGCCTGGATGCTCGCGTCGTGCTCCTTCGGGTTGACGCAGTCGGTGGCGCCGAGCTGGCGGGCGAACTCGTACTTATCCGGGTTGATGTCGATGGCGATAATGCGCTCGGCCCCGGCCATCACGGCGCCCTGGATCACGCTCAGACCCACTGCGCCCAGGCCGAAAACCGCCACGGTGCTGCCGGGTTCGACCCTGGCGGTGTTCAGCACCGCACCCACGCCGGTGGTGATGCCGCAGCCGAGCAGGCAGACCTTCTCCAGCGGGGCCTCCTTGCTTACCTTCGCCACCGCGATCTCCGGCAGCACGGTGTATTCCGAGAACGTGGACGTACCCATGTAGTGGTGAACCGGACGGCCGTCGATGGAGAACCGGCTCGTGCCGTCCGGCATCACGCCCTGGCCCTGGGTGGTGCGTATCGCCGAGCAGAGATTGGTCTTGCCCGAGTGGCAGTACTGGCATTCGCCGCATTCGGGAATGTACAGGGGCACCACGTGGTCCCCCGGTGCGACGCTGGTTACGCCGGCGCCCACGTCCTCGACGACGGCACCGCCCTCGTGGCCGAGAATGGCCGGGAAGTTGCCCTCCGGATCGGCGCCGGAGAGCGTGAACGCGTCGGTGTGACAGACGCCGGTGGCGACGTTCCTCAGCAGGACCTCTCCAGCCTTCGGGCCGGCCACGTCCACTTCCACGAGATCGAGTGGCTTGCCCGGCTCCCAGGCGATTGCGGCACGGGATTTCATGAGACCTCCTGCGGGTGTGTCGTATGCGCTATGACTCGCACTGAAGTGTATAGATCGCAAAAAGCGGTAAAAATTGGGAAGATCGCATTAGTCTTTTGCACTGAGGCAATAATGGGTCGTTGGGACAGCGTCGAGGCATTCGTCGCCGTCGTGCAGCACGGCGGCTTCTCTGCGGCTGCCCGCGCCACGGGGGCGTCGCCGTCGTACCTTAGCCGGGCGGTCAGCCAGCTCGAAATCCGCCTGGGCATGCAGTTGCTCTATCGCACGACGCGCCAGGTTCGCCTGACCGACAGCGGAAGGCGTTACTTCGAGGATTGCCACGAGCTCATCGCGGGACTGGAGGCGGCGGAGCGTTCGGTCCAGGCGCTGGAGGCGACGCCGCGGGGGCACCTGCGTCTGAGCTGCGCCACGCATTTCGGCGAGCGTTACGTGGCGCCGGCACTCAATGATTTCCTGCTGCGTTATCCCCAGATCAGCGCGGAGCTGACGCTGACCAACCGCATGGTCAATCTCGTCGACGAGGGTTTCGATCTCGCGATCCGCCTTGGCACGTTGCGGGATTCGAGCCTCGTCGCCCGGCGTCTGGCACGGCGCCGGCTCCATGTCTGCGCCGCGCCCGGCTATGTCGAGCGGCACGGTGCGCCCGGCTCGCTGGACGAGGTCGCCGATCACCATTGCCTCGTCGGTTCCACCGACTACTGGACATTCTCGGTCGGCGGTCGGCGTGAGGACCGTCGCGTGGGCGGCCGCCTTCGCTGTAACAGCGGCCCCGCGCTGCTGGATGCGGCGCTCAAGGGGCTGGGCCTGGCCCAGTTGCCCGAGAACTACGTCCTCACGCATCTGGATCGCGGCGATCTGGTGGAGGTGCTGGGCGAGTATGCCTACACGCAGGCCGGCGTGTACGCGGTGTACCCGTGGAGCCGGTATCCGGTGCCGAAAGTGCGTGCGCTGGTGGATTTCCTGGTGGAGCGATTCGCCGGGCAGGCACCGTGGACACGGTGACGGTCTTCCGTCAGTCGTGGCGTTTGCCGCCTATGACGAACGCCCGCAGCGAATCGCCGTGACGGGCGGCCAGGGTCTGGACCCGCTGGAGCAACGCCTCGCTGACCCGGTGCCCGGCGGGCAGCAGGAGAAATCCCTCCGGTGTGACGAGGTCCTTGGCCAGCACCATGCCGGGGCGCAGGTCGGTGACGGGAATGCCTTCGTGCGAATCTCCGTCCGCCGGCTGGCGTTGCTGGTACCAGCGGAAGAAGGCGTTGACCGCTCGCGGGTCGAAGCGCTGGCCGCGTTCGCGCAATATGAGATCCTTTGCGTCACTCTCGGTGAGCCGGCGGCGGAGAATGTGTCCGTGCATCGCCTCGTCGAAGGTATCGATGACGCTGAGTATGCGGGCGGCGATGGGGATATCGTTTCCACTCAGCCCGTCGGGAAAGCCGCGACCGTCGAAGCGTTCGTGGTGGGCCCGCACCAGCCGTGCGGCGCCCTTCAGCGATGAGCTGGCGCCGAGCAGGGATTCGCCGATTTCCGGGTGGCGCTGGAATTCCTTGACCGCGTTGCCGACCAGGCGGGACTGGGGCGTGCGCTGAACGTCGCCCGGCAGGGCGATCTCGCCGATATCGTGCACCCTGGCCGCCAGAACCGCCTCGGCGACGCGGTTCTCGTCCAGGCGCAGGTGGTGGCCGAATTCCTCCATCAGCTCGGCCACGCGCTCGCCGTGGCCCCGCTTCGCCGGTGTCTCCAGTGCCAGGAGGCCATGGCAGAGGTCGCGAACCTCACTCGGTATCGGGGCGCTGGAGCGCTCCGTCGCCCGCAGCGCCTCGGCGGAGCGGACATGTTCGAATACCTGGAGCGCGGCGGCGAGCGTCGTCTGTAGCTCCTCCGGCGACCAGGGCTTCTCCAGCAACGCGAAAACCTGGCCTTCGTTGATGGCACGGCGGCTGACGTCATAGTCGCCATAGGCAGTGAGCAGGATGCGGGCGATGGTCCGGTCGCGTTGGGCGAAGCGGGCGAGCAGGGTGACGCCGTCATCGCTGCCCAGGCGGAAGTCGCAGATCACGGCATCGATCGTGTGCGCGTCCAGCACGGACTCCGCCCCCGCGGCGTCGGTGGCCGTGTGGACCTCGTAGCCCTGGCGGCGGAGCTCGCGACGCAGCGCGGAGACGACATTGGCCTCGTCGTCGACGCACAGTACCGACGCCGGGCGTTGGCTCGTGGTCTGCGGTTCGGCGGCTTGCGTTGCCGTCGTCTCATCCATGGCGCTCGTCTCCGCCGGTGCTGTGTTGTTGCTCGTCCGGTGAGGTGCCGTCGCGATCCTCTCCGGTCAGTGCTGCGACGTCCAGGGCTTCCCGCTCGGCTTCCAGTTCGTCGATCCGGCTTTGCATCGTCACCGCCTGGGCTGCGAATCGATCCACGGTCTCCTCCAGGGCGCGGATCTTCATCCGCTGGTTCTCGAAGCCCTGGGCTTGTGCCATGAGCTTGTGTATCTGGCGACGGTTGCGGTGACTCTCGTTCTCGAAGAGTTTCAGCGACTGTTCCCACTTGGCGAGCTGCTGTTCGAGCTCGCGGATCTTGGCGGTGTAGTGACGCTCGAGTTGCTCGCGGCTGAGCTCGGATTTCTCCAGCTGTGTTTTCAGGTTGTCGATGACCCGGCGCTGCTCGGTGATGGATGTCACGAGATGCTGGTACTCGGTGTCCAGGCGCTCGCCCGAGCGCTCCACGAGCCGTTGCTGGCGTACGAGGTTACGTGGTGCCTCGGCCTGGGGCGGCGCTGCGCTCGGGCGTGCCTCGAACGGTGCGATGTCGCCGCGGTCGAGGTATTCGTCCAGCGGCCGCCGGGCCATCTCGTAGGCCTCCAGGTGCGCGTCGACCCGTTCGCTGCGGGCGTTGTCGTCGGCGAATTCTTTTCGTAGCGCCGTACGCAGGTTGGAGCTCGCGCGCCTCTCCTCGACGGTGGCGCTGTGCATTTCGTTGAAGCGTTGCCGGTAGCCTTCCAGTGTGTCGATGCGGTCCCGCAACCGCTTGATCTCCACTTCCCGGTTGTGTTCGGAGTAAGCGTCGGAAGATGTCGACGACTCCGGTTGGGGTGAGGTGCCGGAACGGCCTTGCGCGGTGTTTGCCTCCTGGCGTTGGGCCAGGGCGGAGGCGAGTGCCTGCTCGGCCTTGTCCCAGCGCGTCAGGTGGGTGCCGAGATGCTCCTCGCGCGCCTGCCAGTGCTCCGCAGGGGGGCCTTCGAGGGCGAGCAATTCCGTACGCACGAGGTCATAGCGAAGCTGGAGCATCACCAGCGCGGGGTCGTGTCCCTGTTCCAGTACCCGCAGCCGGTCGAGATCCGGCGGATTGCCGTCCCAATGCTCGCGGTAACGCTCGGCGAGCGCCTTAGCCTGTTCGTGGAGGTATGCCGAGAAGTGCTCGTGGCCGTCGGGCAGCTCGTTGCTGCGCGAGGCTTTCGCCCGACGGCGCTGGTGCAGGGCCCAGATTGTCAGCGCCACGGCGATGATCAGCAATACCGCGACCGCATCGGCCAGGCCGATAACCATTCCAATGAGTTGATGCCGGCTAAACGAATCCATGGGCACTCAATCCCGGCAGCGGCATGAGCCGATCGGCTTCATACCTATTGAACGGCCACTTTTCATAGACCTTAATAGGCTATCGATGTGGAGTCGATCACATACTGATCCGATACTAATCTTC
>CAZHBN010000305.1:0-4658 GCA_964530405.1 uncultured Ectothiorhodospiraceae bacterium
ACGCAATACATTGAGCTTGAAGATCCCGGCCGGTGTCGACAGCGGCACCCGCATCCAGCTGTCCGGCAAGGGCGAGGTCGGGCCGGGCGGAGGCCCGCCAGGCGACCTCTATGTGGAGCTGGCGGTGGCACCACACCCGGTGTTCACGCGCGAGGGCGACAATCTGCACTGCACGTTGCGCCTGCCGATGACGGCGGCCGCGCTCGGCACGTCCGTCCCGTTAGAGACGCTGGACGGCGACGAAACGATCGAGGTCAAGCCCGGGTCGCAGCACGGCGAGCAGATCAAGCTGCCAGCGCGTGGCGTTCCCCGGCTGCGAGGTACGGGGCGAGGCGACCTGCTGGTCCACCTCGAGGTGCAGACGCCGACGAAGCTCGACAGCCGGCAGGAGGAACTGCTGCGCGAGCTCGCCGCGATTCGCGACGAGGAGAAGGTCTCGGGCCCTTCCGCCGATGATCAGCACACCGGACTGTTCACCCGGATCCGCGACGCCTTCAAGTAGCGAATGACCACGTTCACCACCCTTGACCGAGCCCCAACATGCTTGCGGGCCTGGTGATGCTCTGCGAAGCCTACTGGGGCGTTGCCCCATCCCGACGAGGCGTGGTGGTCGTGCTCCGGTCGGTGGCCAGAATCCGTGGCAGTATGTGTCACGTTCATGAGCCGCGCTGGGGCGGTTGTGTGTCCTGGTGTGGGACAGGGCCGACCGACCGGAGCTTGTGATGAGCCTACCGCTGACTGCTGCTGGTGTTCTTCGTGATCATGTGACGTTTACGGTGGAATCGATCGATCGTATGCGTTTGAGTGTTCGGCAGCCGCGGCTGCAGTATCCGGCTGGTGTGCACGGGTTCTTTGTGCATCATCGGGGTTATAAGTTCGCCTCTCCGGCGTTGATGGAGCCGATGACGAAGCGGTATGTGGAGGACGTGCAGCATTTCACTGCTGCCCGTGGGATCGCTCGAGAACGTTTCGTTGCCGGGCAACGCAAGGACGACGTCACACATCGCTATCTGGCCGGTCATGATGGCAGCGAGAAGGTGTTGTATGTCGGGTTCGCGCAAGAGCGTGCCCGGACGTGGACGGCTACACGCCGGACCAACCCGGCAACGGGGACGGTCTATACCTGGATTCAGCCGGCCACGCGAATGGTCAACTGGGTGTATTTCTACTGCTTCGACGCTGAGTTCGGGCCGTTCCTGTATCGGGTGTGTACGTATTTTCCTTTCGATGCCCAGCTGATCATCAATGCCCATCATTGGGTGCAGCAGCAGGCTTCACAGTCAGGCCTTGAGTTCACGCCGTTGGATAACGGGTTCGCGGGGTGTGAGGATCCGGCCGCGTTACAGGCCATCTGTGACACCTTCGCAGGCGAACACATCGAGGCGTTGCTGACCAAGTGGCAGCGGATCTTGCCCACGCCGTTCACCGAAGAAGACGAGATCCTCGGTGGCTACGAGTACACGGCGAATATTTCACAGGTCGAATGTGCCGTCACTCATATGCTGGATAAGCCGGTCTCGGGCAGGATCTTCCTTGACCAAGTGTTCCACGACAATCTCGACATCGGCCGCCCCGACCAGATCGGATTGATCTTCAACCGGCGGATCGTGAGCAAAGGTAAACACAAAACACCCGGCACATTCCGCACCAGAGTGCTCACCGCCGGCGTCGACGCCAGTTTGCACGTCGACTACAAGTCGACCTCGATCAAGCAATACCACAAAGAAGGGAAGGCGATCCGCACCGAGATCACGATCAACAACCCACACGACTTCCGCGTGCCGAAGAGGCTTTCCAGTCTGCCCCAGCTACGGCAGCTCGGCTTCGCAGCCGCCCGGCGTCTACTCGACGTCCAACGCCTCAGCCACGACCCCATCCTCGGCACCGACCTGCTCGACCACGTCACCCGGCCGATCATCCGGCCCGGGCATGCCCGGGCCCCAGCCCTACGCTTCGACGATCCCCGAGTTCAGGCCCTCCTCCACACCGTGATGATCTTCAGCAACCTAGTTCACGGCTTCACCAACCGTGACGTGCGCACTCGCATTGCGCCCCTGCGCGGCACAACCGCCGACGCCATCTCTGCCGGAGCCATCACCTACGACCTGCGGCGACTACGTGAACACGGCCTCATCCAACGTATCCCGGGCAGCATGCGCTACCTCACCACCCCTCTCGGCCACCACGTCGCACTACTGTTCACCCACGCCCACGACCACCTCCTCCGCACAGGATTGGCCGAACTCCAGCACACCGACACCGACCTACATAAGGCCGCAAACGACTTCAAAAACGCGTTCACCAACCTCGCCCACCGCGCCCAACTCCAACCCCACTAAAAGCTCAAGCCAGTCGTTCGAACACCTACTCGAACAACTCTTGACTCAACAATGGCGGCAACGCCGCCTCAAGCTCCTAGTGGCGCGCCCAAGCGTAACCACCGCGCGAATCTCCGAGGGGCCGTCTCCACGCCCTTTTGCTCTGCACCATAGGAAGAACATCCCCTTGCTCTGCACCGCAGCAGGAACATTCGCTTGCTCTGCACCATAGGAAGAAACAGACTTGTTGGTAGCTCCGGTTGTCAGGCCCGAGTCGATCTTCGAGTCGGCCCCTCAGGACATGTTCCTGTGGGGGTGCAGAGCAAAAGGCGTCGGGGTCAGTATCGGTGCCGGCCCTCGATGAGGACATTGTCCGGAGAGTCCCTCGACCGCGGCAAATAGCACAGTCGCCCGCGAGGGCCAGCTGTCGCCGGAGCAGCTTTCTCGCCGCAGACAGGCCGGCCCGATTATCGCGGTACTGTGTGGCCATGGCCGACTGGAACGACGTGCGAAACATCGCGCTGAGCCTGCCCAACACGACCGAACGCGATGCAAGCGGCGTTCCGCAATGGCGGGTCAACGACAAGCTGTTCGTGTGGGAGCGGCCGCTGCGCAAGTCGGATTTTGCCGCGCTAGGCGACGATGCGCCGAGCGATCCGATAATCGGCATACGGGTCGAGGACGAAGGTGCGAAAGCGGCCCTCATCGCCGACGAGCCGGACGTCTTCTTCACCACACCGCACTTTGACGGATACCCGATAGTGCTAGCCCAACTCGACCGCATCGAGTTGGCTGAGCTGCAAGAGCTGCTGGTGGAGGCCTGGCTGCTGCGCGCTCCGAAACGGCTAGCGAAGAAGTACCTGGACGCGGGCTGAGCTGATCTGTCGGAGTTCCCGGGTTCTCTCGGAAGGCTCGGCGGCAGCCTGGTGTTGACGTCTACGTGAAGATCGGCGAAGCAGCCCGAGCGACCGGCGTCAGTGTCAGAGCCTTGCGATATTACGAGGACGAGGGGCTGATCGAGCCGGGGCGACACGTCAACGGATACCGCGACTATTGCACCCCGACGATCGCAGCGGTTCGACGTGTTCGGTCATTGCTAGACGCCGGAGTTCCCGTGCGGTTGATTCGGGAGATTCTGCCGTACCTTCCTGACGAGCGGAATGGCTCCGAGGCGGTCTGCGACGAGTTTCTGGGCAAAGTCACGAAATTTCGTGACCGGCTGGAGCAGCGCATCGCCCAACTCGAAGAACAACGTTCTGCGCTCGACGAGTATGTGCGAGAAGCCCGGGCTGGCCGTTCAACGGCTTGACCTTGACGTAAACGGCAGGCTTCTACCGTCTGGGCATGACGATTGAGACGGAAATGCGAGCGCTCGTGCAGACATCCACAAACGGCCCTACAGCCCTGACCTTCGTATCAGACGCGGAAGTGCCGACCGCCGGGCCAGGCGAAGTGCTCATCCGGGTTACGGCTGCCGGGGTGAACTTCGCCGACGTGATGCAGACTCGCGGAACCTACGGCGGTGGGCCGGCGGCACCGTACGTGGCGGGATTCGAAGCTGCGGGTGAGGTGATCGCCGTGGGGCCGAACACTAAAGCGACATACGGGATCGGCTCGCATGTCGTGGGGACGGGGCGTGGTGCATTCGCGGAGTACATGGTCATGCCGGCCGCCGAACTACTCCCGGTTCCCGCAGGATGGAGCGATGCGGCGGCGCTGGGAATGGTGCTCAACTGGACTACCGCGTTGGCCGCGTTGCGACCGTTGGGCAAGGTAGAGCAAGGATCCGTCGTTCTTGTTCATGCAGCCGTCCGGCTGGCCGACCACTATGGCGCCCAGGTCATTGCGACCGCATCACCGGCTAAGCACGACGAGGTGCGAGCGCTCGGCGCGGCTGCTGTGTTCGACAGTGCGCAGCCGGACTTGGTCGCGCAGGTGTTGCGGCATACCGATGGCGTCGATCTCGTGTTGGAGTCGGTCGGCCAGACCACGTTCGGCGCAAGCCTTGCGGTCGCCAAGCGATTCTCTGGACGAATCGTCGTGTTCGGCGCGGCGTCCGGCGACGCCCAGGTGAGCACCCACGATCTGGTGTTCGACCACCAAGTTCAAGTTGCGGGCCTGCACATCCAAGCGCTGGCGGACCACGCACCGGACATCTGGCAGCAATTGCGCACGGAAATCGTGAATCTGATCAAGTGTGGCGTCTATCAGCCGGGCACGCCGGTGACGCACGATCTCGCGGACGGCCCGCGCGTACTGGCCTCAATGGAAGCAAGGCTGACGACAGGAAAACAGGCGCTCGTACCGTAGCGCACGGCGAACTGGTGCTTCGCAGGGAAC
>CAZHBN010000306.1:0-4617 GCA_964530405.1 uncultured Ectothiorhodospiraceae bacterium
GTTGGCCTACGTGCTGGAGGTGGCGGGCGAGAACCGCGAATTCGTATTCCAGCGCCTGCACGGCATGGGCGAGGAGCTCTAGGATCAGATCGTCGGCGCCGACCGGCTCGACCTGCCCTGCCGCATCTATGCGCCGGTGGGCAGCCACGAGGACCTGCTCGCTTATCTCGTTCGGCGCCTGCTGGAGAACGGCGCCAACAGCTCCTTCGTCAACCGCATCGTCGACGAGAAAACGCCGGTGGACGAGATTATCGCCGATCCCATCGCAAGGGTACGCAGCCACGCTCAGATCCCCCACCCCGGGATCCCGCTACCGAAGGATCTCTACGGCCCCGAGCGGCCCAACTCCATGGGCGTCGATCTCACCGACGTGGCGCAACTGCAATGGCTGCACGAAGGCATGGTCGCCGCCGATGGGCGCGACTGGCACGCCGGCCCGATCATCGGTGGTACCACCCGCCACGGCGATGCGCAGGTCGTGCACTCGCCGGCGGATCACACCCGGCACGTGGGCCGTGTCACCTGGGCCACCAGCGATGACGTGGAAGACGCTGTCGCCCGCGCGAGCCGCGCTGCCGATGCCTGGGACCGCACGCCGGCTACCGAGCGTGCCGCCTGCATCGAGCGCTACGCGGACCTGCTGGAGGCGGAGCTGCCCACGTTCATCGCCCTGTGCGCCCGCGAAGCCGGCCGCCATGTGCCCGACGGCGTCGCCGAGGTGCGCGAGGCGGTGGACTTCTGCCGCTATTACGCCGCCCAGGCGCGACGCGAGTTCGATGCCCCGCAGCCGCTCCCCGGCCCCACCGGCGAACGCAACACCATTCAGCTCCGCGGCCGCGGCGTTTTCGTGTGCATCAGCCCGTGGAATTTCCCGCTGGCCATCTTCACCGGGCAGATCGTCGCCGCACTGGTAGCCGGCAATGCCGTGGTCGCCAAGCCCGCCGAGCAGACCAGTATCATCGGCCACTACGCCGCCCAGCTTCTCCACCGCGCGGGGGTTCCCGGCGACGTCCTGCAGTTCCTGCCAGGTGACGGACCCACGGTGGGCGCACCGCTGGTGGCGGATCCGCGCGTCAACGGCGTGGCGTTCACCGGTTCAGTGCCCACCGCCAAGGGCATCAACCGCACCCTCGCCGAGCGCGACGGCCCCATCGTTCCATTGATCGCCGAAACCGGCGGGCAGAACGCGATGCTCGTGGACTCCTCCGCCCTGCCGGAGCAGGTGGTCGCGGACGTGCTCAAGTCCAGCTTCCAGAGCGCGGGGCAACGCTGCTCGGCCCTGCGCTTGCTCTATGTGCAGGAGGATATCGCCGACAAGCTCATCGAGATGCTCTCCGGCGCCATGGCGGAGCTCTCCATCGGCGACCCCTGGAACCTGGCCACCGACGTCACCCCGGTGATCGACGGTGACGCCTGGAAAATGCTCTCCGAGCACGCCGAGCGCATGGACTCCGAGGCCAGGCTGCTGCATCGCTGCGAGCTTCCCGAAAACGGCGATCACGGTACCTTCTTCCCGGCCCAGGCCTACCAGCTCGAGAGCCTGGAACAGCTGAAGGAGGAGAAGTTCGGCCCGATCCTGCACGTGGTTCGTTTCAAGGCGCGGGACATGGACCGGGTGATCGACGAAATCAACGCCATGGGCTACGGCCTGACCTTCGGCATCCACAGCCGCATCGACAATACGGCCAACCATGTGGTCTCCCGGATGCGGGTGGGCAATGCTTACGTCAACCGCAACATGATCGGCGCCGTCGTGGGGGTTCAGCCGTTCGGCGGAGAGGGCCTGTCGGGCACCGGCCCCAAGGCGGGCGGACCGCGCTACCTCTATCGGTTCGCCACCGAGCGTTCGCTGTCGGTGGACACTACCGCCGCCGGCGGCAATGCGTCGCTGATGTCGCTCGAGGACGAGAGCACTGATGAGCCGCTGATGCTTCCGGAACCGCAACGGTTCAATCAGTAAACACAGCAGAAGAAGAGACTGAAGGGGAAGGCCAATGGAAGACGCTCTCACCGCGGCCACCTGGTTCTGGCTGCTCGTGCCCATGCCCGCCTGCGTGGTGCTGTCGCTAATAACCTGGATATTCGCCAGCAAGCGCTGAGGAGAGGGGGCAAAACGCCATGCAAGTGGACATGAACCTGCCGACGCTACTGACCTTCGTGGTCTACCTGGTGGCGATGCTCGCCATCGGTATCGCGGCCTACCGGCTCACCAGCAACCTATCCGACTACGTGCTCGGCGGCCGGAGCCTCAACCCCGGCGTCACGGCCCTGTCAGCGGGCGCTTCGGACATGAGTGGCTGGCTGTTGCTGGGCCTGCCCGGCGCCATGTACGCCTCCGGCATGAACCAGATCTGGATCGCGGTGGGTCTGACCATCGGCGCTTACCTGAACTGGCAGTTCGTCGCGCGGCGACTGCGTGTCTACACCGAGGTCGCCAACGACGCCATCACCGTACCCGACTACCTGGAGCAACGCTTCGAGGACACCAGCAAGGCCCTGCGCGTCATCTCGGCGATCGTAATCCTGCTGTTCTTCGCCTTCTATACCTCCTCGGGCATGGTCGCCGGTGCCAAGCTCTTCGAGGCGAGCTTCGGGCTGTCGTATACCGCCTCGCTGTGGATCGGCGGCCTGGTGATCATCTCCTACACCTTCCTCGGCGGGTTCCTGGCGGTGTCCTGGACGGACTTCATCCAGGGCATCCTGATGTTCTTCGCGCTCATCGTCGTGCCCCTGGTGGGCATACAGGCACTGGGTGGCTGGGACGCCACGGTCAGCCAGGTGGGCACCATGGACGTCGCCTACAACGACGCCTTCAGCGGCATGACCGCGTTCGGCATCGTCTCGCTGATGGCCTGGGGACTGGGTTATTTCGGGCAACCGCACATCGTCGTGCGCTTCATGGCGATTCGTCGTCACGGCGAGATTCCGCTCGCGCGCTTCATCGGCGTCACCTGGATGGTGCTGTCGCTGTTCGGCGCGATCTTTACCGGCTACGTGGGCTTCGCCTACTTCGCCGACAACCCGCTGCCGGACGGTGAGAAGGTCTTCATCCTGCTCGCCACGACCCTGGCCAACCCTTGGCTGGCCGGTGTGCTCCTCGCCGCCATCCTGGCAGCCGTGATGTCCACCATCGACTCGCAGTTGCTGGTCTCCTCCAGCGCCCTCGCCGAGGACGTCTACAAGCCGTTCATCCGGCCCAACGCCTCCCAGGACGAGCTGGTCTGGGTGGGGCGCATCGCCGTGGCCGGCATCGCGCTGATCGCGTTGCTCATCGCCGGCAACCCGGACAGCCGGGTCCTTGGGCTCGTCTCCTATGCCTGGGGCGGATTCGGAGCGGCCTTCGGCCCGGTGATCATCCTCTCGCTGTTCTGGCGCAACATGACCCGCAACGGCGCGCTCGCCGGCATCATCGTCGGTGCGGTGACGGTGGTGATCTGGAAACAGCTCTCCGGCGGCATATTCGAGATGTACGAGATCCTGCCGGGCTTCATCCTTTGCGCCATTGCCGTAGTAGTGGTGAGCATGATGAGCTCGCCGAGCCGCACCATGACCGAAACCTTCGACAAGGCCGCCGCGGAGTGGGGGCGGTAATACCGTTCCCCGTCAGCGCACGGTGAACGAAGGGGAGGCCCACGGCCTCCCCTTTTTCCGTTGTCCCGCCCCCGGACCCAAAGCAGTCAGCGGCCCCGGGGATGGTGTGACCTTCGACCGATGCAGGCCTTCAGCGTCGACCGAGGGCCACGCCGGGGTAAAACCCCGGCCTACAGGCCTTCGCCCCGCGGATGCCCTCTGCGTCCACACGCGGTACGACGTCTCTGGGCGGGATCACCGCGGAATCGCATCGGCGATGAGCCGTGCCGCACGCCGCATGTTCGCGATGTAGTCCGGCGCCAGCGGGTCGATGGCGACCACGCGGCCGTCGATTGCCTCGGCAACACGTTCCGCCGAGCGCTCGCTGAACTGCTGCTGGACGAAGATCACCCGGACGTTCTCCCGCTGCGCCTGGTCGATGAGTGTGGTCAGCGCTCGGGGTCCCGGCTCCTTGCCCTCGTACTCGATGGGCACCTGGGTGAGGCCGTAGGCGTCGGCGAAGTACCCCCAGGCCGGATGGTAGACCATGAACCGCCCGCCCTCGCGACCGGCAAGCAGCTCGCGGATATCCGCGTCCAGCGCGTCGAGCTCCGCAGCATAGGCGTCATAGCGCTGGTGGTAGACGTCCCGATGGGCCGGGTCCAGTTCGGCGAGCGCATCGCGAATACGCCGGCTCATGCGCTTGGCCAGCCGCGGGCTGGTCCATACATGCGGATCCCCGGGCGTTTCGGATGCATGGTCGTGACCGTGGTGATCACCATGGTCATGATGGTGGTGCGAGTGGTCGTGGTCGTGAGCGCGGTGCGAATGGTCGCCATGCGTGTGGGCTTCCATCGCGCGGAGGTCGATACCGTCGCGGGCGTCGAGCACGCGCATGCCGGGATTCGCGGAGCGGATTCGCTGCATCCAGGCATCCTCGAACGGCACGCCGGTACGCACGTACAGCCGCGCCCGTGACAGCGCCTCGAGCTGCCGGGGCGTGGGCTCATAAGTCGCCGGGCTGTACCCGGCACCCACCAGCGCCCG
>CAZHBN010000307.1:0-4597 GCA_964530405.1 uncultured Ectothiorhodospiraceae bacterium
CACGCTGCGATAATGGCGCTTGAACTCGTTGATCGCGTTGTGCTGCAGCGCCTTGACCATGTCCGCGACGAAGCGCTCGGAATGTAGGTAGAGCACTTGCCCGCCTCTCTGATTGGCAAGCAGCCTGTTGCCGATGGCGTGCATGAGGTGCGTCTTGCCCAGGCCCACCCCGCCATAGATGAATAACGGGTTGTATGCCCCGCCGGGATTCTCCACGACCTGTACGCTTGCGGCCCGGGCAAGCTGGTTGGACTTGCCCTCGACGAAGGTATCGAACGTGAAGTTCGGGTTGAGGCTGGATGCGGATGGGCGTACCCCGCTGCGTGGCTCCGTCACCGTCGCAGGCGCTTCGGCGACAGCGGCTGCCGGTACGGATTCCGTTGTCGCTGCCTGGGTGGTTGCGGCGCTGGTGCCGATCTCCAGCTGCAGCGAGGGTGGGTCTTCCGGGCGCTGGCTCGCGAGCAACTCCTCGATACGCGTTGCGAAGTGCTCCCGTACCCAGTCGAGTACGAAGCGGTTGGGGGCGTAAAGCCGGATCCTGTCCGGATCCTCCCGGGCCTGCAGGGGCCGTATCCAGGTGTTGAGCTGCTGGTCAGGTATCTCTCGTTCGAGCCGACGAAGACACCCCTTCCATAGCGATTCGGCCACGGATGCTCTACCTCTTGCCAATTTGGAGAGTGCGGGCGTGATAGCCGGCAAGTCTAATCCCTAGTCCCCAGGTTATCCACAGCTCTCGGCCATTGACACTCTCGCTCTCCAGGGGTAGATTCGCCGGCTCAGCATTTCCGGCCCGGGCCCGCCAACCGGCTATTCGCCCGGGCTTTTTCCGTGTCACTGCAGGCAATAAGCGGAATTCCGTCATGAAGAGGACCTTTCAACCCAGCGTGATCCGGCGCAAGCGCACCCACGGTTTCCGTGCGCGGATGGCTACCCGCAACGGCCGCAAGGTGCTCGCGCGGCGCCGTGCCAAGGGGCGTGCCCGCCTGACCCCGTAGTTTGCGCACGAGGGCTGGCAGGGGGGCAGCGTGCTTTCCGCGCGCAGCCCGTCTCACCGACTCACGGGCCTTCGGGCAGGTTTTCGGCGGCGCTGAGCGACTCGCTGACAAGCACTTCACCGTGCTTTTCCGACGGCGAAACGATGACCCCGAGGCAGGCGCCCGCCTCGGCATGGCAGTGTCCCGTCGCGTCGCATCGCGAGCGGTGGACCGCAATCGAATCAAGCGCATGGTGCGCGAGGCGTTTCGCCATCGGCGCCAGGAACTGCCCGCCGTCGACGTGGTGGTTATCGCTCGCCGCGCAGCCCGAGAGGCGCCCGGGCCGCGGTTGCGGAAGTCGATGGCGCGGTTGCTAGAGCGGATGCAGCGGCAATGCGAGCGGTCCTGATTACCTTCTTGCGAGCGTATCAGTATCTCGTTAGCCCCGTGCTCGGGCCCCGTTGCCGTTTTCTGCCCTCCTGCTCCCAGTACGCCGTCGAAGCGATCGAACGTTACGGCCCGTGGCACGGCGGCTGGCTCGCTCTTCGCCGCATCGCCCGTTGTCACCCTGGCCGTGCGGGCGGTCTGGATCCGGTTCCCGAGACCACGGATAGACGTCGATGGAAAACGTAAGGCTGCTGCTGTTCGCCGCCCTGGGTGCCGTGCTCCTCCTGCTCTGGAGTGCCTGGCAGCAGGACTACGGAACCCGTGAGCCGGTGGCGCAGGCGCCCACCAGCGAGGCACCGAGCGCGAATACGCCCGGTGCTGCCCAGACCGGAGGCGGTGACCGTGCCGGACCGACCGGCGGGGATTCCGGTGAGGCAACCGGCAGCGACGCCGCGGAAGTTCACGTTCTCACCGATCTGCTCGATGTGCGCATCAGCACCCGAGGCGGCACGGTCCGTTCCGCTCGCCTGCGCGACTACAAGGTCGAGCTTCACAATGATGCACCGTTCCCCGTCCTCCGGCCGGACGCACCCCTTTTCGTAGGCGAGACCGGCCTGGTTGCCGCCGACGGCGCCGAGGCACCGGATACGTCGACGACCTGGCAGGCCGATAGCTCACGCTATCGCCTCGCCGAGGGCGAGAACGAGCTGGTCGTGCCGCTCACCTGGAGTAGCGGTGACGGCGTGACCGTGATCCGTCGATACATCTTCGATCGCGACAGTTATGTGGTGCGGGTCGAACAGGAGATCGACAACGCTTCCCAGAACCCGTACCGGGCCTATCAGTTCGTGCAGCTGCGTCGCGAGCAGACCGACAGCGGTCAGTCCTTCCTGGGCGCACGCAGCTATGTCGGTGGCGTGATCTTCAGCCCCGAGGAGCGCTACGAGAAGTTCGGCTTCGACGATATGCGCGAGAACCGCCTCTCGCGCGACGTAACCAACGGCTGGACGGCGTTCATACAGCACTACTTCCTCGCGGCCTGGGTGCCGCCGCGGGATGTCACGCAACGGTTCTATACCCGCGTGCAGGACGGCCAGTACGTCCTCGGGATGAGCTCGCCCTGGCAGACCGTCGCCCCGGGAGAGAGCGCCACCTTCAGCAACCGGCTGTTCGTGGGTCCCAAGGATCAGGATCGCCTCGCGGCCATCGCCGAGGGCCTGGAGCTCACCGTGGACTACGGCTGGCTCACCGTGATCTCCAAGCCATTGTTCATCGCGCTGTCCTGGATCCACGGCGTGGTTGGCAACTGGGGCTGGGCGATCATCATTCTCACGCTCGGCATCAAGGCCGCCTTCTACAAGCTCTCAGAGACGAGCTACCGTTCCATGGCACGCATGCGCAAGCTCCAGCCGCGGATGCAGCAGCTCAAGGAACGTTACGGCGATGACCGCCAGGGCATGAACCAGGAGCTGATGAAGCTCTACAAGGAAGAGAAGGTCAATCCGCTCGGCGGCTGTCTGCCCATCGTCATTCAGATCCCGGTGTTCATCGCCCTGTACTGGGTGTTGCTGGAAAGCGTGGAGTTGCGTCACGCACCGTGGATTCTCTGGATCAACGATCTCTCCTCGCGTGATCCGTACTACGTGCTGCCGCTGATCATGGGCGGAACCATGTTCCTGCAGCAGCGGCTCAATCCCGCGCCCATGGACCCGGTGCAGCAGCGCGTGATGAGTTTCCTCCCGCTCATCTTCACCGTGTTCTTCCTGTTCTTCCCGGCGGGTCTGGTGCTCTACTGGGTGACCAACAACAGCCTCTCCATCCTCCAGCAGTGGCTGATTACCCGGCGCATGGAGCAGGACGAGACGCGCGAGCGAACGGCCTAGCGCGATGAGCGGGGAGACCATCTGCGCGGTGGCCACCCCGCCCGGCCGCGGCGGGGTCGGCATCGTGCGGGTCTCCGGTCCTGCGGTGGCGGCCATCGCCGAGGCAGTGCTCGGCGTCGTGCCCAATGCGCGCCACGCACGATTCGCGCGTTTCCATGACGGAGATGGTAGCGTCCTCGACGAGGGCATCGCCCTCTACTTTCCCGCGCCGCACTCGTTTACCGGTGAGGAAGTGCTCGAGCTCCAGGGTCATGGCGGTCCGGTGGTCATGGACCGGATCCTGCGCCGTCTCACTGGGCTCGGCGTCCGCCTTGCGCGCCCCGGCGAGTTCTCCGAGCGCGCCTTCCTCAATGACCGGCTGGATCTCGCCCAGGCCGAGGCTATCGCGGACCTGATCGACGCCCGCACCGAAGACGGTGCGCGTGCGGCCATGCGCTCGCTCTCCGGGGCGTTCTCCCAACGCGTGAACGCCCTGGTGGAGGCGGTCACCGAGCTCCGTGTCTACGTTGAGTCGGCCATAGACTTCGCTGACGAAGAGATCGATTTCCTTGGGGAATCGGCCGTCAGCGACCGCCTCACCGAGCTGCGCGGGCGCCTCGCCGAGACCCTTGCCGTTGCCCGCCGAGGCCGACTGCTCGCCGAGGGCATGACCGTGGTCATCGCCGGCCGCCCCAATGCCGGTAAATCCAGCCTTCTCAACCGCCTCGCCGGTACGGACGCCGCCATTGTCACGGAGGTACCGGGCACTACCCGGGACGTGCTGCGCGAGCGCATACAGCTCGATGGATTGCCGTTACACGTGGTGGACACCGCCGGGTTGCGCGAGAGCGCGGACCTGGTGGAGCAGGAGGGCATCCGCCGCGCCTGGCGGGCGATCGAAGGAGCGGACCGGCTTTTGCTGGTGGTTGATGATCGCGACGGCCCGGGGAGCGCGGAAAGTGCGGTTGTCGAGAGCCTGCCCGCGGGCTGTGGCGTCACCCTGATCCGCAACAAGGCGGATCTCACCGGTCGCGAGCCGGCCATCAGCGAAGGCCCCCTGGGTCCGGAGGTCACGCTGTCCGCCCTCACCGGCACGGGCTTCGATGCGCTCGCTGGCCACCTGAAATCGGTCATGGGCTATGCGCCGGAAGCCTCCGACTTCACTGCCCGCCGCCGTCACCTGGATGCCTTGGAGCGTGCCGACGTACACTTGGAGGCAGCGGCGCTGCAGCTAACCGATCACGCGGCGGGAGAGCTCGTCGCCGAAGACCTCCGCGCCGTCCAGGAGGCCCTCGGCGAGATCACCGGCCAGGTGACCACCGAAGACCTCCTCGGCCGAATTTTCTCTACCTTCTGCATCGGCAAGTAGCCACG
>CAZHBN010000308.1:0-4577 GCA_964530405.1 uncultured Ectothiorhodospiraceae bacterium
GCAAGCGGCAAGCGGCAAGCGGCAAGCGGCAAGCGGCAAGCGGCAAGCGGCAAGCAGTTGAGCGTAGAAGGGAATCACCGCCGAGACACGGCACACACCGGAATGCGGATAGCCGGGTCGGTCGGGGAGCGCCAACAGCGAAGTCCGACGTTGACGCCCATGGCCGGCGCCCTCTTGGGGCTTCGCGTCCCGCCTGTTGGCTGCCGAGAGCAGCCAACCGACGCGTTTTCGAACCATTTTGGTGAGCCGTATACCTGGCGTCTTCGTGATTCCTCTCCCCGGTCACGGCGAGGCAATGCCGCTTGAACTTGCACACGCTCGCCTCGACATACTAATCCGATCAAAGGTCATGCCACATATCAGCGAGCGTCGGCACGCCTTTGTTCACGCGCCTGGCAGCCAAACCGCACAGGCGCTCTGACACATGACCTTGGTAACGTTCTGGTTTCCCGCTCACGACAGGAGGCAATCGATGTCACGCCATTTCGAGAAGGCCGAGGGGCTATGCGAAACGCCGGATCCGGAAACCCGGCAGTACGTCTTCAACCAGACGATGATGCGCATCAAGGACCCGAAGCGCTCCCTCGACTTCTATACGCGGGTGCTGGGCATGCGCCTGGTGCGCAAGCTCGACTTCCCCGAGATGGAATTCACCCTGTACTTCCTCGGTTTCGTGAACGAGACCGATGCCGCCGGTGTACCCGCTGACGACGACGCGCGTACCACGTGGACATTCGGCCGCGAGGCGATGCTCGAGCTCACCCATAACTGGGGCACCGAAAACGACCCGACCTTCGCCTACCACAACGGCAACGATCAGCCCCAGGGTTTCGGACACATCGGCATCACGGTACCGGACGTCTACAAGGCGGCCGAGCGCCTCGAGCGCCTGGATGTGGAGTTCGTCAAGCGCCCGGACGACGGCAAGATGAAGGGACTCGCCTTCATCAAGGATCCCGACGGCTACTGGATCGAGATCCTGCAGGCGGACATGCTGGAGAAGCGCAACCGCGCCTGAAGGACTCTGCGGCTCACGCCTGCAATGCGGGCGTGTGCCGGGCCTCCGCGCCGCGGTTGCGAACGCTCTCCCACAGCTTCTCGTGGAAGAAATAGCCCACCGTGTTACATAACGGCTCGATGAACGCGATCAAGCCGCCCAGCGCGATGCTACCGGTCATGAGGTAGACCACCCCGAAGGCGATCGAGAAGTGCATGGTCGCGAATGTCAGCGTCTTGATCATGGTGTGACCTCCTTGGCTCCACACCATTAATGATAATGATTCCCGTTATATTTACTAATGAATCACTTCTCTCCTATCGATAGATAATAGCTATCATCGATCCACCCACAGCGCCAGACCGGCCAC
This sequence comes from uncultured Ectothiorhodospiraceae bacterium, assembly GCA_964530405.1. Classification (GTDB taxonomy): domain Bacteria; phylum Pseudomonadota; class Gammaproteobacteria; order Nitrococcales; family Nitrococcaceae; genus Arhodomonas. The sequence goes on from CAZHBN010000308.1 coordinate 1,368, forward strand.
GGACCACTCGATACACCGTGCGGCGCACATCGCACCAGGCAACTACTGCGCAACCACACCTCAAAGGGGGGTGCAGACTCACCGTCGAAGCACACAACCGCGTCGCGCCTTTGCGCTTCACAAACAGCGAGGCACTCGGCGTGGAAGCCGGCGTTGCCGGAAAAGCTCGCCCGAGGCTGAGCACTCACCCGGCGACGAACCCGCCAGGTCTCAACGTCCGCCGGAGGCCGACTCCCGGCCGTCGGCCTCGCCAGGGTCATCCGGCGCGTCCGGATCCTCGTCGGCACGCTCGACCAGCTCACGATCGAGACGCTTGCGCGGGGCAAGGCCGAGCCGCCGCAGCTGCTCGACCTGGCGGACGAGATTGCCGCGGCCGTCCACGAGCCGGCTGCGTGCGGTGTGATAGCTCTGCTCGGCTCGCTGGAGGTGGGCGCCCACCTCGTCGAGCGCGTCCACGAACCCCACGAACTTGTCGTGGAGCTGGCTCGCCCGACGAATGATCCGTTCGACGTTCCGGTTCTGGCGCTCGTACTGCCAGATGCGCTCTATGGTCTTGAGCACCGCGAGCAGTGTAGTCGCGCACACGGGAATCACCCGGCGCTCCATGGCGCGCTCCACCAGTGCCGGTTCCGCCTGCATGGCAGCGAAATACGCCGGCTCCAACGGCACCCACATGAGGGTGTAGTCCAGGGTGCGGATATCCGGCAGGTGGTCGTAGCGCTTGCCGGCGAGCTCGTCGATGTGCCGGCGGACGGACTCCACGTGGGCCCGCAAGTGGGCGGTGCGCTCCTCCTCGGTCTCCGCGTTGACGTAGCGCTCGTAGGCGGTGAGCGAGACCTTGGAGTCGATCACCACGTCGCGCTGCTCGGGAAGATGGATCACCACATCGGGGCGCAGGCGCCGGCCATCGTCGTCGGTATACTGGGCCTGTACCTCGTACTCCTCGCCGCGGCGAAGCCCGGACTCCTCCAACAGGCGTTCCAGCACCAGCTCCCCCCAGTCGCCCTGGTACTTGCTCTCGCCGCGCAGGGCATTGGTGAGCGCGTGGGTTTCGGTGACGATGCGCGAGATCTCGTCACGCAGGCTGTGGCGCTCCTTGCTCGCCTCGCGCACGTCGCGATGCAGCCCCTCCATCTGCTCGCGGAAGGGTTTCAGTAGCTGGGTGAGCTGATCGCTGCTGTTTCGGCGGAACGCCTCGCTCTTGTGCTCGAAGATACGGTTGGCGAGGTTCTCGAACTGTTCGCTCAGCCGCTGCTCGGCGGCCTCGAGAGTGCGCTCGCGCTCGGCCATGGCACGCTCGCGCTCACTGCGCTCGGTCTCCAGCCGGCCGAGGCGGTCGCGCAGCTCGGCGGCCTCTTCGCCGAGGCGGTCCCGTTCGGCGGTCAGCTCGGCATGGGCCTGGCGCCAGTCGGCGAGGCGCTGCTCCAGGGCTTCATTCCGGCTGGTGAGCTCGGCGACCCGGTTTTGCAGACGCTCGCGCTCCGATGCCTGGCCTTCGGCGCGCTGCAGGTCGCGTTCCCGTGCATGAGCCTCGGCTTCCGTACGCACGAGCCGCTCACGCAACGCCTGCTCGCGTTCGCGGGCAGCGGCCAGCCCCTCCTCGGCCTGCGCCTCGCGCTCCGCGTGATCCGCGCGCTCCCGGGTCAGTACCCGGCGTCCGCGCCACAGGCCGATTGCCAGGCCGAGCAGCATCGCCAATGCGACAGCACCGCCGGCCACCGCCTGTTGCACGGTGGTCCAGCCGGCTATCCAGGCCCCCAGAGCCTCAAGCGTCATTCATCGTCCTTCTGCTGCCCGGTTCCGTCATCACAGCCGCGCGGACACGCCCAACGCGGTGCGCCGCCTGGCCCCCGGCGGATCACGCGATAGGTGCCGCAGCGCTCGCACGCCGGTGGCGCCGAGCCGGCGCCACCCGCCACCCTGCCGGCGCCGCGCGCGCGGCGGGCGCTGCGCCAATTGTACCCGAGGCCACCTGCCGCGGCGGCAAGCCAGAACACCAACCAGACCGGGGCCAGGCGCGCCAGCACGGATACCACGGCCCAAGGGTCTTCGCCATCCGGCTGCGGAAGCGTCTCCGGTGCAAATACGAGTAACAGGTAGCCGACCACGCCGGTGATCACGAACCCCATCACCGGCAGGCGCAGGCGCGATTTCCTCATGACATTTCGTTGGCTCTGCGTGTTGCTACCATGTTGGGCTTGCCGCAGAGGGACCGCAATGACCGAACAGACCGATATCGCCGCCCTGCTGGAGCGCTACGACGCCATTCTGCTCGACGCCTACGGCGTGCTCGTCACCGGCGCCGGCGCTCTGCCCGGTGCGGCCGCACTCGTCGAGCGCCTGGAGAGCGAGTGCCGCCCGTGGCAGGTCGTCACCAACGCTGCCTCGAGCCTGCCGGAGCAGCTCGCCGACCGCTTCCGGCAAATGGCGGTGCAGATACCGTCGCACCGGGTGATCACCTCCGGCAGCATGATCGAGCATCACTTCGACCTATCGGATCTGGCGGGCCTTCGCTGCGCCGTGCTCGGGCCGGTGGCGAGCCACGAGTACGTGCGCCGCGCCGGCGGCGACGTCGTGGACGTGGACGAACCGTTCGACGTCCTCTGCGTCTGCGACGAGGAAGGCATCGACTTCCTGGACATGGCCAACCGGGCGCTGACAGGCGTATGCCGCGGGCTCGACGCCGGCCGGAACGTGCAACTGGTACTCACCAACCCGGACATTATCTACCCCAGCGGTCCCGGGCACTTCGCCTTCACCGCGGGCGCGCTCGCGCTGCTGATCGAGGAAGCGCTGGCGCTGCGCTACCCGCAGCCGCCACGCTTCACCGCCCTGGGCAAGCCGGAGCCTGCGATTTTCCGCGAAGCCCTGCGCCGCATCGGCGCGACGCCGGAGAACGCAGTGATGATCGGCGACCAGCGCCACACCGACATCCTGGGCGCCCACCGCGCCGGCATCGCCAGTGCCCTGGTGGCCAGCGGCGTGGCCGGCGACCACGCCCACGCCGATCTGCCGGCGCCGACGTGGCTGCTGAGCGGTTTGGGAGAAGGGGGCTAAAAAGGGATTGAGCTCAAAGGACCAAGTGGCAAGTTGAAAGTCTCGCATCCAACGGCTGGTAACTTTCGACTTGCCGCTTGGACCTTTGAACCCCCATTAATCCGAGCCCTCCGCCACCACGGCGTCGGATTCAGTGGCAAAGAACGCCTGCAC
>CAZHBN010000309.1:0-4555 GCA_964530405.1 uncultured Ectothiorhodospiraceae bacterium
CTCGCCGACGGCGTCCCCCGGGAGGAGCTCTACCCGCTGGATGTGGACCGCGCGCTCGCCAAGCTCGAGGCGATCAAGCCCCACATCACGACCTGGTGGACCTCCGGCGGCCAGTCCGCCCAGCTCCTCAACGATGGGGAGGTCGACATGATCATGATGTGGAACGGCCGGGTCAGCGCGCTCCAGGAAAGCGGCGCCAACGTCGCGTACACCTACAGCGACGGCATCCTGCAGCGCACCGGCCTGTGCATGTTGAAGGGCACGCCCAACGAGGAGGCCGCCTACGAGTTCATCAACGCGGCCATCAAACCGGAATTTCAGGCCGACCTGCCGAAGTACATCGATTACGGCCCGGGTAATCCGGCGGCCTACGAGACGGGCAAGATCTCCGAGGAACGCGCCGCCGAGCTGCCGAGTGCCCCCGACAACGCCGCGCAGCAGGCGCTGATGTCCTATGAATGGTGGGCCTCGCCGGACGGTGAGCAGGCGCAACGGCGCTGGCTGCGCTTCATGCAGCAGTAAGTCGCGGGGCGTGCATGGCGGTCCAGCGGCCAAGCACGCCCCGCCACCAGGCGTGGTTTCCCCCAGGGTGAGGCGTAACAGCCGGGAGGCGGCCCTTGAGTGATACAACACTGGCCCTTTCGCAGGCCCAACCGGACCCCTCGGAGGCGCATCGGCGCCGGGAACAGGGCTTGATGCTCATGCTCGCCGCGCCCGCCTTCTTCGTGGTGGTGCTACTGCTCGTCATCCCGGTCGGGTGGCTTTTCTGGCAGTCGATCTATTCCAACGGATTCACCGCCGAACACTATCACCGCATATTCACCGGCGAGATCTACTGGAACACCTTCGCCCTGACGTTCCGGATCAGCTTCATCGTCACGGTGCTGGCGCTGCTGCTCGGTTACCCGGTCGCCTATGCCGCGGCGGTGCTGCCGCGGCGCTGGTCGATCGTGGTGCTGTTGCTCGCCATAATGCCATTCTGGACGAGCGTGCTGGTGAGAACCTACGCGTGGCTGATACTCCTCAGCCAGCAAGGCGTCGTGAACAGCGCGCTGATGGGCCTGGGGCTCATCGACAGCCCCCTGGCGCTGGTGCACAACGAGCTCGGCACCATCATCGGCACGGTGCATATCCTGCTGCCGTTCATGATCCTGCCGCTGTACTCCACCATGCTGAAGATCCCGTCGGATCTCACACTCGCGGGTGCCAGCCTCGGCGGCAGCCCGCTCCACGTGTTCCGCCGGGTCTACTTCCCCCTGTCCCTCGGCGGCGTGGTGGCCGGCTCGACGCTGGTCTTCGTGCTATGCCTCGGCTTCTATATCACGCCCGAGCTCATGGGCGGCGGCAAGACCGTCATGGTCTCCATGGTCGTCAGCCGCAACGTGGAGCTCTTCAACGACTGGGGCGCGGCGAGCGCGGTCAGCGTCGTGCTGCTGCTCTGTGTCCTGGCCGTCTTCTTCGTGGGCAGCCGAATGGTGCCGATCGAGCGGATCGTGGGGGGCAAATGAAGACCATACCCATGCGCAGGCTATTCCTCGGGAGCTATGTCGGCCTCGTGCTGGCGTTTCTCATCGTGCCGGTGGCCATCGTCATCCCGATGTCGTTCTCCAATAGCCGATTCCTGTCGTTCCCGCCGAAGGACTTCTCCTTGCGCTGGTACGAGGCCCTGTTCTCCAGCGCGGAGTGGATGTCCGCGGCGCAGACGAGCCTCACGGTGGCGGTGGTGACCATGCTCATCGCCACCCCGCTGGGGGTCGCGGCCGCGTACGCCATCGAGAACTCGTCGCACTGGGTCATGCGCTACCTGCGCGTCACCCTCATGCTCCCGCTGATGGTCCCGATCATCATCGTGGGCGCGGGCGTCTTCTTCGCCTACGCCAAGGTCGGCCTGTGGGCCACGCTCCCCGGGCTGATACTGGCAGACGTCATGTTGAGCCTGCCGTTCGTGGTCACCGCGGTGATCGCGGGGCTGCAGGGCTTCGACAAGACCCAGGAAATGGTGGCGAGGAGTCTCGGCATGAACCGGTTCAGGGCGTTCATGACCGTGACGTTGCCCCAGATCAAGCCCAGCGTCATCTCCGGCGCGGTGTTCGCCTTCATCTGGGCGCTGGACGAAACCATCGTGGCGTTGTTCATCTCCGGCGGCGAGAACGAGACGCTCACCAAGGTGATGTTCACCACCCTGCGCGACGAAATCGACCCGACCATCGCGGCGATCAGCACGTTGCTGGTGGGGATCTCGCTCGCCCTGGTGTTGTGCTCCGCGGTGCTGGGCCGGGCGAAGGCGCCCCGCCGTGTCCGTATCGGCCGCCTGGAAACCCCATGACGACATACCGGCAACTGACCCACGACGATCTCGCGGCGGCCGCGCGGCTCTCCAGTGCGGTCGGCTGGCCGCACCGGGTCGACGACTGGCGCCTCGCGCTGGACCTTGGCCGCGGCATCGCGGCCTTCGAGAACGACCGCCTGATCGGCGCCGCCATGACCTGGCACTGGGGTGACACCGTGGCGACCCTGGGAATGGTTGTGGTCGATCCGGCGATGCAGGGCGGCGGCATCGGCAGAACGCTGGTCGGGATGGCGCTGGACGCGGTCGCGGGCCACACCGTCGCGCTCAACGCTACGACGGCCGCCCTGCCCCTCTACCGCTCGCTCGGCTTCGTCGAGTCCGGCCGGGTCTTGCAGTGCGAAGGCGTCGCGCCCACGGGGGGCGTCGAGCCGAGCGGCAGCGGCGTTCGCACCGTCGCCGCGCAGGCCGAGCACCTCCCCGCGCTTCAGCGTCTGGACCGGCAGGCGACGGGCGTGGATCGGCGTGCGATGCTCACCGCCTTCCACACCATCGGCCACTGTCTGGTCGCCACCACGGAAGAGGGGATACTCGGCTTTGCCTGCCGCCGGCCCTTCGGCCGTGGGTCCGTGATCGGCCCCGTGATAGCCGGTGACGCCGACATCGCACTCGGGCTCATCCGGACCTGCATCCAGGAAAACGGCGGTAGCCGGATTCGCATCGACGTCCCCGACTCGTCCGGGCTGGCCGAGCGCCTGTCAGGGTGGGGTCTGGAGCCCGTGGGAACGGTGGTGCGCATGATCCGGGGCGCTGACGACCCCCGCCGTACCGAGGCGCCGTGTGTCTACGCCCTCGCCAGTCACGCCTTTGATTGAGTGCTTTCGCCATGACGTTCGTCTACAAGGCCGACCCCGAACGCAGTGACGAGTGGGCGACCCTGTTCGCCGAGCGCGCTCCCGAGATCGACTTCCGCGCTTGGCCGGACATCGGCGATCCGCAAGCGGTGAAGTACCTGGGCGTGTGGGAGCCGCTCGACGATCTCGCGAATCAGTTCCCGAACCTGGAGGTGGTGTTCTCCCTCGGCGCCGGGGTCGACCAGATCGATCTCTCGGCGATTCCACCGCACGTGCCCTTGGTACGCACCATCGAGCCCGGCATCGCCGACACCATGGGCGAGTACGCCACCTTCGCGGTGCTCGCCCTTCATCGGCACGTCATTGCCTACATGAACCAGCAGCGCTCCCAGGTCTGGCAGCAGTTCAGAGTGCGGCCCGCGGCCACGCGCACCGTCGGCATTCTCGGGCTCGGACAGCTGGGGCAGGTGGTGGCGCAGCGCCTGACCGGCCTCGGCTTTCCGTGCGTGGGCTGGAGCCGGTCCCGCCGCGAGGTCGCCGACGTCACCTGCTTCGCGGGGGTCGCCGAGCTCCCGGACTTCCTGACCCAGAGCGACATCCTCGTCTGCCTGCTGCCGCTGACCGCCGAGACGCGCGGCTTTCTCAACCGCGACCTCTTCCGGCAGCTGCCCCACGGCGCGTCCCTGGTCAACGTGGGCCGCGGCGGCCACCTGATCGCGGACGACCTCCTGGAGGCCCTCGACACCGGCCAGCTCAACGCGGCCGTGCTCGACGTCACCGAGCCGGAACCGCTACCGCCGGGGCATCCCTTCTGGACGCACCCCGACATCCTGCTCACCCCCCACGTCGCGAGCATGACCCAGCCTGAATCAGCGATTGAGGTCGTGTTGGAGAATATTCGCCGGCATGAGCGTGGAGAGGCCATGGTGGGGGTTATTGATCGCGAGCGGGGATACTGACCTATTCCAAGGCGAAGTCACGCCTGGCGTCTGCACGGCGCTGATACTCCTTTTCCGGGAGTTCGGCCGGCAGGGGCCACCGCCAACTCCGACACCACTTCAAGAGTTGGTCATCCGACACGGCTCATCCCTAGGTCGAACTAGACGACACGACCGCTGGGGGGAAGACGGTTCACCTTGCCTGGCAATCCACATTCGGAAGGCGCATAGACTGCTGCGACCAGCTACTGCCATATGTCTCTCACAACACGGCCAGGAGCGATCGGTCGTCACCTCGTAAAACCGCGGCCCGTCGCTGCTCTGCACACCCGATTAAGAATGCAGAGGCCTCAGTCAGTACAGATGCTGCTGAAACCCGACAAAGACATCGCGGATATTGCTTACTGGTCCAAGTTCCTCAACCGCATCCCCCATGCTGTGATACTTGAGTTCAATGAGCTTAGGCAGTTTGGCAG
>CAZHBN010000310.1:0-4528 GCA_964530405.1 uncultured Ectothiorhodospiraceae bacterium
ACGTGGTCACTCACCCTGGACGAGGCCTGGGCGTGCGGACGTCCCGCCCTCGTCCCGGATCTCGGCGCCCTCGGAGAGCGTGTGGGGAATACGGGCGCGGGATGGCGCGTCAGCGATTGGCAGACCGACGAGGCTTGGCTGGCGTGGCTGCAATGGTTGCTCACCACCGAAGGCCGCGACGCGTGGATCGCGGCCGCGGAACGCGCCTGCCACGCACATGATGGCACTCCGGCGGTGCCCCCGGTGACCCGCCTCTATGAGCGCTTTTATCCGAATACGCACAGGCAAACCCGATGACCCCTGCCCCCAACCAACCCTGGTCGCCGACAGTCGACATCATCGTGCCCGTCTACCGCGGTCACGACGAAACGCAGCGATGCCTCGAAGGCGTGCTTGCCAGCGACTCGAGCACCTCATGGCGACTGATCGTGGTCGACGATGCGTCTCCTGAGCCAGCCTTGGCAAAGTGGCTCGACGAGCTCGCTGCCGCCGGCGACATCGAGCTCATTCGCAACGAGCGCAACCAGGGCTTCGTTCGCTCCGTAAACCACGCCATGAGCCGTCACCCGGACCGGGACGTCGTGTTGCTCAACAGCGACACGGAGGTTCACGGCGACTGGCTGGATCGATTGCGGGCATGTGCCTGGGCAGACCGCGAAACGGGAACCGTCACGCCACTTACGAACAACGGCACGCTGGCGAGCTACCCCCGGTTCATGGCGGAGAACCCCTTGCCTGAAGGCTGGGACACCGCCTCGCTGGACGCACTCTGCGCCAGCATCAACGCCGGTGAGAGCGTGACGGTGCCCACCGCCGTCGGCTTCTGCATGTACATTCGCCGCGACTGCCTCGCCGAGACCGGTTACTTCGATGCCCGCCACTTCGGCCGTGGCTACGGCGAGGAGAACGACTTCTCCCGTCGAGCCGCGAAGCTCGGCTGGGTTCATCGCCTGTGCGGCTTCGTGTTCGTCGCTCACCGCGGCGGGGTTTCCTTCGGTGAAGAGGCATACCAGTGGCGCGAACGTGGCAGTGAGGCACTCCAGACGCTTCACCCGGACTATGACGACGTAATCCGCGCACACGTCGAGTCGGACCCGCAGCGAGTACTGCGCCGCCGACTGGACATAGCACGACTTCGCCGATCCGCGCGTCCGCGCGTACTGAATCTCACCCATGACCAGGGCGGCGGCGTGGCCCGGCACCTACAGGACATGACTACGTTGCTGAGCGACGAGCTCGAGCTACTGGAGCTCGCTCCGGATGGTGAATCTCGCGTCTGCCTGCGCTGGCTATGCCCGGGAGAGGACGAGTTTGCACTGTGGTTCCGCCTCCCCTATGAATTCGACGAATTGGTGGAAACGCTACGCGGCCTGGACATCGCTCGCGTACACGTGCACCACGTCATGAACCTTCCGCGCCGCACGCTGGACCTCGCAGAGATCCTGGGCGTACCGCTGGACTTCACCTGCCACGATCACTATCCGATCTGCCCGCAGGCCAACCTGGCGGACGAATTCGGGGAATACTGCGGTGAGCCGGACGAGGTAGGCTGCGCTCGATGCTTGGCGCTGCGCCCGGGACCGTGGGGCCTCGACATTCGCGCGTGGCGGGAGCAGTTTCACCAATGGCTGCGGCGTGCCGACCGCGTCTTCGTCCCGTCAAGGGACATCGAGCACCGTCTTGCCGACTACCTGCCGGATGTCCAACTCACGCTGCTACCCCACCCGGAACCCGCCCGAGATTACTCGCGGCCGACTCACGTAACGCCGGCCACGCCGCCACGCGGCGATGGCGACGAAGTGAGAGCGCTGGTGCTGGGCGTCATGAACCCCGCCAAGGGCGCTTATCTACTAGGTCGATGCGCCTGGGATGCACGCCACAGGAAACTACCGCTCGCGTTCCACGTCATCGGCTGGTTCGAGACGCCGTTGGCGGGGATGGACCAGTTGCCGATCAGCGTCACCGGTGCCTATGAACGCGACGCGCTGCCAGCGCTCATTGATCAAGCACAAGCAGACGTCATACTCCTGCCCAGCCGGGCGCCCGAGAGCTGGTCTTATACGCTCAGTGAAGCCCTCTCCACCGGATTACCACTGGTCGCCCCCAACCGTGGTGCTTTCCCGGAGCGGCTGGAGGGCGTGGAACGAGCGGTAGTCGTGGATCCCGACAGCTCGCCCACCGAGTGGAATGACGCCCTGATCGCGGCGACCCGCGGCACGCAAAGGAATAGGTCGACCTGTGGCTGAGCAAATCGACTACGACGCCAACTTCGACAAGCGATGGCGAACCACTTACCTCGATACGCGCTTCACGCGCCCCGGCGGTGACAAGCCCATCGATATCCCGGCCCATCGCTGTTATGCACGGCCCTCGCAGCCCCCTTTGTCACTGCTGAACCGCGACGAGCTGCTGGCGCTGATCGCCGAGGCAACCGGCCGGCAGGCGTCGGAATGGGACCCGGAGAGCTTCCGTGACCGGCTGCGCGAGGCCATGGATACCGGCGAAACGCGCCGCTTGCGGCGCGAAAACGAGCAACTGCGCCGTGCCTACGAAACTGTCACGGCCGGTCAGCGTGAAGCCCAGAACGCACTCAAGCTGGTGATGGGCTCACGAACATTCCGGGCCGGCCGGTATGTGACACTGCCAGTACGCCTCGCCCGCGCCACTGCCCCACGTGCCCGCCAGATACTGCGCCACCCGCGCGCCTGGCGCTGGTATCTGGGGCAAACTCGCCGCCGAGTGGCTAAACAGGGGCTTCGCGGCGCGCTCTCGCAACTGCTGCAAGCGCCGGCGAGCGCAACGGAGCACACTGACTACGTCGCCTGGTTCGAGCGCTACGGTCACCCGGATAACGAAACACGGGCACGTATCACCGCACGGATCTCGGCGATGGTGGAACCGCCCCTGATCTCCGTGCTAATGCCCACCTACAACACCGATCCAGGCCTGCTACGTCAGACAGTGGCCAGCGTTCAGGCACAGCTCTACCCCCACTGGGAGCTCTGTATCGCCGACGACGCCTCCACCGAGACGGCGACTCGTGAAACGCTGCAGGCGCTCGCAGCGGAGGACGAGCGCATCCGGGTCACCTACCGGGAGCACAACGGCCATATTTCGGCGGCATCGAATTCCGCGCTAGCCATGGCCCAGGGCGAGTATCTGGCACTGCTCGACCACGATGACCTGCTCACCGAGGACGCTCTCTACTACGTCGCCGAGACAGCACTTGCCCACCCGGGCGCCGCGCTCATCTACTCAGACGAAGACAAGATCCGCGAAGATGGCCAACTATACGATCCTTACTTCAAGCCGGACTGGAATCCGGACTTGCTCCGCAGCCAGAACTACGTCAATCATCTGACCACCTACCAGACAGCGGCCGTGCGGGCGGTCGGAGGCTTCCGGGAAGGTTTCGAGGGCAGTCAGGACTACGACCTGCTGCTGCGGGTAACCGACAACGCGCCCCCCGGGGCCGTGAGGCACATACCCCGTGTGCTCTATCACTGGCGGGCAGTCGCAGGCAGCGAAGCCCTGGAAGCCGGCGTCAAAGACTACACCCGGGACGCTGCACAGAAGGCGCTCACCGAACACCTCGATCGCCGCGGCATAACTGCAGCCGTAATGCCGGCACCGGAATGCCCCGGCATGTGGCGAATCCGCTACCCGCTGCCGGAGCGACCGCCACGGGCGAGCATCATCATGCCGACCCGCAATGGACTGGAGTTACTCACCCGCAGCCTGGAGACACTCATCCACCGCACCGACTATTCGGACTACGAGATCCTGGTGGTCGACAACGGCAGCGACGATCCGGCCGTACTGGGCTACCTGGAAGGGCTGGAGGCTGCAGGCCGAATCCGTGTGCTGCGCGACGAACGCCCCTTCAACTTCTCCGCGCTCAATAATGCCGCTGCCGCTCATGCGACGGGCGCGGTACTCGTTCTGCTCAACAACGACGTGGAAGTCACCGACGGCGGATGGCTGCGGGAGCTGGTCAGCCATGCCATCCGCCCGGAGATCGGGTGTGTGGGGGCACGCCTGTGGTACCCGGACGATACCCTGCAACACGGCGGCTGCGTCCTCGGCATTGGCGGCGTGGCCGGCCATCTGTTCAAGGACGCGCCCCGCGGCGCCGTTCGCGGCTTCGGCCGCAACGCCCTGATACAGAACTACTCCGCCGTCACTGCCGCCTGCCTGGCTGTGCGAAAGCGGGTCTTCGAAGAAGCCGGCGGGCTCGACGAGACACGACTGGCCATCGCTTTCAACGACATCGACTTCTGCCTGAAAGTCCGCGACCTTGGCTACCGTAATCTCTGGACCCCATACGCCGAGCTCTATCACCACGAGTCTGCCAGTCGAGGCTACGAGGACACTCCGGAAAAGCAGCAGCGCTTCTCCGGAGAAATCAACGCGATGCTCGAGCGCTGGGGCGACTTGCTCAAAGCCGATCCAGCCTACAACCCGAACCTCACACTGGACGGGCTACAGCTGTCCCTGGCATGGCCGCCGCGTAACGCTGCTCGATGAC
>CAZHBN010000311.1:0-2511 GCA_964530405.1 uncultured Ectothiorhodospiraceae bacterium
AGACGGATACCGTGTTCTCCGGCGTGATGGTGGGCGTGGTGCCGTTCATCCGCGACAACGGCTCCGTGGAGCTGCTGATCCGGCCCATCCAGACCGAGGTCGACGAGCGCAGTCTCCAGCTCGTGGACGTGGGCGGTGAGACCCGGGTCTCGCTCCCCAGTGTGAACCTCAAGGGTCTCACCACCACCCTGCGCCTCAACGATGGCGACCTGGCACTCATCGGCGGGCTCATCGACCAGTCCGCCAACAAGTCCGACGAAGGCGTTCCGGGCCTGTCGTCCCTGCCGCTGGTCGGCCGGCTGTTCGGCCAGCGCCGGCAGCTGAGCGCCACCCGGGAGCTGGTCATCGCGCTGCGGGTACGCGTGCTATGAGCCGGATCCGCCGTGCCCTCCCCGACCTCGACCGCCGGCCGGGCCGCAGCGTGCAACGCCGCGGGCCGACCGGAAACCAACGGCATCGGTGGCAGGTGCGCCTGGCAGTGGCCGCCGGCGCCTTCGTCATGGCCGTGGTGTCGTCACCGCTGCCGGCCGCCCCCGCGTCCGCGGCGCCGCCCCGTGACACGCAAACGCCGGATGGCGCGGATACGGGCGCTGCGGCGACCGCCACCGGAGAAGGCCGCAGCGGCGTGCACACCCGCACCTCCGTGGAAGCGGCCCGGGCCCTGCACCGCAGGCTCGTCAAGCAGGTCGCCGATGAGGATTGGCCGGGCGCGAGGGCGACGCTGGCCCGCGCCCGCCGGCAGCTGCCCGACGGGCATCCGCTGCGTCTTCGCCTGACCGGCTGGTACGCCCTCCGGCACGGCGATCGCGAGCGTGCCCAGCGCCTCTACGAGCGGCTGCTCGGCCGCCTTCCCGGCGACGTCGAAGCCGCCATCAACCTCGCCGGCATTCACCTGACCGCCGGACGCCCCGCGGCGGCCCGGCGTGTGCTGGCGCGCGCCCGGCATCACGCCAAGGACGCCGACGCCCTGCGGGACGGCCTTCGCCGACTCCGGGAGTGACCCCACGGGCGCGCTGAACGCGCAGTGAATGAGGATGCGGAGCCAAGCCAACATGCTCGAATTCACGAACTCACGCCGACAGCCCGACGCGGATGCCGGCAGCACACCCGGAGCGGGAGACACGCCGATGCGTGTCGGCGAACGCCTGCTCCACAAGGGCGTCATCGGCCCGGCCGAGCTCGACTACGTGTTGCAGAAGCAGGCCGTCGAGGGCGGTCGCCTCGGCAACCTGCTGGTCAACCACGGCCTCGCCACGCAGAAGGACGTGGCCCTCGCCCTCGCCGAACAACACGGCGAGGCGGTGACGTTCGTCAGCCTGGACACGCTGCCCGAGCCCGATATCGAGGCGACGCGACCGTTCAACCAGGCGCTGTGTCTGGCGCAGGGGTTTCTGCCACTACGCCTCGACGACGACACCCTGACGGTGGTGCTCGGCGACAGCGCGCCCGATGCCGTGGCCGAGGTGGTCCGCCGCCGCACCGGCTGGCGGGTGCGTTGCCTGCAGGGCGAGTTCACGCGGGTCACCCAGGCAATCCGGCAGCACTACTACTTCGCCGAGCACCCGCCGGAGGCGGTCATCCAGCGTGAGCTCCGGCTGCTGGAGCAGGACGTGGACCGGGTCCACAGCCCCGAGCGTCTGCTCGAACACATCCTCAACCTCGCGGTGCGCGAGCGCGCCACCGACATCCACCTGGCGCCGACCCGCGACAGCCGCCACGTGCTCTTTCGCATCGACGGGGTGCTGCGGCCCATGTTCGCGCTCTCCCCGGCCCTCGACCGGCTCAACGGCTTCATCAAGCTGTGCGCGGAAATGGACGTCGCCGAGCAGCGTCTGCCCCAGGACGGCAGCTTCAACCGCGAAGTGCTCGACCAGCCGTTCACCGTGCGGGTGTCCTCGCTCATCGCCGAGCACGGCGAGCGCATGGTGTTACGCCTGCTGCCCGAGCGCAGCGACCTGGACAAGCTCGAGGATCTGGGCTTCCACGGCGACGACGTAGCGGCCTTCGCGCGCCTGTTCGCCCGCCCCCACGGGTTGGTTCTGCTCACCGGCCCCACCGGATCCGGCAAGAGCACCACCCTGCACGCCGCCCTGCGCATGCAGGCGCTGATCGAGCGCAACGTGCTCACCGTCGAGGATCCGGTGGAATACCGAGTGCCCGCCGTGGGACAGACCGAGGTCAACCAACGCGCCGGTTATGGCTTTTCCAACGCCCTGCGCTACTTCCTCCGCCACGACCCGGACGTGATCCTGGTCGGTGAGATCCGCGACGCCGAAACCGCCCGTGCGGCCCTGGACGCCGCCTCTACCGGTCACCTGGTGCTCTCGACGCTGCACGTGGGCAGCATCTTCGGCGTGGTGCCGCGCCTGAAGCTACTGGGCCTGGACGTGGAGACCGTCGCCGAGAACCTGGTCGGCGTGGTCAACCAGCGCCTGGTCCGCCGTGTGTGCCCCCACTGCCGCACGGCCGTCACCCCCGCACCGGCCGAACGCGAGTGGCTGCGGCTCGCCC
>CAZHBN010000311.1:2521-4506 GCA_964530405.1 uncultured Ectothiorhodospiraceae bacterium
CCCGGCGAGCCGGTATACGAAGGTGCCGGCTGCCGGTACTGCCGCGGCAGCGGCTTTCTCGGCCGGCTGCCGGTCTACGAGCTGTTGCTCCCGGACCGGGCCGTCGCCGACGCCATCGCCGTGGACTGCCCGCGCGGCGAGCTACGGCACATCGCCGAGGCAAGCGGCATGCGCTCCATCCACGCCGTCGCCCGCCAACGAGTCCGTGCCGGCGAGACCACGGTCGGCGAAGTCCACCGCGCGGTGGGGGCGCCGTGACCGTGAGCCGGCTGAAGACTTACTACTACCGCATTCTCATGCCCCACGGCCGGCTGCGTACCGGCTTCTACCGCCTCGCCGTGGAGCGGGACTTCTCGGTACGGGTCCGGCTGGAGCGGGAATACGACGCCACGGTGGTGACCCTGTGGCCCCTGCCGGGACCACTGACGGGGGCCTACGCCCTCGTCGCCCGCCTCTTCCGCCGCGACGTCCGCCCCGAGGAGCTCGCCGGTTTTCTGCGGGATCTCGGCGTAATGCTGCGCGCCGGCGTGCCGGCCCTGGAGGCGCTGCGGACCATCATTCAGGAAGGGCGTACTGCCGGCGCTGCCGGCATCGCCCACATCGCCCGCCAGCTCCATGACGATCTGGATGCCGGCGTGTCCGTCACCGAGGCGTTCGCCCGGCGGCCGGACATATTCCCGGAGACCGTGCGCAACCTGGTCGCCATCGGCGACCGCTCCGGCAACCTCGAGCGCATGCTCATCGAGGGCGCCGAGCACACCGAGCGGATGATGAACATCCGCCGCGACATCCGCACCGCGCTGATCTATCCGCTGTTCGTGTTCTCGGCCATTTTCGCCGTGGCCGCGTTCTGGATCACCTACGTCGTGCCCACCATGGCGGAGCTCTTCCGCCAGCTCGACGCCGAGCTGCCGGCAATCACCCGCGGCCTCATCGCGCTCTCCGGCGCGGTCGCCGGCCACCTGCCGGTGGCCGGCGCGATCCTTGCGGGCGTGACCGTCGGCGGGCGCTGGCTGCTGCGCTACCACATACCGGCGCGCCAGGCATTTCACGAGGCCGCTCATCGTCTGCCGGTGGTGCGGGCACTGGTCACCGCCTCCGGCATGGCGAGTCTCACCGAGCATCTCGCCATCCTCGTGCGCTCCGGGCTGGATCTCGCCAGCAGCCTCGACGTGCTCACCCGCGCCACCGGCGACCTCCACTACCGTGCCCGCCTGGCCCGGGTCCGTGACGCCGTGCTCCGGGGCGAGCGCGTCGCCGCCGCCATGCGCCGGGTCGGCGGCTTCCCCGCCATGGCGGTGCGGATGATCAGCGTCGGCGAGGAAAGCGGCTCCATGGAGGAGCAGCTCCGCCACCTCTCCGGGGAATACCGCAAGCGCCTGGACGTGCTCGTGCGCTCCCTCGCCGAGGTGATCAAGCCCGCGATCATCCTCGTCGCCGGGGCGGTGTTCTTCGTGCTCGTGCTCGGCCTGCTGGTGCCGATCTACGACCTCATCCGCCAGTCGCTGGCCATCAGCACGGGAGGCGCCTGACCATGCGCGGTCGATCGAGCCTTTCGCGGCAGCACCAACGCGGCTTCGGCCTGCTGGAAGCGCTGCTCGTCACTCTGCTCCTGGGCGGCACGCTCATCGCCGGCTTTCTCTGGCTGCACGTCCGTCACGCCACGAACGCGGCGACCGACCAGATCGCCGCACTGCGTCACGCCGACGCCGCCGTGGCGGGATTCGCCGCCGCGCACTACCGCCTGCCCTGCCCGGACACCGACGATGACGGGCTGGAGGACTGCGGCGCCGGTGGCGAACGCGGCAGCCTGCCCTGGCGCACGCTGCGCGTTGCCGACCCGGCGCTGCGTGCGCGTATCGCCCAGCTCGACTACGTCATCGACCGCACCGGCAGGGATCTCGCCGTCAGCGCGAACGCATTCCGGCCAGGCAAGCTCGGCACCGCCGAGTTCCGGCAGGTCACCGGGGACGGGCTGATCGACG
>CAZHBN010000312.1:0-4503 GCA_964530405.1 uncultured Ectothiorhodospiraceae bacterium
CTGCACGCGCCAGTCGGGCAGCAGCTCGTCGAGCGCGCGCGGCTCGATTACCGCCCCGGAGAGAATGTGTGCGCCGATCTCGCTACCTTTCTCCAGCACGCACACCGCGAGCTCGCGCTCGGCCTCGGCGGCACGCTGCATCAGCCGGATCGCCGCCGCCAGCCCCGAGGGCCCACCGCCGACGATCACCACGTCGTATTCCATGCTCTCGCGTTCCACCCACGCCTCCTTATCGGTATCGGACACAAAGATGCCAAGGCTCCAAGGGCACGGAGCAGAGCGATCCAGCTCGGCCGTGTGCCCGCATCGGCGTCGCACCGCCTGTGTGCAAGGCTCGCAGACGCGGCCAGACGTTGTGGCAATAGCTGTTCCGCATTCGACTTATGCAGTCTGCACAGTCGCGCGTACGCTCGTCCGATTGGCCCATTGGTATTCTTTGTGTCTGGTGGTCTTTCTCCTTGTTCCCGGTTCAGTCCGCCGCCTTTGCCGCCAGCGCCTGGGCGACCTTCGAGGCCGGTTTTCGATCGAGCCTCTCGCTGATCCAGCGGCCGGTGGCGGCAACGGCGTCGAGGTTCACGCCCGTGTCGATGCCCAGCCCATCGAGAAGATAGACGACATCCTCGGTGGCTACATTGCCGGAAGCGCCTTTCGCATACGGGCAGCCTCCAAGGCCGGCGACAGCGCTGTCCACGCTCGCCACACCCAGACTCAGGACCGCGAACAGGTTCGCCAGCGCCTGGCCATAGGTGTCGTGGAAATGGGCGGCGAGGCGCTCGAGGGGCACCCGGTCGGCGACCGTTTCGACCATACGTTGGGCCTTCAGCGGCGTGCCGACACCGATGGTGTCGCCCAGCGAGATCTCGTAACACCCCATGGCGGCGAGCTCGCCGGCCACACGGGCCACGGCAGCCGGAGCGATGTCTCCCTCGTAGGGACATCCGAGCACGCAGGACACGTAGCCGCGAACGCGCACGCCTTGCGCCGTGGCGGTTTCGATAACCGGCGCGAAGCGCTCCAGGCTCTCGGCTATCGAGCAGTTGATGTTGCGCTGGGAGAATGACTCGGATGCGGCCCCGAAGACTGCGATCTCCTCGGCGCCAGCGGCGAGCGCTGCCTCCAGGCCCTTCAGGTTCGGGACCAGCACGGGATAGGAGACGTCGCCACGACGCTGGATACCGGCGAGGACTTCGGCGCTCGCCGCCATTTGCGGCACCCATTTGGGGGAGACGAAGGCACCGGCCTCCACCACCGGCAGGCCCGCATCGGCCAGCCGCTCCACCAGCTCGATCTTTACCGCCGCGGGAATGCTCCGGGGTTCGTTCTGCAGCCCGTCCCGCGGCCCGACCTCGACAATTTTTACCTGATTGGGCAGCGGCATGCCATACCTCCCGCGTTCGGCTCCAACCGCAGAGATTCGAAGGGCGCCCAGGTGCGCGAAGGGAGTCGCCGACACCGCTGTCGCGCTTGCTCGGTGATTCCCCGTCGGCCTCTGCGCGGTTTTCTCAGTCCGGCAACCTCACCCTCACTCCTGCGCCTCGGCGCGAATGGCGAGCAGCTCGGCGCCCTCACTCACCTGCTCGCCCTCGGCGAAGTTCACGTGCTCGATCACACCGTCGGTGGTGGCCTTGATGGTGTACTCCATCTTCATGGCCTCGAGAACCATCAGCGCCTGACCTTCGGTCACGGTATCCCCTTCGGCGACGGTGACGCTGATCACGGTGCCCGGCATGGGGGCGGTGAGGCTGCCTTCGCGCACCTCGTCCTCCATGCCCACGGTCAACGGATCATGGCAGACGAGCTCGTGCACATGGCCATCGCAGAGTATGGTCAAGTGGGGGCCGTCGCGCACCACGCTGGCGGTCAGGCGAATACCGTCCAGGTCCGCCTGTATCCGGTCTTCCCGCCCCAGGGTGCCGCGGGCGCGTATCTCGCCGCCGGGCAGCTCCAGAAGGTAGTGGCCGGAACGGTAGTGGGCAGTCACCGCGACGTCCCTGCCGTTGTCGCGGAAATGCAGCGTGTGGTGATTGTCGTCGTTGAGTACCCAGCCGGTGGTGTGGTGCCACGGGGAGTACGGGTCGCCGGAACGCGCGGCGCGTTCGCCCGCTTCCTCGTCGATGCGCAGGAATTCCGCCAGACAGGCCAGCGCGAGAACCCGGTCGGAAGCCGGCTCGCGTTCGGGAATCAGCGTGTCGCGATGCTGCTCGATGAAGCCCGTCTCCACCTCGCCTGCCGCGAATGCCGGGTGTGCCGCCAGTGCCTTCAGGAAGGCGATGTTCGTCGTGGGGCCCACCACTTCGAAGTCGGAGAGCGCGTGGCGCAGCCGTCGCAGGGCCGCGCCGCGGTTGTCACCCCGAACGACGAGCTTGGCGATCATCGGGTCGTAGTGGACGCTGACATCGTCACCCTCGCGCACGCCGGTATCGATGCGCACCTCGCTGCCGGTTTCGGGGGTGCGCAGATGCCGGATTCGCCCTGTTGCGGGGAGAAAGTCGTTGTCCGGGTCCTCTGCGTAGATACGGGCCTCGAAGGCATGGCCCTGCAGCGTGAGCGCGGACTGTTCGCGGGGCAGTGGCGCGCCGGCGGCGACCCGGAGCTGCCACTCGACCAGGTCTTCGCCGGTAATCATTTCGGTGACCGGGTGCTCGACCTGCAAACGCGTGTTCATTTCCATGAAGTAGAAGCGCCCGTCCGACTCGGCGATGAATTCCACCGTTCCCGCGCCCACGTAACCGATGGCCTGGGCTGCTCGCACCGCCGCCTGCCCCATCTCGCTGCGGCGGGCTTCGGTCATGCCGGGGGCTGGCGCTTCTTCGAGCACTTTCTGGTGCCGCCGCTGCACCGAGCAGTCGCGCTCGAACAGGTGCACGGCGTTGCCGACGCCGTCGGCGAATACCTGTACTTCGATGTGCCGGGGATGCAGGAGATACTTCTCGACGAGGACCCGGTCGTCGCCGAAGCTCGCCGAGGCCTCACGGCGTGCGGCGGCGAGCTCCCGGGCGAAGTCCTCCGGTCGGTCGACCCGGCGCATGCCCTTGCCTCCGCCGCCGGCACTGGCCTTGATCAGCACCGGGTAGCCGATTTCGTCAGCGGCGGCGGCGAGCCGTGATTCCTCCTGGTCCGCGCCGTGGTAACCCGGGACCAACGGTACACCGGCGTCCGCCATAATGGCTTTGGCCGCGCTCTTGGAGCCCATGGCGTCGATGGCGGAAGCGGGGGGACCGATGAAGACGATACCGGCTTCCTCGCAGGCGGTCGCGAACCCGGCGTTCTCCGAGAGGAATCCGTACCCCGGGTGAATGGCCTGGGCGCCGCTGCGGCGTGCGACGTCGATGATGCGGTTACCGAGCAGGTAGCTCTCGCGGGCGGGAGCCGGTCCGATCAGCCAGGCTTCGTCGCAGAGGTCGACGTGCCGGGCATGGGCGTCCGCCTCCGAGTAGACGGCGACCGTACGGATTCCGAGCCGCCGGCAGGTCAGGGCGACCCGGCAGGCGATCTCCCCCCGGTTGGCGATCAGGACTTTGTCGAACATCAGCTTTTCCTGGTCGGATTATGGTTGTGCCGATTCAAGGCGCGATTCACTGCTCGACCCAGCTTGCGCGCCGCTTCTCCAGAAATGCTGCAACGCCTTCCTTGCCCTCGTCGCTCGCGCGCTGATCGGCGATGCGGCGGGCGGTTTCCGAGACCATTCCGGTGTCGATCGGTCCGCGGCTCATATCCAGCGAGAGCGCCTTGGCGGCGCGCATCGCCTCCGGGCCGTTGGCGCGCATGGCCGCGACGATGCGGTCGACGGCGTCGTCCAGCGCCTCGGAGACCACGACCTCGTGGACGAGACCTATGCGTCGGGCGGTGCGTGCGTCGAAGCGCTCGCCGGTGACGAAGTACCGCCGCGCCTGGCGTTCGCCGATGGCGCTGACTACGTAGGGACTGATCACCGCCGGAATGAGCCCGAGCTTCACCTCGGAGAGGGCGAAAACGGCGGTCTCCGCGGCCACCGCGACGTCACAGCAGGCAACGAGCCCCACGCCTCCGCCCATCGCTGCGCCGTTGACTCGTGCAATGGTGGGGCGGTCGAGCCGGTAGAGGGTGTGCATGAGCTCGCCCAGGCCCTGGGAGTCGCGGTAGTTCTCCGACCAGTCGTAGCCGGCCATGCGCCGCATCCAGTTGAGGTCGGCGCCGGCGGAGAAGCTTCTGCCCGTAGCCGCGAGCACCACCGCACGCACGCTTGCGTCGCGCTCGACGTCTCGCAGCGCGCCAATCAGCTCGGTGATCAACGCGTCGTCGAAGGCGTTGTGCACCGCTGGGCGGTTCATGGTGATGCGGGCGATGCCCGAATGATGCTCGACTGTCAGTGTGTCGTCGATCATGGCGGTAGCCGCTGCGCGTTGCTGGTAGCTCGTTTCGCGTTTCGCGGTTGCCGGCTACCCGCAGGCGGCCGATCCTCACCCGAAACCCGAAACCCGAAACCCGAAACCCGAAACCCGAAACCCGAAACCCGAAACCCGA
>CAZHBN010000313.1:0-4476 GCA_964530405.1 uncultured Ectothiorhodospiraceae bacterium
CCGGTCACGAAGCGGTTGGACTCGATGGTGCGAACAACCGCCCCGGTCTCGGGATCGAGCTGATGAATCTTCCGGTCACGATACGCCCCCATCCACAGCGCCCCCTCGGCCCACGCGAGCCCCGAGCCACCGCCCTCGGGCACCGGGATCGTGGCGAGCACGCGGCCGGTCTCCGGCTCGACTTTCTGGATGCTATCCCCGGCGATCTGAAACAGGTGCCGGCCATCGAACGCCGTTCCGGCCTGTGCGGCAACCTCGATCGAGCGCACGGTCTCTCCGTTGGCCGGATCGAGGGCGGTCAGCCTGTCTCCGACGGCAATCCAGACGTGCTGGCCGTCATAGCTCACCCCGTGCACGGTATCGACGCCCGGAAAGGGTCCAAACTCAGTAATGATTTCGGCGGCTGATCGATTCATGTCTCACTCCGGTGTTGGTTCGGGTACCGGAGACCACACTAGCCGCCCGGCAATGGCGCTGGGAGTAACAATGTTGTCGTGAACCCCGGCACGGGCGGGGTCATCCAGCGCCGTGCCCGCCCGCGCCCGAACGACTGCACCTTGCCGGCTGCCGCCAGCGAATTGAGTGCCCGCTGCACGTTGCGCTGGCTGGTGCCCAGCGCAAGCGCCAGGTCCGCGCTCGACCACGATTCACCGTCGGCGAGCAACGCCAGCACGGTCGCGTGCGGCTCATCGACGGGCCGGGCCAATACGACCACTTCCCGCGCACCGCGCGGAAGCAGCGCAAATCCCCGTTTCGTGGCACGCACACCTGCCAGGTCCCCCAACGCCTTGCGAAGCCGGCCTATCTCGACGCGCAACCGTGCGCGATGGGATTCATCGGCGACCTTCCCCCGGAATGCCCGCGCCACGAGCGTGCTTCTCGGCACGTCGGCGGGCCACGCTTCACCCAGTATGCGGGCGAGCTCGAACAGCACCGGACGCCGCGCCAGCGAGACGACGGTGCGGGTGTCACGCACCACATGCCGGCACGCATCCACAATGAGCGCCTCCGAGGTCAGCAGCGCCTCCACCTCTTCGAGCAGGAGCAGTCGCTCTTCGCCGCCCGCGATAAGGCGTGCTGCAGGCGTGTTCAGGGCCTGCGATGCACTCGCGACTTCCGCCGTCAGCGCCGGGATACCGGCATGGCCGGCGGCGCGGTCCGCCCGGGCAAGCGCCACCCGCGCCGGCGCCGTGCACAGGCGCCGCATCGCGATCCCCGCGACGACCAGCTCGTAGGCGGCCCGGGATGCGGGTGGAAAGGGCTCCGGGTCGAGCTCGGCGAGCCTGCGCTCCGCCTCGTCGAGATGCCCGATCAGCAACAGACGCCGGACGTCGAGATATCGCGCATACGCGGCGTTCACCCGGTCACCGCGCGCCTCGAGAATCTTCTGTGCCACATCGAGCGTCTTTGCAGGCCGGCCCAGGTCGCGCGAGACGAGCGCGATCTCGGCCTCGGCAACGATACATCTCGCCCGGGCCACGGGTTCTCGCGAACCGAAAGCGCGCGCCGCTTTGCGCACGAGGGTTCTCGCTCGATCGAGATCGCCTAGCTGCGCCATGGCGATGCCACGAAGCGCGAGCGCCGGCGCGTCCTCGCGCAGGGCGACCCAGTTCAGCGCATCGAGTGGATCACCCGCGGCGAGCGCCCGCGCGGCGGCCGTGATCAGCGAGTCCATGTGAATCCCGCCAGAGTTGTTACTCCCACCCTTCGATACCCGGCGTTCAGTCTATCCCACGACACACAACCACCAGGAGAGAATCGCGATGACGAAGCATGTGACCGGAACGCGAGAAGAGTGGCTGCAGGCCCGCCTAGAGCTGCTCGAGGCGGAAAAGGCGCTCACGCAGCGCAGCGACGAGCTGGCACGGTGGCGGCAGGCGCTGCCGTGGGTCCGAGTCGACAAGGCGTACCGATTCGAGACCGACGAGGGAAACGCCACGCTTGCCGACCTCTTCCAGGGGCGCTCGCAACTCCTCGTCTACCACTTCATGTTCGGACCCGACTACACGGCGGGCTGTCCCTCCTGTTCGGCGATCGCGGACGGGTTCGACGGCGTCGTCGTCCACCTGGCCAACCACGACGTCACCCTCTCGGCGGTATCGCGGGCGCCGCTGGCGAAGCTGCAGGCGTACAAACGGCGGATGGGGTGGACGTTCCCCTGGGCGTCTTCCCACGGCAACGACTTCAACGTCGACTTCAATGTCTGCTTCACCGAGGCGCAACAGCGCGAAGGCAGCGTCGAATACAACTACCGGCGCGAGGCGGCGCTACCGTTGCGCGGTGAAGACCGCCCCGGTGGCGAGATACCCTCGCGCTCGACGCCCGACGGCGCGACCAAGGGCGCGGCGATGAGCGGAACCGATGTGGCCACGTACACCCGCGAGCGGCCGGGTATGAGCGCATTCGTGCTCGAAGACGGTATCGTCTACCACACCTACTCCACCTATGCGCGCGGACTGGACGGCCTCTGGAGCATGTACCAGTGGCTGGACCGCGCCCCGAGAGGGCGCAACGAGTCGAGCATGTGGTGGCGCCGCCACGACGAGTACGACAGATGCTGAGTACGTCGCGACCCATGGGTTCGGAGCGATCAGTTCCATCGGACCTATTTCGGCGGCTCGGCACTGCGCTTCGCCCTAAGCGCGGCGGTGGCGAGCGTCGCGCTGGCGGCGGCCGGGACGCGGCACCCGTCGCTCGCGCGCCTTGCTCCCGAACCCCACAAGCGCTCTGACATGTGGAACTGCCCGTGATCGGATTAGTTTTCGTCCGGCCAACGCCACGGCGGTTCGTCGAGGGGCCCCTGGCCGAGTACCCGGCTCTGGCCGAGCGCCTTCTCCAGCTCGAGGCCATGACACTGAGGCAGCCGGTTCAGGGAGGCGATCAGACGGCTCGCGTGGGAGACCACCCACACCTGCGTACGTTCCGCGGCGTATCCGATGAGCTCCGCCAGGGCCGGCAACAGATCCGGGTGCAGGCTCGTCTCCGGCTCGTTCAGCACCATCAGCGGCGGCGGGCGCGGGGTGAGCAACGCGGCGACCCACAAGAGATAGCGCAGCGTGCCGTCCGAGAGCTCGGCACCGGAGAGCGGGCGCAGCAGCCCCTCCTGATGAAACGCCAGGGTGAAGCGACCATCGGTGTTCACCACCTCCAGGCGCGCGCCGGGAAATGCGTGCTCGATGGCAGAATCGAGTGCGTCCGAATCCCCGATCTCGCGAATGGTCTGCAAGGCCGCCGCGAGATCACGCCCATCGTGGTGAAGCGCCGGCGTACGTGTGCCGAGCTGCGCCTGGCGCGCCGGCGCCTCGGCATCCGTGCGGAAGTGATCGTAGAAGCGCCAACCGCGGATCTGCTCACGCAACGCGAGCACCTCCGGGCTGGCCTCAACGTCGCCGACCTGGGCGAAGAGACTGTCGAAGCTCGGCACGTGCCGGGCCACCACCTCCCAGCGGCGGCCCGCACGCACCTTGATGAGCGGCCCTTCGCGCTCGACCAGCGCGTTTGTCGGGCGATACGCCACCCCTGCCCAGATACTCTCCCGCTTGATCTCCGGATCCAGACCAAAGGCCGAGGTCGCGGACGGAACCGGCAGACCCAGCGAGATGGCGTAGCCGAAATCGTCACCGGTGAAGCCGAGTTTGAGGCGCACAGGTTTGTGTCTAGGGCCGCCCTCGACGGGCACCTCCCCTTCCCGCATCGCACGAGTGAGCGCCTCGGGCCCCGCCCAGAACGTGGACTGGAGACCCCCTTCCCTCGCCACCGCGCGAACGACCCCACCCTGCGCGGTTTCGGCAAGCAATCGCAGCGCGCGGTAGAGGTTGGACTTGCCACTCCCGTTGGGCCCCGTAACGATATTGAGCTGGCCCAGCGGGGCGTGCAGCGAGAGCAACGAGCGGTAGTTGGCAATAGCGAGTGTGCTTAGCATCCGGCCTGTCGTCCATGATGGTTCGGAACCACCGCCATGCCCTTACCGAGGTACATTCCGACGACCGTCACCTCAGCTACGTTCAACGCAGCAGAAACTGCAGGCGGTTTCACGCATTGAACGCAGAGATTACCGAACTCGGCACGTTACAGGAACATGCGCGGCCAGGACCGTCGATTGACCGTTTCGCTATCGCCTCTGTCGGGAAGTCCGAGCTGATCAGTGCTCAGGCGTTGCGACGGGAGGATTTCGAAGGCGGCGTCGTGGCGGCAGCAGCGGCGCACACGGCCACCGCAAACGTGGCGCGATGCATCGCCTCGCGGCCTCGTGCTCAGCGTCGATCGCCCGCAAGGTCCAAGGCAAAGTTCTCCGCGTTCATCCAATACGGCGCCGGTTCAGCGGCAGCGCGTAGCGGCGGCTTCCGTCATCCGATCACAGATGATGCGACGTATCAGAGCGCCTGCGGTCGGATTCGTAAGAGAAACGACATTACTGTGCGACGTACCCGCCATCTATGGAATGAACACTCCCGGTCATGAAAGCCGCGCGATCAC
>CAZHBN010000314.1:0-4450 GCA_964530405.1 uncultured Ectothiorhodospiraceae bacterium
ACAGCCGTAGAGGATCAGCCGCTCCCGGTAGAGCTCGATGCCCTTGACGTGATGAGACGAGTGACCGTGCACGATATCAATGCCTGCCTCGTCGATCAGGGCGTGGGCGAAGCGGCGCTCGGCCGGGGCGATGTCAAACCCCCAGTTGTCACCCCAGTGCAGCGAGAAAACGACGATGTCACCGGGCCTTCGGTGGCCGGCGATCGATCGCTGGATCTCGTCGACGGTGTACTGCGAGAGGTCGCGGAGACGGTGAATGCCGGCACGCCTGGCCGTCGCCGCCCACTGCGGCGGTACGCCACTGTCGCCGGTGGCTGCGGCGAAAACCAGCACTCTGCCGCCGCCTTCGTGTAGCGGCAAACGCGCGGGTGCGGAGGCCCGGGTATGGTCGGTGCCGGCACCGGCGTACGCCAGCCCGGCGCGGTCGAGTGTCAGCAACGTCTCCCGCAGCCCGCCGCTGCCCCAATCCAGCACGTGATTGTTCGCGAGCACGCAGCAGTCGATGCCGGCGGCGGCGAGGCAGGGGAGGTTGTCCGGGTGCATGCGGTAGTGAATGCCCTTCGCCGCGGCCTTCGCGCTCGTGGTGACGCTGGTCTCCAGGTTGGCGATTCGCGCTTGCGGGGCGCGGTCGTCGAGCTCGGACAGCGCATCGCCCCAGATGTAGCCGAACGGCACTGGCGCCGGGATGTCCCCGTTCACCGATTCCGCTAACTGGACATAGTGACGGGCGTCGCGGACGAACGGCTCGTGAAGCTGCGGATCGCCGGGGTGGGGCAGGATCTGATCGACGCCACGCCCGGTCATGACGTCGCCGCACAGGAACAGGGTGACCATGGCGCCGACCTCCGAAGCCGACACCCGCCTGCTGTTCATTGCGCGGTGTGCACGAGGCCCCGTCAAGCCGCAGCGAGACCGGCGTGTCACATGGCGACGGCCCGACTCGTCTGTATGGACGAGTGTGCATCGACGATGGAAGCGGTCGCACGAGTACTCGCCAATCCAGCAATCACGGGAGTGAACGTCATGGAGCAGCAAACGCAGAGAACACCGATGCCGGTTGTGACGCTGTCGAACCCCGCCGGCCTCTACGACGCATCGCAGAATGGCTATTCGCACATCGCCGAGGTGGCGCCCGGCACCCGCACGGTGTACGTCTCCGGTCAAGGCGGCGAAGACGAATCCGGTGCCCTGGCGCCCGACTTTCGCGGCCAGGTGCGCCAGGCGCTGAGCAACCTGGTCACGGCTCTGACCGCCGCAGGGGCGGGCACGGTCGATGTCGCCAAGCTGACCGTGCTGATCGTCAACCACACCGAGGATCGCCTGCACGTATTCGGCGATGAGCTGGTGCGGACATTCGGTGAGGGGGACAAGCCCGCTTGCACCCTGATTCCGGTGTCGCGCATGGCGCTGGATGGCATGCTCTTCGAGGTGGAGGCGACAGCCGTCGTTGCCGGGAGCCGCGCGTAGCGGCTGGCGGCGATTTCGCCAACAGCGGCGGCCGGGGGCGCGCCACTCGGCCCGCCGCGCGGTTCACTTCGAGCGCTCCGTGCTCAACGCCACGCGCGCATGACCCGGAGACCGCCGCCGGCAGTCTGCAAGCCGTCTCTACGTTTCGGGAAATACCGGGTGTTGAGTCCGACGGGATCGAGGCTCTCGGCGCCGGTGAAGCCGAGGCTGGCCAGATGGCGCTGCAGCACCGCGGGGTCGAAGGCCGACAGCCAGGGCTCCCCCGTGGCGGCGAAGAGCTCCGCGACGTGCTCTTCCATCATCCGTTCCAATGGTTTCAGCATTGCGGTTGGCACCCGGTAGTCGAAGACCAGACGGCTCGGCGCCGGGCACCGCGCCAGACATGCGAGCACGCCCAGGACCGTGGCATCGCCCAGGTACGGTGTTCCCCCCAGCCAGGAAAAGCAGGCAGGCCTATCCCAGCGGAAGCCGGCCTCGCCAAGCCGTGCCGCCAGGGAATCGACGTCATCCAGGTCAACGCTCACGAAAGTCGCTGATTCGGGGACTTCGATGGAAGCCTCCGCCAACCGTGTCCGCTTCCAGCGTTGCGTCACCGCACGGTCTACCTCGAATGCGCGAAGACCGAGTCCGTGATACGGGTTGCGGCAGACAAAGGTTTCGAGGCCCGCGCCCAGCATGACGTACTGGCGTACGCCCTGTTGGACCGCGTCGTGCAGCTCGTCCTCGGCGAGCCTGCTGCGTGCAACCAGTGCCGCTCGCATGGTGCGCGCCGCAGGGTCGTTGAACTGAAACGGGTCATCGCGCACGTCCTGCTCGATGTGTGGGCCGAGTATGCGCAGCGCGAGGGGATCAGCGAAAACGACGGGGTCGTCGAGCAGTTGATGAACCGCCCGCGCAGTGGCCGTGCGCAGCGCCGAGGCGCTCGGCCGCTCGCTCGTCATGGAGTTGCCTTGAATGTTGTGCATGCTTGTGCCCTCATTGGTCGAGAGCGCGACCATAGACGCTGCCGTGAACGTGAGGGTCAAGGGGGTTGTGAGTCGCCCCGGGTCCCGTAGCCCCGGGCATTGACCCTCACGCGACGTGAGACGCCAGCGTGCCTATACCAACAGAGACGAAAGGAGATCCGGACGATGAAATCAAAGGGAATGGGGGAGCGAGGAAAGGCCGTGGCGCTCTGCGTCCTCGCGACGATGATGGTGGGCACCGCGGCGGCGGACTACAAGACGAAAGCCGTCGTCACCGTGTACTCCAATGGCACCGTGGTCGAGACGTACGAAGCCATCGACGAAGGCCGCATGGACGGCGATTGCTACGTGTTCCACGTCCACCGCGGCGTGGATGAGCCCGAAGTCCGCGTCTGCGGCACCTTCAGTGTGGAGCAGGTGGACTGAGGCGATGGCAGCGCGGGTGACGTGGCAGCGCGCTCGCGCCCGCCCGCTTTCTGACTGATGGCGACAACAAACGTTCATCTGCTACTGGTCGAGGATGACGAACGTCTCTCTCGACTGATCGAGCTATTTCTCAGCGACCATGGGTTCCGGGTCGAACGGGTAGCCGACGGCGTCGCCGCCGTCGATGCCATTCCGGCGCTCGAGCCTGACTGTGTCGTGCTCGATGTCCTCCTCCCGGGCCTCGATGGCATTGAGGTCTGCAAACGAGTACGAACGGCGTATGGCGGCTGGATTCTGATGCTCTCCGCGTGCAGTGACGATATCGACGAGGTGGTCGGACTGGACGTCGGAGCGGATGATTACCTCGCCAAACCCGTTCGACCACAAGTGCTTCTGGCACGTCTTCGGGCGTTGCTCCGGCGCGGCAGCGAGCAACGCCCGAACCTCTTCCCCGTTGACGAGCCGGCTTTGTCCGTTGATTGCTTCAGCATCGACCCGGGGTCGAGAACCGTGGCGGTCGGTGGTGAGCGGGTGAACCTGACGGATGCCGAGTTCGATCTGCTCTGGCTTCTCGCGCGTCACGCGCCGGCTGTGCTTAGCCGGGACGACATATTGGTGGCGCTGCGGGGTGTCGGACACGACGGGGTCGATCGCTCGATAGATATGCGTGTTTCCAAGCTGCGAAGGAAACTGGGTGACGTGAGTGAACCCCACCGCCTGATCAAGACGGTGCGCGGCCAGGGTTACATGTTCGCGGCCGGCACTGCTCTTCGAGGAATCAATCGGCAAGCGGATTGACACAGAATGACTCCGGGCAGGCGCGTTCTGGCGCTTATTTGCCGCGGCGGAGGGCTCTTCGCGCGCATCTATCTCGGAGTGGTGCTGGCGCTGGTGGTTGGGATCATTGCGGTGTCCTGGCTGGCGGCTACGCAGCAGCAGTCGCGTAATGTCACCAGCGGCCGTGCGGAGGATGAAAGCGCGGAGTACGAAAGGCTGACCCGCGGGTTCGCCTGGCTCATGCGTCGCGAGCTCCTCGACCATTCGCCCGAGCGTCGGGAAAGCGTACTCCGCCGGTGGCAGGCAAATTTTGCCTACCCGTTGTCGCTGCGCGCGAAATCCGACCTGCTTGACACGCCGTTGCCGACACGGGTTCGCAATCGCCTGCTGGCGGACAAGGCAGCCGCAGGGCACAAGCTCACCAGTGTCGCGAGCGGTCGGCTAAGTCTGTTTCTGCCGTTACCCGATGCGGACCAAGTGCTCGTGCAGGAAGTGGAGCTGGGACCGGGGCTGATAAAGGCCGTGACGGCTGGAATGGGGGAAGTCGCCGTCCTGCTGGCTGTTGTCGCATTCGCGGTGCTGGCGTTGACGTATCCGTTCTACCGGCATACCCGGGAGGTGGCAAAAACCGCCAATGCGTTCGGAGTCGGTGAGTTCGAGGTGCGAGCCAACGAAGCGGTGCCAGAGCCGATCAGGGGGCTTGCCGTGACATTCAATAATATGGCGGCACGCATTCAACGCATATCCGCCCAACAACAGGCGACGTTGCAGGCGATCTCGCACGAATTGCGTACTCCGATCGCGCGATTGCAGTT
>CAZHBN010000315.1:0-4412 GCA_964530405.1 uncultured Ectothiorhodospiraceae bacterium
GGTGGAACGCTACCGGCTGTAGGACAAGGGCCGCGTACTGTGCGAGGGCCGCAGCATCGGGCACCGCATCGGGGCCGGCACGGCGCGGGTCGTCCGCGATGTCGGCCAGATCGACCAGGTGCAGCCCGGCGACGTGCTGGTCACTGACATGACCGACCCCGACTGGGAGCCCATCATGAAACGCGCCGCGGCCATCGTGACCAACCGCGGCGGGCGCACCTGCCACGCGGCGATCATCGCCCGCGAGCTGGGCATTCCCGCTGTCGTCGGCGCCGGCGATGCCACCGAGTCCATTCCCGACGCCCAGAACGTCACCGTCTCCTGCGCCGAGGGCGATACCGGCTATATCTACGACGGCAAGCGCGACTTCGAGGTCAAGGAGATCAGCCTCACCGACATGCCGGAGCTGCCGTTCAAGATCATGATGAACGTCGGCAACCCGGATCGCGCCTTCGACTTCGCTCACCTGCCCAATGCCGGCATCGGCCTCGCGCGGCTGGAGTTCAT
Source organism: uncultured Ectothiorhodospiraceae bacterium (assembly GCA_964530405.1). Lineage (GTDB taxonomy): Bacteria > Pseudomonadota > Gammaproteobacteria > Nitrococcales > Nitrococcaceae > Arhodomonas. The sequence goes on from CAZHBN010000315.1 coordinate 508, forward strand.
CATCAACCGCATGATCGGCATCCACCCGCGCGCGCTGCTGGAGTTCGACCGGCAGACACCGGACATGCAGGACGTCATCCGCAACCAAATGAGCGGCTACGACGATCCGGTGCAGTTCTACATCGACAAGCTCGCCGAGGGCGTGTCGACGCTGGCCGCCGCGTTCTACGACAAGCCGGTCATCGTTCGCCTGTCGGACTTCAAGTCCAACGAGTACGCCAACCTCATCGCCGGCACCCAATACGAGCCTGACGAGGAGAACCCCATGATCGGGTTCCGGGGCGCCTCCCGTTACATCTCCGAGGACTTCCGCGCCTGCTTCGAGCTGGAGTGCAAGGCGCTGAAGAAGGTCCGCGACGAGATGGGGCTCGACAACGTCTGGATCATGGTGCCGTTCGTGCGCACCGTCGACGAAGGCCGGCAGGTCGTGCAGCTGCTAGAGGACAACGGCCTGAAGAAGGGCGAGAACGGCCTCAAGGTCATCATGATGTGCGAGGTGCCCTCCAACGCCGTGCTCGCCGACGAGTTCCTGGAGGTCTTCGACGGCTACTCCATCGGCTCCAACGACCTCACCCAGCTCACCCTGGGCCTCGATCGGGATTCGGGTCTGGTGGCCGAGCGCTTCGACGAGCGCGATCCGGCGGTGAAGGCGATGCTGCACATGGCCATCCAGGCAGCCCGGAACAAGGGCAAGTACGTGGGCATCTGCGGCCAGGGCCCGTCCGACCATCCCGACCTCGCCCGCTGGCTCATGGACGAGGGTATCGAGAGCGTCTCGCTGAACCCGGACACGGTGGTCGAGACGTGGCTGTTCCTCGCCGGCGAGGAAGCCCCGGCGGACTGAGCGCCGGGAACGCCAAGGAACGCGGCGCTGGCCCGACGGGTCAGCGCCGCGTTCACAGTGCCCCGCACACCACGACGCGAACCGTCGTGGCCCGCCGCATTCGCTATGCGATATGAGCGCCGCGGGTATTAACGTATACCGCGTAGAGTGACTGGCTGGCGGTCATGAACAACCGATTGCGTTTGGTGCCGCCGAAGCAGAGATTGGCGCAGATCTCCGGCAACCGGATCTGCCCGATGCGCGCCCCGTCCGGGGCGAATACGTGCACACCATCATAGCCATCGCCCACCCAGCCCGCGCTGGACCAGATGTTGCCGTCCTCGTCCGCACGAATGCCGTCAGCCACACCGGAACGGCCGTCCAGCTCCATGTCCGCGAAGGTGCGCGGATTCTTCAGACGTGCGCCATCCACGTCGAACTGCCAGATGATATTCCTGGCTTCCGCGTAGTGAGACGTGCCCGAGTCGGCCACATAGAGCGTCTTGTAGTCCGGTGAGAAGCACAGTCCATTGGGCTTGAAAGGTTCGTAGGCGACCTTGGCCACCGTGCCACTGTTTGGATCGATTCGATAGATGGCCTCCTTCTGGAACGGCTGCACGGAATCCGTCTCCGCCTCGTGCCCTTCGTAGGCGACGAGACTGCCGTAGCCCGGATCCGTGAACCAGATGGCGCCGTCCGGGTGCACTACCACGTCGTTGGGCGCATTCAGCGACTTCCCGTCGAAGCGCTCGGCCAGAACGGTCACACCGCCGTTGTGCTCATAACGCACCACCCGGCGTGCCGCGTGCTCGCAGGCAATCTGGCGTCCCTGATAATCGAACGTATTGCCGTTGCTGTTGCCGGACGGATAACGGAAACGCCGGCCGACATGACCGTCCTCCGCAAGCAGGCGCAGTTGCTCGTCATTGGGAATATCGCTCCAGACCAGGTACCGCCCGACGGCATTCCAGGCGGGCCCTTCGGCCCAGAGATTTCCATGGTAGATACGCTGAATCGACGCGTTGCCGAGCTTCGCCGTAAAACGCTCGTCCAGCGCCACGATGTCGGGATCGGGATAGCGTACCGGCGTGGCGTCGGGGCCGAAATTGCGCGCAAACGCCGTGCCCTGCATACCGGTCATGGCCGCTACGCCCGCAGCGGCCTTCAGAAAAGTGCGCCGGTCGATACCGGTCCGCCCATCGTCCTCCGTTCTCCCTGTGGGGGTCTCGTCATTCGCGCGGACTGCGGCCCCACGTCCCTGAACGTGTCGCATGGCTCCTCCTCGATTGTCCGAAAGCACATTCTTGTTCTATGGCGCGGGCCGGCCCCATAGAGCGCCGGCCCGCACTGCGGCATCGTAACCTTCCGCCACGGCAACCCGCCACCCGGCGCTGCCATGGGTACTCGATGCGATGCAATTCGCAACTTCGGTGGCTAGTGGCTCGTCCCGCGCACGTAATGCGTCTTGTTCCAGACGTTGTACTTGCCCGAGGGCTTCTTCATGGGCAGGCGCTCGACCTCCTCCAGCGTCTCGGCATCGTAGATGACCAGGGCTCCCTCCTCCGCCCAGACGCTTACCAGCGCGTACTCGCCATCGCGGGTGAACTCCACGTGGGCGGCGGTTTTCCCCGGCGCCGGGCGTAGCGTTTTCACGATCTCCAGGGTCTGCTTGTCGATGACATGGAGGGCGTCCCGGTGCGGGCCGAAGAACACATCGGTCCACACGTAAGGTGTGCCGTCGTGGCTGCGCAGGAAGAATCCCGGCCCGAGGGTTTCGATACGCTCGATGACCGACCAGTCCCGCGTGTCGATCACGGTGAGCACGCCTTCCTTCAGGTTGGGGGTTGCCATGACCTCGCGGCCCTTGTAGTCCCAGGTGATGCCCGAGCCGAGGTGCGGCAGCCCGGGCACATCCAGCGAAGCGACGGGTTTGCCGACGGTGAGATTCACCACTTGGCCGCCGCCTTCCCGGGAGGCGCCCACCACATGCTCGTACGCCGGATCGAAGAAGAAATCATCCAGGTAGCCCGCCACCGGGATGCGACGGACCGGAAATCGGCGCTCGTCCAGGGGTGGGGTTTCGCCGGATTCGCGCCGGTAGTCGTGCATGATGCCGCGATAGACGGGCAACGCCTCGGCCTCGTCGTCGTAGGGGATCTCCCAGACCTCCGGGATATCCTTGAGGGCGGCGATGAAGCTGTGCCGCGGTGGTGCGGCATAGACCGCACTCACCCGCGACGTGCGCCCTTCGCCATTGCGCACCGGGATGACCTGCCGCACCGACAGATCCCCGGCATCCAGCACCACCAGCGTATGCGGCAGATAGTTGGCCACCGCCAGGAAGCGGCCGTCGGCGGAAACGGCGATGTTGCGGCTGTTCACGCCGGCCCGTACTTCCACCACCTTGCGCAGGTTGTAGAGATCGTACTTGGTCACCCAGCCGTCCCGGGACATGAAATACGCGAAACGCCCATCAGGGGAGTACTTCACGCCGCCATGAAGGGCGAAACGGGTGGAAAACCGGGTGATGGGCTCGAACCGATCGCCATCGAGCACGGTGATGGCGTGATCGCCCTTCTCCACCACCAGGAAGACGTTCATGGGATCGGCGTCGAAGCGCGGCCGGTCCGGCAGATTCATGGCCCCATCGTGAACCACCCGGCTGGCCCCGATCTCCGCCTCGCCCCATTCCGGCACGCGATCGGGCGCCGTGTAGATGTAGTCCACCAGCGTCGCGACATCCGCCTCGTCGAGCCGGTCGCCGAACGCCGGCATCTGCGTCGCCGCCCGGCCATCGGTGATCACGGCGCCGGCCTCTGCAGGGCGTAGACGGCGAAGATTCGCGGGCAGCAGCGCCGGCCCGGTCCCCCCGAGACGATCCACGCCGTGGCAGCTGGCGCAATGCTCACCATAGAGCGCGCCAGCGTTCCCGGCGGCCGCTGCAGGCCCCATCGCCGTGACTGCCATCGCGGCGACCGCCGCCAGTCGGGCCCATACCCTCATGCTTCCCCCTGTGCCTCGGTTCACGTTACTAATCTTCTCAGAAGTATTGTCATGCGTCAGAGCGCCACAGCGGCCCGGG
>CAZHBN010000316.1:0-4397 GCA_964530405.1 uncultured Ectothiorhodospiraceae bacterium
CGCCTGCACCTGCCGCTTGGCAACAAGCGCAGCGACATCATGCGCGACCACGAACGCATCTACGACGCCCTTGCAGCCGCCGATCCGGAGATGGCAGAGGAGGCCGTTCGCACGCACCTCTCCGGAACCCTGGCCAACGTCGACGCGCTGATGGCGGAATTCCCGGACTATTTCGAGCAACGTTGACGGCAAGGCACGGCGAAACCCGCAGCAGCCCGGATACAGGGCCATACCAGTCGGTGACCGCCCTACCGCTCATCGCCTCGCCTGAAATTTGGACGCTGTTAACCCATATTCCCTATCAATGATTGAATCGCCTCGCCGCTAACCCGGGTGATGCATTGCTGCATGCGCGAACCGCGCATCCGCAGCGGGCAGCGCACAAGCGAACATGGATAGGCCGTCCAGCGCTCGATCAGCGCGGCACGGCAGGAGCGCGAGTTATGGACCAACGGGAGAATCAGCCAACTGCGACCTTCGCCAACATCCCCCTGCGCGTACGCCTGTTGATTATGGTCGGCCCGCTGACGCTGGCCCTGCTGGGCTTTGTCGGCATTCAGGTCCAACAGGCGTGGCAAGCCAGCGAGACTGCTGCCAACGCACAAACGACGGCCACGGTGGCAGTGGCGATCGGCGACGCCGTGCACGAATTGCAACAGGAACGCGGCCTCTCGGCCACGTACCTGGCAGATCCCGACCGCGCTTTGCGCAGTCAGCTCACCCGTAAGCACGCCGCCGCCGACGATGCGCTCACCGCCCTCGACGAGCGACTGCGCTCAGACACCGCACTGCAAGCCACCGGGGTTTCCTTTACCGCAGTGAAACGCGGTCTCGAGCAGATCAACCGTCTCCGCCCGGCTGTTCTCTCACAGTCCATGAGCGCCGATGAGGCCGTCCAGCGCTACTCGCGGGTCATCGCCGAGCTCATGACGGCGGTCGAGCGCCTGGCGGACACCATGCCGCCCGGCACCCTGAACGACACGGTTCGAACCCTCATGCACCTCGGTGCCGCTCAGGAGGCGGCAGGCAAGGAAAGAGCCACCCTCTCCCGGGCCACTGCCACGGGCACGCTCACCCTGGCGCTGCGCGACGCCGCCGTGAGCCTGGCCGCGGAACAGACCACCAGCTTGCGTCTCGCCCGCAATACGGCACCGGATGCCATTGCGGACCGGCTCACCGACCGTCGCGCGGACACCGTCCAGACGCTGCGCGAACGTATCCTGGGCGGCAACGTCGACGCCGTTTCCCAGCAGCAGTGGTGGGATGCATCCACCAAGCGCATCGAGGCGCTGTTCAGCGCTCAGGGTGCGGTAAACGATTACCTGCTACGCGTCGCAGACCGCGAGCGAATCTCGGCTCGCAATATCCTGTTGCTGGATGCCGGTCTCGCGGTGATGATCGTCGCTGCACTGGCGCTCTGCTGGTTACTCGGCGAGGACATGCGGCGCCGGCTCTCGACACTCTTCGACACCGTCGAGACGGTCGAGCGGACCTCGGACCTCACCCTGCGAAGCGGTATGAACAGCCGCGACGAGGTCGGCGGGCTCGCCGAGCGCCTGGACCGGATGCTCGCCCAGTTCTCCAGCACCGTCGGCAACGTCGCCCAGGCCACGGATGAGCTCGCCAGCCCCGCAGAACAGCTAAGCACCGTCAGTCAGCAGCTGCATGACGGCATCCGGCGTCAGCAAAGCGAGACCGACCAGGTCGCCAGCGCCATGAACGAGATGACCGCGGCGATTCAGGAGGTCGCGCGCAATGCATCCGACGCATCCAACGCCGCTACGGACGGCGACCGGCGCACGCGCGACGTCGACCGCCAGGTCTCTGCGGTGAGCCAGGACGTCTCCGACGTCGCCGCCGCTGTGGAACAGGTCGCGACGCTAATGCGCTCCCTGGAGGAGCGCGCCGAGCAGATGAGCCAGGTCGTCGACATCATCCAGAGCGTGACGGAGCAGACCAACCTGCTGGCCCTCAACGCCTCCATCGAAGCCGCGCGCGCCGGCGAGCACGGGCGTGGTTTCGCCGTTGTGGCGACCGAGGTCCGCTCTCTGGCGCAGAAGACCAGTGAATCGACCGACAGTATCCGGGAACTGATCACCGGCCTGCAGAAGGCCGCCGTTGAGGGCGTCGCCGCTGTCCAGCGAGGCCACGAAAAAGTCTCCACCACCCACGACGCCGCCGAGACGGCCCGTGAGGCGCTGGAAGAGATTACCGCCTCGGTGAGCACCATGGCCGATATGACCAGTCAGATCGCCACGGCCACCGAACAGCAGAGCGCCACCGCCGAAGAGATCAACCGGAACATCGCCAGTATCTGCCAGATCGGCGAGGAAACCGCCAACGGCGCCCGGGACACCTCAGGGGCAAGCGACGAGCTCGCCCGGCTGGCCGCCCGGCTGCAGGCGCAGGTCCAGCAGTTCAGAGTATGACGGTAACCTACTCACCTTTGCGGAAGTATTGCCATGTCACAGTGGCCATGTGCGCCACTGCGCGGCACCTCGGCGGCGTTGAGCTCGCTTGACGTGAGCCTCGCCACGCCGACGCTCACGCGCCTTGCCGAGACACCGTGCAGTGGCGCTGAAACCTGGCAATACTGTCGCAACGGTTAGTACTCGCCCGCCGAACATCACTTCCGGCGGGCGTACCATGCAGCCGCTACGGCGCCTCGCCGCCCTCCGGACCATAGAAGATCACCCAGGTAGCGAAATCCTCGGTGAACTGTTCGAAGCGATGAACGACGCCCGCCGGCACGAACAGCACCTCGCCCGCGGTGAAAGGGTGGCGCTGATCCCCATTGACGAAGTACCCGGAACCGGAGGCGATCACGTACACCTCGTCCCGCGTGTGCGGTTGCTGACGATCCACCCTGTCCGGCTTGTAGTATTCGATGGCCAGCGTACCGTGCTCGAAGAGCAGCGCCACCTCGCCTTCGCCCTGTTCGGCGAGGCGTTTCATCGCAATGTCCGGTGTCATGCGCGGGCCCGACTCGGTCATGAGCATTCCTCCATCAGCTCCGTATTCGTTTTCCCCGCCGGAAGATAGCGCGGCAGTGTGACGGCGGGACCGTAGGGCGCCGACGAGGGTCCACCCGCCGCCAGGGACAGCGGCACGACACCGGCCCAATAGCGCAGATCGCGATCGCCGTCCAGATCCTTGGGCGGGCCGCTGCGCTGCTTGAACGTCACCTCGTCCATGGATACCGCGATAACACCCGTGGACGCCAGCTCCTTGCGGTTGGCACCACGACAGTCCGCCGCCCGTCCCGGGACGACGTGATCTACGATCCGGTCCAGCACCTCCGCCTTGACCCGGGCATCCTCCTCCGCCCGGGAGTGCCCGACGATCACCACCGAGCGATAGTTCACCGAGTGCTTGAGGCCGGATTTCGCCAGTACGAGACCATCCAGCAGCGTGACCGTCACCGCCACCGGCAGACCGGCGGCCAGCGCGCGAAAGAAGCGCCCGCCGCGGGCGGCATGCAGCCACAGGGTATTGCCGTCATCCCGCGCATAGACCATCGGCAGGCACACGGGCCTGTCGCCGAGGGAGAAGGCCACATGGGCGACCAGCCCCTCGTCCAGCACCGCGTAGGCGGCTTCGCGACTCGCGCTCATGGTGTTGTGCTCCTGTACTTACCAACCTTTCGTCTCTAGGCTAGCGATTATTGGATTAGCCAAAAGATCCACTAAAAGCGCGTTCTACTGGTCCAATAAGGAGCGACGACCGTGCCCTCTGCGCCACCCGCCAACGGCCACAAGCGCCAGAGCCTCTACGAGAGCCTGCGGGCCGACGTCCTCGCCGGGCGCCTGCGCCCCGGTGACCGGCTGCCGGCCAGCCGCGAGACCGCCAGGGCCCACGGCTGCGCGCGCAACACCGTGGTGGAGGTCTACGAGCGCTTACAGGCCCACGGCTACGTGGAGACCCGTCGCGGCGCCGGGACGTTCGTCGCCCACGGAGCCGCGGCCAACGCCGATCCCGAGCCCGCCGCCCCCGCACCGGCGTTGATGCCCGCCGCCCGCGCGGCGCTCGCGCACATGCACGATCGCGACGCCCGACGGCCAAAGGGCGAGGCAGCCGTGGACTTCCAGTACGGGGCCGTGGCCGTGGACGACGGCCTGCGCCGTGCCTGGCGGGTAGCCCTGACCCGCGCCGGCCGTGAGCTAGCCACCGAATACCCAGCCCCTGGCGGCGAGGAGCGCCTGCGCCATGCCGTGGCCGACCACCTGCGCCGGCGCCGACGCATGGCCGTGGACCCGGCACGCATCGTCATCACCGACGGCTCCCAGCAAGGGCTTTCCCTGGTCGCCCGGGCGTTGCTGGGTCCCGGCGGCCGCGCCGTGATGGAAGAGCCGGGCTACCCGGGAGCGCGGGTGGTGTTCCAGGCGAGCGGCGCCGAC
>CAZHBN010000317.1:0-4366 GCA_964530405.1 uncultured Ectothiorhodospiraceae bacterium
TGGAAGTGTCTACCGGGCTGTTGCCCGAAAGAGCGTGCACTATAGCAAAGCACCCACCCGGGCGCAATCGCCCGGCCTATTCGGCGGGCGCCGGAGCCGGCGCCGCCGGCTCTTCCGCCGGGGCAACGGGCGCCTCTTCTGCGGGCTCTTCCACTGCGGGCGCCTCAGCATCCATGATGCTGCCCGTCTCATCGTAGGTGCCCGCCATCATCGCCAGGACGAGACTGGTACCGAAAAAGCCCGCGGCCATCACGGCCGTCACCTTGCTGAGAAACGACGCCGATCCGCGCGAGCCGAACACCGTACCGGAGGCCCCACTACCAAACGCCGCCCCCGCATCCGCGCCCTTGCCGTGCTGCAGCAGCACCACGGCGATCAGGCCGAGGCAAAGCAACACATGGACGGAGAGCAACCCGCTGTAAATCGACATCTATTCGCCCCGTGTCATGGCTCGACCGCCCGGCTCAACCGGCCGCGCGGCAAATACTCAGAAAATCGTCGGGTACCAGGGACGCGCCGCCGATGAGACCTCCATCGACGTCCTCCATGGCCACGAGCGCCGCGGCATTGGCAGGCTTCATGCTGCCGCCGTAGAGAATGCGCAACCGTTCGCCGTGGCTCGCGTCGAGCTGCGCCACTTGCTCACGCACGAAGGCATGCACGGCCTGCGCCTGTTCCGGCGTCGCTGTACGTCCTGTGCCGATCGCCCAGACCGGCTCGTAGGCCACGACGGCATCGGCGAAGGCGTCGCCGCCGACGGTGTCGGCGACCGTGGCAAGCTGTCGTGCGATGACCGCCTCGGTCTCATCGGCTTCGCGCTCGGCGAGCGTCTCGCCGACACACAGGATCGGCACCAGACCTCCGGCGCGCGCCGCAGCGAAACGCTTCGCCACCAGCTCGTCACTTTCACCGTAGTGCGTCCGGCGCTCGGAATGACCGACCAACGCGTACCGGCAGCCGAGCTCCGCGAGCATGGCGGCACTCACTTCGCCGGTATATGCCCCGGATGCCTGATCCGCAACATTCTGGGCACCGTAACGAACTTCGCCCCCTTCGAGCACCGCGGCCACATCGGGCAAATGAACGAACGGCGGAAGAACGGCCACTTCCACACCGGCGACCGCCCCCCCTTCTTGAATGGCCCGTGCCAGTGCGCCGGCGTCGGTGCGTGTGCCGTTCATTTTCCAGTTACCGGCGATGAGCGGTTTGCGCATTATGACGTCCCGGTCCTAATCAGGCCGCAGAGGGTAACCGCGGCTCGAATGGAAATCAATCGGCCGCCTCAGGAGCGGTCGCGAAGGCATCGGCGACCCGATCGGCGAGCTGGCCGACGAGTCGCTCAACGGTCTCGCGCTCGCGACCTTCCACCATCACCCGAACCACCGGCTCGGTACCGGAAGGCCGCAACAGTACGCGCCCGGTCTCGCCGAGCTCTCCCTCGACTTCCCGCACCGCCTCCGCGACACCGTCGACCGCCCAGGGGTCACGCCGCACGGCCACAGGAACGTTGATCATGTGCTGGGGCAGGCGCTCCATGCCCTGGCGCAACTGCGAAAGCGAGCGCCCGGTCTTCACGGCGCGGCCCAGCACCTGCAGGGCCGAGACCACGCCGTCACCGGTACTGGTCCGGTCGAGGCAGACGATATGCCCCGAGGACTCACCGCCCAGTGTGCCTTCGCGCTCGAGCATACGCTCCAGCACGTAGCGGTCGCCGACCTTGGTGCGTTCAAACGCCACATCGAGCTCCCGCAAGGCGAGCTCAAGGCCCAGATTGGACATGAGCGTACCCACGACCGGCCCGTGTAACTCGCCGGCGTCGCGACGCTCGCCGGCGATGATCCACAACAGGTCGTCGCCGTCCAGCAACTCACCGTGTTCGTCAACCATGATGACCCGGTCACCATCCCCGTCGAGGGCGATACCAGCATCGGCACCGCGCTCAGCGACCTCACGACGCAGACGCTCTGGATGCAGCGAGCCACAGTCGACGTTGATGTTCAGCCCGTCGGGATCGACACCGACCCGGAACACTTCTGCGCCGAGCTCACGGAAAACGGCGGGCGCGACCTGGTAGCCCGCGCCGTTGGCGCAATCCACCACCAGCCGCAGCCCTGAGAGGTCGACACCCGCCCGCATCGTATGCTTGCAGAACTCGATGTACCGGCCGGTGGCATCCACCATCCGGTAGGCCTTTCCCAGCGCCTCCGAGGAGACGGTCTCCAGCTGCTTGTCGAGCTGCGCCTCGATCGCTTCCTCGGTGGCATCATCGAGCTTGCGACCAAGCGAGGAAAAGAACTTGATCCCGTTATCGTAGTGGGGGTTGTGCGAGGCACTGATCACGATACCGGCGTTAGCCTGAAGCGTCTTGGTCAGATAGGCGATTGCCGGCGTCGGCATCGGCCCCAGCAACTGGATGTTGACACCGGCGGCGGACAACCCCGCCTCGAGCGCCGACTCGAACATGTAATTCGACAACCGCGTGTCCTTGCCGATCAGCACCTGGTTATTGGTGCCACGGCCGGCCAGTACCCGCCCGGCTGCCCAACCCAGCTTGAGCATGAAATCCGCCGTTATCGGGTACTCACCGACCCGGCCACGGATACCGTCAGTGCCAAAGTATTGTCTGGTCATTGCCCCCTGCCTGCCGCACCGACGCGGCCTACGTAGTCGACCACCGCGAGCGCGTCCACCGTGGCGGCCACGTCGTGGGCACGTACAATGCTTGCCCCGGCCTGCGCTGCCAATACTGCGGCAGCCACGCTTCCGGCGACACGCTCCTTGGGCGGACGGTCGACGATCTTTCCGATGAACGATTTACGCGAGAGCCCGATGAGCACGGGCTGCCGGATCACATTGAACGCATCCAGCCGGGCGAGCAGTGAGGCGTTGTGCGTCATGCTCTTGCCAAACCCGAACCCCGGATCGATGACGATACGCTCCGCCGATATGCCGGCCTGGACGCACGCTGTCACACGCTCACGCAGAAAACCGAGAACTTCCTCGACGACGTCGTCATATTGCGGGTCGAGTTGCATGTTCCGCGGCGTGCCGCGCATGTGCATCAGGCACACTGGCAACCCCGTCTCGGCAACGGCTTCGAGGGCGCCGGGACGCTGAAGCGCCATAACGTCGTTGATCAGGCCTGCACCGGCCGCGGCCGCCGCACGCATGACCTCCGGCTTGGTGGTATCCACCGAGATCGGCACGGGAAGCTCGCCGGCGAGCACCTCGATCACCGGCATCACGCGTGCCAGCTCGTCGTCGACGCTCACGTCCGCCGCGCCCGGCCGCGTGGACTCCCCGCCAATATCGATAATGGCTGCACCTTCGGCGACCAATTCCCGGGCCCGGGCCAGTGCGCTGTCCGGTGAGAGGAAATCACCCCCGTCCGAGAAGGAATCGGGGGTGACGTTGAGCACGCCCATCACGGCGGGCGACGTGAGATCCAGCGGCCGCCCACCGCAATCCAGACTCGTCACTGCCATAGAGGTCAGTGCTCGCTGGCGGGCCGGCCGATCTTGTCGCGACCGCCCTTCTCCTGCTCGCCTTTCTCGGCGCCGCTGGTGCCCGGGCTCTGGGGCCCGTCCCATCCCTGGGGCGGCCGCGGCGGCCGGCCGTTCATGATGTCCTGGATCTGCTCGTGGTCGATGGTTTCGTACTTCATCAACGCATCGGCCATGGTGTGGAGCTTGTCCAGGTTCTCTTCGAGCAGTTGCTTGGCATGCCGGTAGTTGTCGTCGATGATCCGGCGCACCTCTTCGTCGATGGCGTGCGCGGTTTCATCGGAGATGGTCTTGTGCTGGGTCACCTGGTGACCGAGGAAGACTTCCCCCTCGTCCTCGCCGTAGGCGAGCGGTCCCATGCGATCCGACAGGCCCCACTTGGTGACCATGTTGCGCGAGATCTCGGTTGCCTTCTGAATATCATTCTGGGCACCGGTGGTCACGCGCTGAGGCCCGAAGATCATCTCTTCCGCCAGACGCCCGCCGAACAGACTCGAGATCTGGCTGTTGAGCCGTTGCTTGGTGTAGCTGTAGCGGTCCTCCTCGGGGAGGAACATGGTCACACCCAGAGCGCGCCCACGCGGAATGATGGTCACTTTGTGAACCGGGTCATGATCCGGCGAAAGCAGGCCGACGATCGCGTGGCCGGATTCGTGATAGGCGGTGAGCTTCTTCTCGTCCTCGGTCATGACCATGGACTTGCGCTCAGCGCCCATCATGATCTTGTCCTTGGCGTCCTCGAAATCCTGCTGATCCACGACCCGCTTGTTACGCCGGGCCGCGAACAGCGAGGCCTCGTTAACGAGGTTGGCGAGATCGGCGCCGGAGAATCCAGGCGTGCCGCGTGCGATCACGCGTGCGTT
>CAZHBN010000318.1:0-4331 GCA_964530405.1 uncultured Ectothiorhodospiraceae bacterium
TCCTCGACCGCGTTCTCCTTGACGACTTTGGGCTTGTGGCCCATCTCCTCGACGAGGAGCACCGCCGTCTCCTGATCGACGGCCTGGTTGATCGTGGCCATGACGCCCTGCTTCATCATCTCCTTGATGAGGTCGGCAGCCTTCACGCTCATGCGCTGGGCGAGATCGCCCACGGTGATACTCTCGGGGATGTTCACTTCCCGAACCACCGGCTGGGTGGGGCGCTCGAACCCCTGGTGGAGCTGCTCTGCGGCGGCACCGCCAACGCGGCGACCGCCTCGGCGGTTACGACCGCCGGCGCCACGGTTGTCGGCACCCTTCTTGCGCGCCTTGCCCTTACCCTTGGAGGCCTTGCGCGCCGCGCGCTCTTCGGCCTCACGCTCCCGCCGCGCCTCGGCTTCCAGGCGCTTGCGCTCCTTCTCTTCCTCGATTTCCTTGTTTCGCTGCGCCTCGGACTCTGCCTCGTCCTCGGCAGCCTTCTCGCCTTCGCCGGCGCTCGATTCCGCGGCAACCTCGTTATCAGTGGTCTCGGCGGCGTCCGCCTGCTCGGCCGGCTGCTGCTCGGCGGACTCCGTCTCGACGGCCGGTGCCTCGCTGGCCTGCTGCTCAGCCGGCGCCTGCTCACCGGTGGCGGCCTCTCGCACGGGCTCCTCGCCGGACTGCACCTCGGACCGGGTCGTCTCGGTCTCCGGTTCCGGGGACTCGACCTCGACAGCCGAATCGGCCACCTCCGCCTCGGCCTGCGCCTGTCGTTCCTCGGCAGCCCGGGCCTGCGCTTCGAGATCGCGCTGCAGTGCGTCCTCGAGCACCTTGGCGTCGCGCTCGTGGACCTCAGCCTCGACAACACTGCGCTTGACGTAGGTACGCTTCTTACGCACTTCGACGTTGACCGTCCGACCGCCGGTACTGCCGCGGGTGCCCCGGCCGCCAGCGCCTCCCGGCAGCCGGATCTGGCTGTGGCTCTTGCGCTTGAGCGTGATCTGCTTCGGGCCTGGGCCATCCTCGTTGCCACCGCGCTCCGAGTGCCGGCGCAAATGGCCGAGCAATGCCGACTTGTCATCATGGGACAAAGTCGAATCGGCGCCGCGCCCCTCCAGACCAGCCTCATTTAGCTGCGCCAACAAGCGGTCGACCGGAATGCCAACAGCCTCTGCGAATTCCCGTACCGTCGTGTTCGCCATAATCTCTACCTCCGGTCCACCTGTTGCCGAGCGACGCTGCCTATGACAGGAACTGGCGGCGGTAACACCTCCGCCGGCGAGCGCATTACGATTCGCCGCCCTCCTGCTCGGCGAACCATGGCTCGCGCGCCTTCATGATCAGCGCGGCGGCACGCTCCTGGTCCATGCCCTCGATCTCGAGCAGATCGTCCACCGACTGCTCGGCCAGGTCTTCCATCGTGGTGATACCCTGCCGCGCCAGCGTCCGTGCCAGCGCATCGTCCATACCGTCCATCGCCAGGAGATCCTCCGCGGGCTCGGCACCCTCGCCCGCCTGCTCGCCGCCACCGCTCTCACGTTCGGCGAGCACTTCACGGGCACGGGCACGTAGTGCCTCGACGATGTCGTCATCGAACTCCTCGACCTCGAGAAGCTCCGCGGTGGGTACGTACGCGACCTCCTCCAGGCTGGAGAAACCCTCTCCCACCAGCACGGCGGCGATATCCTCGTCGACGTTCAACGTTTCCACGAACATCCTGAGGAGCTCGGCGGTCTCGCGCTCCGTCTTCTCCTGGGCCTCGTCGGCGGTCATCACGTTGAGTTCCCAGCCGGTAAGCTGACTCGCCAGCCGCACGTTCTGACCACCACGCCCGATCGCCTGGGACAGCTGGTCCTCGGCAACGGCGATATCCATGCTGTGGCTGTCCTCGTCGACGACGATCGACTCCACTTCCGCCGGTGCCATTGCGTTGATCACGAACTGCGCGGGATTCTCGTTCCAGAGAATGATGTCGATGCGCTCGCCAGCAAGCTCGTTCGAGACCGCCTGGACACGGGAGCCACGCATGCCTACGCAAGCCCCCACCGGGTCGATGCGCGGATCGAGCGCATTGACGGCGATCTTCGCTCGCATGCCCGGGTCACGGGCAGCACCGCGGAGCTCCAGCAGCCCCTGGCCGATCTCCGGCACCTCCAGCTTGAAAAGCTCCACCAGAAACTCCGGCGCGCTGCGGCTGACGAACAGCTGCGGTCCACGGTTCTCCGAGCGCACTTCCTTGAGATAACCCCGCAGGCGGTCGCCGGGACGAACCGCCTCGCGCGGGATCATCTCCTCGCGCGGCACGAACGCTTCGGCGTTGGCGCCCAGGTCGAGAAACACGTTGCCGCGCTCCACACGTTTGACGATGCCGGTAATCAGCTCGCCCTGGCGGTCACGATAAGCATCGACCACCTTCGCACGCTCGGCCTCACGCACCTTCTGCACGATGACCTGCTTGGCCGTCTGCGCCGCGATGCGTCCGAACTCCACCGACTCCATCGGCTCTTCGACGTGGCCGCCGACCTCGATTTCCGGATCGCGTTCCCGCGCCTCGGCAAGGGTGACCTCGCGCTCGGGCTCCTCGACGGCGTCCTCGTCCTCGACCACCAACCAGCGCCGGTACGTGCTGTACTCACCGCTGCGGCGATCGACGCTGACCCGGGCATCGATCTCACCGCCGTGGCGCTTGCGCGTTGCGGAGGCCAGCGCCGCCTCGATCGCCTCGAAGATCACTTCCTTATCGACGCCTTTCTCGTTGGAAATGGCCTCGACCACCAGCAGGACTTCTTTGCTCATCACTGACTCCAGCTCACCGCCGTCAGGCTTCCAGCTCCAGGTTCGCCCGCTCGATGGCGTCCAGGGGCACGAGGATCTCCTCGCCGCCCTCATCGATTACCACGCTGTCCCCACGCAACCCGCGCAAGGTACCGCGAAACTTGCGCCGCCCTTCGAGACGGCCGTGTACCCGCACGCGTACCTGTTCACCCGCGAAGCGGTCATAATCACTTGTCTTGAAGATGGGGCGCTCGAGCCCTGGCGACGACACTTCCAGGTTGTATTCCCCTGGCAGCGGGTCTTCCACGTCGAGTACGCCACTGACCTGGTGGCTCACGCTTGCACAGTCATCCACGCCAATGCCGTCGGGCGCATCGATGTAGATGCGGAGCAACCCGCGTTTACTGTTGGGGTGATACTCCAGCCCCACGAGTTCATAGCCCATGGCTGTGATCACCGGCTCCAACATTTCGGTCAGTCTTTGGGTCGCCGCCATCTCGCTTTACGTCCCCACAAACAAAAAATGGGCCCTACCGGCCCATTCTTCGAAAACCGCCCTGCGGCGGCGCCCGACGGGCGCCACCTACAAAAAAAGGCCGCAAGCGGCCTTTTCGAAGATGCCTGGTAGCGGGGGCAGGATTTGAACCTGCGACCTTCGGGTTATGAGCCCGACGAGCTGCCAGACTGCTCCACCCCGCATCTGACGGCCGCTATGTTAAGCGGTTGGGCCGATTTTTGCAAGCCTTCTTTTGAGGAAGCTTGCCGCCGCCGGCCCACCGTGCGACGGCGCGTACTATAGCGCATCTGCCCGTCGATGCAAACCCTGCGTACCCCGATGCGGGATGCTAACCCGTGAATGCAGCACGGCAGACGGCAAACAACCACCCTGGAAAAATCCCCAGGGCGAGAATGGCGAACCCATTGAGGCCACAGACCCATCGCACTGCCGTGGACGCCGGCACAGCACGCGCATGGCCCTCTATGCGCTCGAAGTAGACCGCCTTGAGCACACGGAGATAGTAGAAGGCGCTTATGACCGCGAACAGCACCGCCACCACAGCCAACCACACGTGCCCGGCATCCACCACCGCCTTGAGCACCGCCCACTTGGCGTAGAACCCGACGGTACCGGGCACGCCCGTCATCGAGAACATGACCAGCAGCATCACCAGTGCCATGCCGGTGCTGCGATCATTGAGGCCGGAGAGGTCGTCGATGCGCTCGGCCTCGTCGTCCCGACGCGAGAGCACGATGATCATTCCGAAGGCCGCCGCCGCCATGAGCGAATAGCTGATCGCGTAGAACAGCGCCGCGGCATAGCCTTCGTCGTTGCCGGCTATGAAACCGAGAAAGAGAAAGCCGATATGGGCGATGGTCGAATACGCGAGCAGGCGTTTGAAATTCGTCTGTACCAGCGCGAGCAGCGAGCCGACGGCGAGCGAGGCTACTGCGATCATCATCGCCATCACCTGCCAGTCGCCGTGTAGCTCACCGAGCCCGCCAGCGATGAGGCGCAGGAACAACGGCACGGCCGCGATCTTCGAGACGGTACCGATGAACATCGTCGTCGGCGTCGC
>CAZHBN010000319.1:0-4330 GCA_964530405.1 uncultured Ectothiorhodospiraceae bacterium
CTCGTCGACCCGGCTCTGACGCACGCGATCGATCAGCCCCGAGCTGCCATGCTGCAACGAAGCCCGGTTGCCCGGGCTTCGTTCTCTTCAGGTCGGGATCAACGCCGGCATGCCCGAACGGCCAACGATGAACGGCACGCTCACTCCCCCGGCAGCGGCACCCGTAGCAAGTGTTCGCGATAATAGCGCAGCTCCGCGATGGAATCGCGGATATCATCCAGCGCCAGATGGGTGCTGCGCTTCGAGAAGCCCTGCAGAATCTCCGGCGCCCAGCGCTTCGCCAGCTCCTTCAGTGAGCTTACGTCCAGATTCCGGTAGTGGAAGTACTGCTCGAGCTCCGGCATGCACCGATGCAGGAAGCGGCGATCCTGACAGATGCTATTGCCGCACATGGGCGAGGAGCGCGGCGGTACCCATTGACGCAGGAAATCCAGGGTACGCCGCTCGGCTTCCGCCTCGTCGACCCGGCTCTGACGCACGCGATCGATCAGCCCCGAGCTGCCATGCTGCTTGGTATTCCACTCATCCATCGCGTTGAGCACCTCGTCGCGCTGGTGAATGGCGAACACGGGGCCCTCGGCGAGGATGTTGAGATACTTGTCGGTAACGATGGTGGCGATCTCGATCACCTGATCACGGTCCGTGTCGAGCCCGGTCATCTCCAGGTCGATCCAGATCAGGTTGTCGGCAGATAGCGGCATGCCTTGCCTCTCGTGGCGGGATGGGTCCATTGGAATTGAGCGGCATTCTAGCAAACGCTATCCTGACCTGCTGTCGCACGGCGACTAGCATGAGGGAAGCGAACATCATCACCACGTTACGCACAATGCCGGCACGCAACGCCGCCGGCCGATGCCACCACCGACACCCCCGGAGCCAGCACCGCCTTGTCTGAGCCCATCCAGGGCCGCGTCGTGGTGAGCTACGGTCGCGAGGTGATCGTGGAGACCGGCGACGGGGGATTGACTGCCTGCCTGATGCGGCGACGCGGCGGCGAACGACCGGTCTGCGGCGACATCGTGTCCTGGCGCCCGACGGGTGAGGCCGGCGTCATCGAGCACGTCGAGCCCCGCACGACACTCATCGAGCGCGGGGATTTCCGTGGCAGACCGCGACCACTGGCGGCGAACGTGGACGTCATGATCATCGTCGTCGCCGAACCGCCCGGTGCGGACACGACACTCATCGACCGCTACCTGGCCCTCGCCGGGCACGTGGGCCTCGACACCGTGCTGCTCGTCAACAAGGCGGATCGCCTCGACGCAACGGCTCGCGCGCGCCTGGAGGGCGCGCTCGCCTTCTACCGCGAGGAGCTCGCGCAGCCGCTGGTGTTCGCGAGCGCACGCGCCGGCGACGGCCTCGACGATCTGCGCAGGCACCTGAAAGGACGTACGGCGATTTTCGTCGGACACTCAGGGGTGGGCAAGTCGTCACTGGTCAACGCCCTGGTACCCGAGCTCGACCTGCGCATCGGCGCGCTGTCCGCGACAAGCGGCCAAGGGCGCCACACCACGACGGCCACGACCCTGTTCCACCTGCCCCACGACGGCCACATCATCGACTCGCCAGGCGTGCGCACGCTGCGGCTGGACCACCTCCCCCGCAGCGCGGTAATGCGCGCCTTCCCCGAGGTGGAGCGCCACCGTCATGCATGCCGGTTCAACGACTGCCGCCACAATGGCGAACCCGGCTGCGCCGTCGCGGGCGCACTGGAGCGCGGGGAAATCCCCCCGGAGCGCTACCACAGCCTGCAGACGCTGCTCGCCGAGGCGTCATAGGTACAGGGGATCCTGTCCGGAGAAGCAACACGAAGGCACCGAGAAAAACGCAGAAAATCGCCATTTTTCTCGCCCTCGGCATACCCCATGCGCCAGTAGCCTATCTCCCTCCACGACACGACGAGAGGGAGAACGCTATGCCACATTGGGCCACCACGCTAGTTGGAATAGCCGCCACCGTCTTAGCGGTGCTGCCGCCACGAGCGATGTATGAAGCTATATTGCTCGTCGCGCTCTTCTCATCCAGGCAGCCCGGGTCAAGGACGGGACACACAGATACCCGCTACCGATAAGACTGCCGCCCCGCAAACGCGTGGGAAAGCGTGCCGGCGTCGACGTATTCCAGCTCGCCGCCCAACGGCACGCCGTGGGCGATACGGCTAACGGCGATGCCGTGTTCACCCGCCATCTCCGCGACGTATTGCGCCGTCGCTTCGCCCTCGACCGTCGGATTCACCGCCAGGATGATCTCGCGAACTTCGCCCGCGGCAAAACGCTGCTCCAGTGCATCGAGGCCCAGCTCCGCCGGGCCGATGCCGTCCAGGGGCGATAGCAGCCCCTTGAGCACGAAGTAAACGCCGCCGTAGTCCGTCGCCTCTTCCAGCGCATACACGTCCGACGGATTCTCGACGATGCACAATACGCCGCGATCACGGCGGCTGCCCGAGCATATGCCGCAGACGGCCTCCTCGGTGAGAATGCGGCATTCGCGGCACTCGCCGACACGCTCCGCCGCCGTCTCGATGGCCCGGGCCAGGCGCCGGGCGCCATCACGATCGCGCTGGAGCAGGTGCAAGGTCATGCGCTGGGCGGACTTGCGCCCTACCCCGGGCAGGCAGCGCAGGGCCTCCATGAGCTCCGAAACCAGCGGTGAAAAACTCATCGGCGCCCTCAGAACGGCAGGTTGAGCCCCGGCGGCAGGCCCATACCCTGAGTCATGCCTTCCATCTTCTCCTTGCTCACCCGCTCGAGCTTCTGCGCCGCATCGTTGAAGGCGGCGGCCACCAGGTCCTCGACCATCTCGCGATCGTCGTAGACGCTCTCGTCGATGGATACGCGCCGGACCTCGTGCCGCCCGGTCATTACCACCGACACCATGCCACCGCCGGCTTCACCGGTGATCTCCATGTTCTGAAGCTCTTCCTGGGCCTTCTGCAGCTTCTCCTGCATCTGCTGGGCCTGCTTCATCATGTTGCCGATGCCACCTTTCATGATCGTCTCTCCGGTTTGCTCGGGCCGCTGTGCGGCCGTGTCCGTTCAGTCCAGCGGCCGTACACTCTCGTGCACGACCTCCGCGCCGAAGGTCTCCTTGAATGCGGCCACGTTGGGGTCGCTTTCGATACTGCGCTCAGCCGCCTGCTGCCGCGCTTCAGTTTCCCGCTGGTGCGCCTGAGCCGGCGTTTCACCGTGGACTTCGCCCATCTGGATGTCCAGGCGCAGGCTTTCACCGAAATACTCGCTCACCGCCTTGGCCAGGCGATCACGCATGGTGTCGTTGATCAGGTGACGATGGCCCTCCTCGATGCAGAGAATCACCCGATCGCCATCGCGCCCCCCCCAATCGCAGTGCTGCGCGAGCGCCCGCGCCATCCCGCCGATGCGCAATTCCGAGACCACCCGGGGCCAGTCCACCGCCCCGTCTCCGGCATTCGCCGGGCGCGCCGCCCCGGCGGGCGCCGCGCCGTCCACGTGGTCAGCCCCCTGCGGCGATTCTACCGCTGGCGGCTCGGAAGGCGGTGAGACATCAGCGGGGGGCTCCGCCTGTGGCGATGTTCCAGCAGGGGCACCCGCGGACGCCATAGCCTCCGATGACGCCCTACGCGTTTGCGGCCGCGGCGCCTGCGGAGTCACTGACGACGGAGACGATGGCCCGGCCGGCGCCCGCTTGCCTGGCGTCGACGACGCGGTCGCACCCGTCGATCCGCCCGCCGGCACCGAGGCGGCGGGCCGGAACGCCAGCATGCGCAGCACGGCCATCTCGAAACCGGTGCGCGCATCCGGAGCCAGCGGCAGATCACGGCGACCATGGAGCGCTATCTGGTAGAAGAGCTGGACGTCCTCGGGCGTGAGCCGCTCGGCGAGCGCGGCGAAGCGCTCGCGCTCCGGATCACCGTCATCCACGGAAGCCGGCGCCAGCTGAATAACAGTCAACCGGTGCAACGCCGCCAGCATCTCGGCCATGGCCTCACCGAAATCCGGTGCCCGTTCGGCCATGCGCCCCACGACCTCCAGAAGCCCGGCGGCATCTTCGTCGGCCAGCGCCTCCAGCAGCGCCAGCACGAATTCGCCGTCCAGGCTGCCGAGCATGGCGCGAACATCGTCGTCCGAAAGCGATCCACCGCCGAAGCCCAGCGCCTGGTCCATGAGGCTCAACGCATCGCGCATGCTCCCGTCGGCGGCACGCGCCAGACGCTCCACCGCCGTCGCGTCCGCCCCAATGCCCTCTTTCTCCAGGATAGCGGCGAGATGATCGCGGATCAGGGTCGCCGGCAGATGCTTGAGATTGAACTGCAGGCAGCGCGAGAGAATCGTCACCGGCAGCTTCTGCGGAT
>CAZHBN010000320.1:0-4314 GCA_964530405.1 uncultured Ectothiorhodospiraceae bacterium
GGTCAGTGGCGCGAGGAGCGTGGTGCAGCAAGGACTGCATGAGTGACGAGCAACGCAGCCCACAGCGGCGCACACGGCCACCCGCAGGGCGCCACTGCGCGGCGCCTCGCCAGCGTTGCGTTCGCTTGACGTGAGCCTCGCCACGCCGGCGCTCACGCGCCTTGCCGAGCCGCCGCGCAGTGACGCTGTGACCTGACAAGACTTCCTGCAAGGTTAGTACCTACGGCTGGCACTTCCCCGCACCCCGTGAATATGCTTGTTTCGATTGTGTTAGCAGTGACACGTCGCCGATGCAGTCGCCGCAGACGCCTGTTCGATCCGGGTTGGTCCGAGCTAGCATGGACAACGGTGGGATCGGGCGGTTATGCCATGGGCAACATCGTCACTCTGCGTTTCTACGAAGAGCTCAACGACTACCTGCCTGCCGCAGTGCGCCGACGAGCGTTCGAGCACTGCGTCCGGGCAGCCGCTCGTGTCGGTGACACGATCACCGCCTGCGGCGTGCCAGCAGAGGCGGTCGACCTGGTTCTGGTCAACGGCGAGTCTGCGGGATTCGGCCACCGGCTCCACCACGGCGACCGCGTGTCCATCTATCCGGTCTTCGAGACCCTGGATATCGCGGCGATGACCCGCCTGCCCGGCCGGCCATTGCGCCGGCCACGCTTCGTCATTACAGGCGCACTCTCCAACCTTGCCCGCACGCTTGCGGCTGGCAGCTATCCGACGGTCCTGGCGGATCCGGCGGATGAATGCCTCGATCTCGTGGTTCGCGGCTGGATTCTCGTAAGCGACGACATCCGCACGCTGGCGAGGCTCAGACCGCCTCGGGCCTTGGGCATCCGCGGCGGGAAACCCGTCGACCAGGTCCGCGAGATCAGCGAACGCCTGCAGTTGCCCATCAGCTTCGGACACCCCCACAGTAGCGCCCGCGGGCGCTGGCACGGTGATCCGGACGACCCCGCGAGCCGGCGGTAACCGGCTACGGCAACGAACGCCCGGGAACAAACAGGCACGCCAGCGGGTCGGGGCAGACGTATACAGTTTCCTCGAACCGTAAAGGGAGGCATAGATGCAGCGACCGCAAGCGTTGCTTCGCGCATTCGCGATGACATTGGCCATCACGCTGGGGGGAGCCGGGGCAGCCTCCGCCGCCCTGCCCGACACCGGCGGCGCCGACGGCAACCCGAGTCTCGCCCCGCTGGTGGACGAGGTCTCGCCGGCGGTGGTCAACATCGCCACGTCAGCGACGGTGGACGCCAAGCAGAACCCGCTGATGCAGCACCCGTTTTTCCGGCGTTTCTTCGATCAGGGCGAAATGCCACAGCGCCAGCGCCGCGTGCAGTCCCTGGGCTCCGGGGTGATCGTCAATGCGCAGAAGGGCTACATCCTTACCAATCATCACGTCATCGCGAACGCGGACGAGATCAAGGTCGGTCTCAACGACGAGCGCACCTTCAAGGCCGAGGTCATCGGATCGGATCCCGACACGGACATCGCGGTCATCCAGATCGACGCGGAGAACCTTCACGCCGTGAGCATGGGCGATTCCGGCGACCTGCGCACCGGTGACTATGTCGTGGCGCTCGGCAACCCCTTCGGTCTCAACCACACCGTGACCACCGGCATCGTCAGCGGCCAGGGGCGGACGCTCGCAGGTCGCGCCTCCGAAGTTCGCATCCAGGACTTCATCCAGACCGACGCCTCCATCAACCCGGGCAACTCGGGCGGCGCGCTGGTGAATCTCGACGGTGAGCTGGTGGGCATCAACTCCGCCATTCTCTCACGCTCTGGCGGCAACATCGGCATCGGCTTCGCGGTGCCCGTGAACATGGCTCAAACCGTGATGGACCAACTCGTCGAATACGGCGAAGTCCGCCGCGGCATGCTTGGCGTGCACGTCCAGGACGTGAGCATGGACATCGCCGAGGCCATGTCACTGGAGGGAACCAACGGCGCCCTGATCTCCCGGGTGAAGCCGGACTCGCCGGCGGACAAGGCGGGCCTCGCCTCCGGTGACGTCGTCATCGCCGTGGACGGCGAATCCATCGAGAGCGCAAGCGAGCTCGCCAAGGTCATCGGCCTCACCAAGCTCGGCACCGAGGTGGAGCTGACCATCGTGCGCGACGGCGACGAGCGCACCATGACCGCCACCATTACCGAGCCGGCGGAGAAGACCGCCCAGGCTGGTGGCGGCGACGAAGCCGCCGAGGGCGCTCTCGCGGGCGTGAAGCTCGCCGAGCTCGATCCCCGCTCACCGCTCCACGGTGAGGTGGAGGGCGTCGTGGTCGCCGATATCGCGCCGGACGCCCCCGCCGCCCGCTACCTCGAGGAAGGTGATGTCATCACCTCCGTGAACCGCCAGCCCGTCAGCTCCCTGTCGGAATTCCGCAAGACTGCACAGGGCGAGGACCGCTTGCTGCTTCACATCCGCCGCGGCGACGCCGCATTGTACGTGGTCGCACGCTAAGCCCGCGCGGAGCCCCCGGGTGCGGGGGCTCCGCACCGCCACCACTCGCTGATCCGGTCACAGGCGCGATGCCACGTGTCAGCAAGCCTGTCGGACGCTCCACAGGCTCGTGCGAACGGCATGCTCGTGCCACCCCGCGCTGGCGTCGCGCTCACGCGACGTGAGCCTCGCCACGGCTTCGCCCGCCCACCTTGCCGCCGGACCGCACAAGCGCTCCGACACGGGGTATGACCCGCGATCGTGTCAGTATCCGCCGGCCGGGATCTCGGTGCCGGCCGCCTCCTTCATCACCCAGTCCCTGAAAGCAGCGACCTTCGGACGCCGCAAATAGGCTTCCGGGTAGACCACGTAGTACCGGAATGCCGTGGCCTCGTCGTCCGTCTCCGGAAACGGCCGTACCAGCCGGCCCGCGGCCAGATCGTCGGCCACCAGGGCCCCAGAGGCCAGCGCCACGCCGTGCCCGTCGATCGCCGACTGAACCGCCATGCTCTCCAGGCTGAAGCGTGGGCCACGGTCGGCGTCCAGCACATCTTCGGCGCCGGCCGCCCGCAGCCACATCCGCCAGCTCGGGGCCGCGTCGCTCTCCGTCTGCCACTGAACGTGAAGCAGGGTGTGGTGGCGCAGATCCCGCGGCGCACGCAGCGGGTGTTCGCCGTGCAGTAATGCCGGGCTGCACACGGGAATGGCCGTCTCGGCGAGCAGGGACTCCACAGTCAGGCCCGGGTAATGCCCGCGGCCGTAACGCAGCGCGATATCCACGTTGTCCTCGTCGAAGTCGGCACGCCGGTCGGTGGCGTCTATGCGCACATCGTAGTCCGGATACACGCGCCGGAACCCTTCCAGCCGGGGCACCAGCCACTTGGCGCCGAACGACGGCGCGACGCTTACGGTGAGGACACGATCGTCCTGGTGGCCACGCAGGATGCGGTCCGCCTCGGCGAGCTTGTCGAAGCCCTCCCGCAGTGCCGGCAGCGCTGCTTGCCCCGCTTCGGTCAGCCGCAGCGCCCGGGTCAGGCGGCGGAACAGCGGCGTGCCCACATACGCTTCCAGCGTCTTGATCTGCTGGCTCACCGCCGCGGGGGTTACGTGCAACTCCTCCGCGGCCTTGGTGAAGCTGAGATGGCGCGCCGCGGCCTCGAAGGCGCGAAGCCCGTTCAGCGGTGGCAGGCGACGAGTCATGATGGCGTTCTCACGAATAAGCAAATCTTTTCTATATACCCACGAATACTCGTTTGTAGGGCCGCTTACAAGGGCGGATATTGATCCTCGCACGACAGATGAGACGAAAAGACGTCAACTTTTGCTAAACCTTCACTCTGCCCTGTCGTGGGCGGGAGGTCACTATGACCGGCATGACGCGCACACCTTTCGGCGAACGCTACGGGCATTCGCTACGGCTCGACGACCAGCAAATGCACCGGTACGCGGAGCGCGCCCGGGCGGCGCGCTCGGCGGTGTATGCCGAGATGTTCAAGGGCATCGGTCGCGGACTCCGTGCATCGGTGCGGACGGTGGCTGCCGCCATCGAGCGCCGGCGGCGGAGACTGGCCACGCAGCGGGAACTGAGCGCTCTCGATGACTGCCTGCTGCGGGATATTGGCGTCCGACGGTACGACATTCCCGCCCTGGCCGACGCAAGCGCCACGACCGGCCGCCGGAGAAGAGACAGGCGTAGCGGTGGCGTGAAGGCCACGGTCTCGGCCCTGAATGTCACGCCACGGACACGGTACCCTCGCTGGCGACATACGGCATGATGTCTACCGGTGAGGACGGTTACTAACCTTGCAGGAAGTATTGTCAGGTCTCAGCGCCACTGCGCGGCGGCTCGGCAAGGCGCGTGAGCGCCG
>CAZHBN010000321.1:0-4309 GCA_964530405.1 uncultured Ectothiorhodospiraceae bacterium
CGCATTCTTCACCCCGGCACGGGAGCTCGCCGCGCGCACGGTGACGCTCGACCTCGGCGGTTGGGAAACCTTCTGGATGCTCTTCTATGGCTTCGCCACCTGGGGCAACGCCGGGTTCCTGCGTGAGCAGGTCTGCCTGTACATGTGCCCGTACGCGCGCTTCCAGAGCGCGATGTTCGACCGGGACACGATGATCATCTCCTATGACGACAGCCGCGGCGAGCCGCGTGGCCCGCGCTCGCGCAGCGTCGACCCGCGCGCCAAGGGGCTCGGCGACTGCATCGACTGCACCCTGTGTGTGCAGGTCTGCCCCACCGGTATCGACATTCGCGAAGGACTGCAGTACGAGTGCATCGCCTGCGGCGCCTGCGTGGACGCCTGCGACCACGTCATGGATCGCATGGAATACCCGCGCGGACTCATCCGCTACACCACCGAGAACGCTCTGGAGGGGCGCGCCAGCCGCGTGCTGCGCCCCCGCACCATTATCTACGGCACGCTGCTCGGCGTGCTTGCCGTGGCGCTGGTCAGCGGTCTGCTGCTGCGCACCCCGCTGCGGCTCGATATCATCCCGGACCGAAACGCCCTATACCGGGTCACCGACACGGGTGGCATCGAGAACGTCTACCGACTCTCGGTGATGAACATGGACCAGAGCGCACACACCTATCGCTTCGAAGCCAGCGGCCTGCCGGGGCTGAGTATCGACGCCAACGCCGGTGAGAGCGTCACCCTCGCCCCCGGCGAAACCCGCAACGTACCGGTACGCATCCGCACCGGCGCGGAGTCCGCACGCCCCGGCGGCAATGACATCCAGGTCACGGTTCGCAGCACCAGCGACCCGGACTTGACCGTCACCGAGCCGACCCGCTTCCACGCCCCCATAGGGAGGTGAGCCATGCAATCCACCGCCACTACCGAGCGCCCCTGGTACCGCCATCCGTGGCCGTGGCTGCTGGCCGTGCCCCCGGTCTCGGCCATCGTCTTCTGGGCGGTGATCATTACCACGATGGCGGGACCGCCGTCGCTGGTGATCGACGACTACGCCAAGGTCGGACTCGTTTATGAGCAGAACCGGACGCGCGACAGCGTCGCCACGCGCCTGGACGTGGCGGCGCGGCTGCAGTGGCAGCGGGCGAACGGGGAGATCCGTCTCGCGATTACGCGTGGAGACGTGCAGCCTTCCAACCTGACGCTGCGCCTGAGCCACCCCACCGACGCGGCGCGGGACCACACCGTCACCCTCGCCCGGGATGCCGCCGGGCTCTATACGGGGCGTATTCCCGTGGTCATCGACGGTCGCCGCCATGTGCAGATCACGCCGCCGGATGACCGGTGGCGGCTCACCGGCACCCTGGATGCGCAACGCGAGGCGCTGACACTGACCGCGCCCGGAGACCGCTCATGAGCGAATCCGTGTGCTTTCACTGCGGTGACCCGATGCCCCGCGGTGAGCGACGCACGGTCGAGATCGATGGCGTTGCCCGACCGGTCTGCTGCCCGGGTTGCGAGGCGGTGGCCACGCTCATCGCCGGTCAGGGCCTGTCCGACTTCTACCGTTTCCGCAGCGGAGTCTCCGCCCGTCCGCAGGCCGACGACGACCAGTGGCAGGCCTGGGACCGCACCGAGCTGCAGTCGAAATACGTCAGCGAGCACGCGGACAGTACGTGCTCACTGACCCTCATGGCCGAAGGCATCACCTGCAGCGCCTGTACGTGGCTGATCGAAAACGCCCTTGCGGACGTGCCCGGCGTGGTGGACGTTCAGGCCAACCCGGCGACCGCGCGGGTCACGCTGCGCTGGACCCCCTCACGAATTCCCCTGTCGCGGCTGCTGCGACGTATTGCCGGTCTTGGCTACCGGCCGCATCCGGTGGGCAGCGACGGCGCGCTGTCGGTGGCGGTGCGTGAACGCCGCGCCGCGCTCAAGCGTCTGGCGCTGGCCGGCCTCGGCATGATGCAGGTAATGATGTATGCGGTCGCGCTCTACGCCGGCGCGATACATGACGACATGGACCCCGTGTTCGTGCATTTTCTCCGCACCGTGAGCCTGCTGGTGGCCACACCGGTGGTGTTCTACGCCGGCGCCCCGTTCTTTCGCGGGGCGTGGCGTGATATCCGGGCCCGCCGGCCGGGCATGGATGTACCGGTCGCACTCGCCATCGCCGCCGCCTACGCCGCGAGCCTTTGGCACACCTTTACCGGGGGTGGCGAGGTGTACTTCGACTCGGTGACGATGTTCATTTTCTTCCTCACGGTAGCGCGGTTCCTGGAGATGACGGCTCGCCACCGGGCCAACCGGGGGCTGGAAGCCCTGGCCGGGCTGCTGCCGACCACCGCGACACGCATGATCGACGGTAACAGCGAACGCGTTGCGCTGAGCGAGTTGCGGGTAGGCGATCGCGTGCGGGTAGCAGCCGGTGAAGCAGTGCCGGCCGATGGCCGCATAATCGACGGTCACACTCACCTGGACGAATCCATGCTCACCGGCGAATACCGGGCGCGCGGGCGCGGCCCGGGCGACGAAATCTCCGCGGGCACGGTGAACGCGGGCACCGCCGTCGACATGCGCATCGAACGTCTTGCCGACGACACGCTGCTCGCCAGCATCGTGCGACTGCTGGAGCAGGCACAATCACACCGGCCTGCGATCACCCGGCTCGCCGACCGTATCGCCCGCCACTTCGTCACCGCCGTACTCCTCGCCGCCGCGGCCACGGGAGTGGTCTGGTGGCACCTGGATCCGTCCCGCGCATTCGAAATCGTGCTCGCCGTGCTCGTGGTCTCCTGCCCGTGCGCACTGTCGCTGGCTACGCCGGCGACACTGGTCTCCGCGACCGGAAGACTGGCACGGCAGGGCGTGCTCGTTGCGAATCCGGGGGCCATGGAGACTCTGGCCCGCGCAGACCGCGTCGTGATCGACAAGACCGGCACACTCACCCGGGGGCGCATCACGATTCAGCGTATCGAGGACCGGCGTGGCCTTGGCGGGCCCCAGTGCGCCAGGCTCGCCGCCGCCCTGGAAAGGCACTCCGCCCATCCCCTGGCGACAGCATTCCGCGACTGGCACGACACGCCCGATGCGAGTGCGGTCACCGAGCACCGTGGCGACGGGCTCGAGGGCACCGTCGCTGGCCAGCGTCTGCGTCTTGGCCGTCCCGTCTGGGTGGCGGCACTTTCGGACACCGCCGTGCCGAACCACGAGGACACCCACACGCTGATCGCGCTGGGCGACGAAACCGGCATCATCGCGACATTCGCCCTGGCCGACGACCTGCGCCCGGCAACGGCCGAGACACTCGGGGGACTGGTCGAAGCGGGGCTTCACGTCGAAATCGCCAGTGGCGATAGTGAGCCGGCGGTGGCGGCCATCGCCGACACCGTGGGCATCGACGACTGGCACGCAGGCATGCACCCGGCAGACAAACTCGCCCGCATCGAAGCGTTGCAGGCCGCGGGGCATCGCGTCGTCATGGTCGGCGACGGAGTCAACGACGCCCCGGTGCTCGCCGCTGCCGATGTGGCCGTGGCCATGGGGGCCGGCAGCGCATTGGCGCGTGCGAATGCCGACCTCATTCTGCTCGGCGAGGAGCTCGCCACCATCGGCGAGGCCCGCCGGACCGCACAACGCACTGTCTCCACCATTCGCCAGAACCTGGCCTGGGCGGCGTGCTACAACCTCGCAGCACTGCCGTTGGCCGCGAGTGGCGTTCTGGCACCCTGGCTCGCGGCCATCGGCATGTCGCTGAGCTCACTGGTGGTCGTGGGCAACGCGCTGCGTCTCGCGCGCCCATCCCGTACGGCAACGCGGCCCGTCGCACGACCGGCCACGACACGGGAGGCACACGCATGAGCATACTCTTCGTGCTGATTCCCCTGGCCCTGGTACTGCTCGCTGTCGCGGTCTGGGCCTTCTTCTGGGCAGTGGGCAGTGGCCAGTTCGACGATTTGGACACACCCGCCTGGCGCATCCTCACGGAAGCCGATGACCGCCCCCGGCAACGCACCGACGCTAACGAGCATTCGGAAGACGAGCACTGAATGTCGTTGGAGCTGATCACCGCCGCGTTTCTCTCCGGCCTCTTCGGCAGCGCCCACTGCGTGGGCATGTGCGGAGGCATCAGCGCGGCGCTCGGCATGGGCTCGGGTGGTGCCGCATCCACGGCACGCCTCACCGGCTACGCCACGCTGTACAACCTGGGGCGGGTCGGTAGCTACGCCTTCGCGGGCGGCGTTGCCGGCGCCGTGGGCACATGGCTCGGTGTCGGCTTCGACGTCGCCGACTGGGCCGCCGCCCTTCGCACCGTCGC
>CAZHBN010000322.1:0-1205 GCA_964530405.1 uncultured Ectothiorhodospiraceae bacterium
TGGGATTCACCGCCCGCGGCGTTCGCGCCAGCAGCGCGCTGCCGAGCCGCCGCTCGAGGCGGGAAATGCGCCGGCTGATGCTGCCCTTGGTCTCCTGCAGCTCCCGTGCCGCGGCGGAGATCGAGCCGAACTCCATCACCGCGCAGAATGCCCGTACGTCCTCCAGCGCACCGCCCAGGGTTTCCGATCCGTCAACCATGCGTTCCAATCCGGGTGACTTACGCCAGTACGGAAACCTCAATACTGTGTGCTCCGTCGCCCGGGCACAAGCTCGGGGCGCATCACCCTTCGACGGAGGACGACGATGACCACGCAAACGAGCACCCAAACCCTCACACAGGCACCGGCTGGCCTTGCCGGTCTGGCGGACCTCGGCTACCCCCTCATGCGCGTGACGGCGGGGCTGTTGCTCATGCCCCACGGTGCGCAGAAGCTCTTCGGCTGGTTCGGCGGCTATGGCCTCGCCGGCACCGGTGAGTTCTTCGCCGGCTCGCTGGGCATGGAGCCCGGGATTCTCTTCGCCTTGCTGGCCGGCCTGGTGGAGTTCGTCGGCGGGCTGGCGCTGGTGCTGGGGCTGCTGACCCGGCCGGCGGCCCTGGCGGTGGCGGTATTCATGGCGGTGGCGCTGTCCGTTCACGTGCCCAACGGCTTCTTCTGGTCCAACGGCGGCATCGAGTACCCGCTCATGTGGGGGTTGATGGCGGTGGGCATCCTGCTGCGCGGCGGTGACCGGTACTCCCTGGACGCCCGCCTCGGGCTGCGGATCTAGAGGGCGAGGCGATGGCCGGAGACCGTCTGCCGACTGTGTTTCTTCCCCATGGCGCCGGACCGTGCTTCTTCATGGACTGGCAGCCCGCGGGCACCTGGGATCGCATGGCGGACTGGCTGCGCCGCCTGCCGGATCTCGCCGGCGGCGCCCCACGGGCCGTACTGGTGATTTCCGCCCACTGGGAGGCTGCGGCGTTCACGGTGAACGCCCAGGCCGCGCCCGGGCTGCTGTACGACTACTACGGCTTCCCCGCGCACACCTACCGGCTCCACTGGCCTGCCGCGGGCGCGCCCGAGCTCGCGGCGCTCGTCCGCGAGCGGCTCCGTGGCCAGGGCATCGGCTCCGAATCAGAGCACGAGCGCGGCCTGGATCACGGTGTGTTCGTACCGCTCAAGGTGGCGTTCCCGCAGGCGGACGTCCCGGTCGTGCAGCTCTC
>CAZHBN010000322.1:1305-4301 GCA_964530405.1 uncultured Ectothiorhodospiraceae bacterium
TCGTACCGCTCAAGGTGGCGTTCCCGCAGGCGGACGTCCCGGTCGTGCAGCTCTCGCTGCGCGCGGGGCTGAATCCGGCGGCCCACATGGCGGCGGGCCGGGCGCTGGCACCGCTGCGCGACGACGGTGTGCTCATCGTCGGCAGCGGCATGAGCTACCACAACATGCGCCAGTTGCGCCGGGGCGGTCCGGCCGTGGATCCGGCTTCCGAGCGCTTCGATACATGGCTGGCGGAGACCGTGGGCCTGCCGCGGGCCGAGCGCGAGCAGCGTCTTGCGGACTGGGAGCGGGCGCCGGGGGCGCGGAACGCCCACCCGAGCGCCGAGCACCTGCTGCCCCTGCACGTCGCCGCCGGCGCGGGCGGCGACGACCCGGGCGGCAAGGCCTTCGAGGACCGCGTGCTCGGTAGCGTTCAGTCCGCCTTCGTGTTCGGCGCGCAGCCGGCATGAGCATGCCCGTCGTCGTCCACGAGCGGGGCGATTGCCGGTGAATTGACCGCGCCGCCCGGCTCGCCTAATGTGATTCGCTCCCGAATAATCACCCTATAAATCGAGCCGGGAGGCACCATGTCCCTGTCCATCGCGCGACTCACTGCCGCCGCGGCACTGGCTGCGAGTCTCTTCGTCAGCCCGGTTTTCGCGCAGAACGGTATTGATCCGGTGACCATCAAGCTCGCCCACGTGGTCAACGAGCAGGATGGCTTCCACATCGCCGCCGAGCGCTTCGCCGAGCTGGTGGACGAGCGCAGCGACGGGGCCATCGATATCGAGATCTACCCCAACGCCCAGCTCGGCGACGAGCGCACCCTGCTCGAGGGCATGCAGATCGGTACCGTGGACATGGGGGTGATCACCAACGGACCGGTGGCGAACTTCGTCGAGGAGATCGCGGTTTTCGAGCTGCCGTTTCTCTTCCCTTCGCGTGAGGCTGCCTATCAGGTGCTCGACGGCCCGGTCGGTCAGGATCTTCTCGATGAGCTGGAGCGGGTGAACCTCAAGGGGCTCGCTTACGCCGAGCGCGGATTCCGCAACCTTACGAACAGTGTGCGTCCGGTGCACGGGCCCGCGGATGTCGAGGGCTTGAAGGTCCGGGTCATGGAGAATCCGGTCTACATCGATACCTTCCGCGCGCTCGGCGCCAATGCTGTGCCCATGGCCTGGACCGAGGCGCTCACCGCCATGCAGCAGGGCACGATCGACGGCCAGGAGAACCCGGTCAACGTGATCCACTCGTTCAAGCTCTACGAGGCGCAGCAGTACATGTCCATGACGCGACATACTTACGCCCCGGCATTGTTCGTGATGAGCGCGAACGTGTGGAACGGGCTCTCCGCAAAGGCGCAGGGCATCCTCGAGCGTTCCGCCCAGGAGGCCGCCGAGCACGAACGCCAGGTGAATGCCGAGATGCAGGCGGAGCAACGCCAGGCGTTGCGCGACAACGGCATGGAAATCGTCATGGAGCCGGATGTGGCGGCTTTCCGCAAGGCCGTGAAGCCCGTCTACGCGGAATACGGCGAGCGCTTCGGCACGTACCTCGAGCGTATTCGCGAGCAGCTGCAGTAAGCCGCCCGTTCATCCCGGTCGGGGCCGATAGCGCCCCTTGAGGAGAACCCGATGCTGGCCTTTCTGCACGCGGCGCGACGTGGTCTGGATGCGGTGATCCGGCCGGCGGCGTTCGTGGCGCTCGCGGCCATGATCGTGGTCACGACGCTGCAGATCGTCTTCCGCGTGGCCTTCGACGCGATCAGCTGGTCCGAGGAGCTGGCACGCTACCTGCTCGTCTGGACGACGTTCCTCGGTGCGGCGCTGGCTTATCAACGTGGCAGCCACATTGCGGTGACCGTGCTCGTGGACCGGCTGCCCCGACCCGGGCGCCGGCTGGGGCGTGTTCTGGCGCACGCGGCGGCGCTCGCCTTCTTCGTCGTCGTCATCGTCGTCGGTGCGCGTTACATGGCCCTGCAGGGCTTCCAGGTCTCCGCGTCGCTGCGGGTGCCCATGCCCTGGGTGTATGCGGTGATTCCGGGCTCCGCGGCGGTCATGGGTCTGTATGCACTGGTGGACCTCATCGACGCGCTCGTCGGGCGGGACGAGCCGGCGGACGCTGCCGTGGCAGACGGCTGATGGGCGTGCTCCTGTTCGCGGCATTCTTCGGCCTACTGGCGCTCGGGGTGCCGGTGGCCGTCGCCATCGGCCTCAGCGCTGTCGTCGCGCTCTTCGCCGACGGCGTGCCACTCATGGTGGTCGTGCAGCGCATGTTCGCGGGGACCGATTCCTTCGCGCTCATCGCCGTGCCGTTTTTCATCCTGGCCGGCGACCTCATGGCTTCGGGCAAGGTCAGCGAGAAACTGGTGGACTTTGCCGATGCGCTGTTCGGCTTCCTCAAGGGGGGCTTGTCCATCGTCTCGGTGCTCGCCGGCATGTTCTTCGCCGCGATCTCGGGTTCCGGTGCGGCAACCACCGCGGCGGTGGGCTCAACGCTGATACCCGAGCTCGAGCGCAAGGGCTACGAACAAGCCTCCGCCGCCAGCCTGATCGCGGCGAGCGGTACCATCGGCGTGGTGATTCCACCGTCGGTGCCCATGATCATCTACGCGGTGCTCGCCGATCAGTCCGTGGCGCGGCTGTTCCTCAACGGGTTCATACCGGGCGTCATCATGGGCCTGGGGCTGATGGCCATCGCGCTGGCACAGGCCTACGACCGTAACTATCCCCAGGGCAGCTCGCTGTCGCTCGGGCATATCCTGCGCACCCTCCGGGACGCCTTCTGGGGCCTGCTCACCCCCGTGATTATCCTCGGGGGCATTTTCTCGGGCGTATTCACGCCCAGCGAAGCGGCGGTGGTGGCCGTCAACTACGCGCTGCTGGTCTCGCTTTTCGTCTACCGAGATCTGTCGCTGCGCGAGATCTATCACCTGATGATCCGCTCGGTGCTCACCACCGGGATGATCATGTTCGTCATCGCCACCTCGGCGGTGTTGAGCTGGACGCTCGCGAACT
>CAZHBN010000323.1:0-4298 GCA_964530405.1 uncultured Ectothiorhodospiraceae bacterium
CTGCAGGCACTCGGCGTCAACGTGGAAATCGAGCAGCCGAAACCGACTGTCGCCGAACAGGGTACGCCGCTGGGAGCGCTCATCCGTGTTCCCGATTTCGTTCTCGCGGCGGTTACGTTCTTGGCGCTCGGCGGCTATGCACTGGTGGATGGCTTCCTCGCGCCCCTGTACGCCGATGTCGGCAGCGCGCCGTGGTGGTTGATGGCGGCGACGGGTATCTCGATGACGGTGGCCAGCGGAGCGCTTCTGCTTTGTCGCCGCCGACTGCTCAAGGCCGACGTCGCGGCCATAGCCATCTGTCTGGGCCTCGTTGGCGCGATGGCCGCCTATCCGGCAAGCCTCCGGCTCAACGCGGCAACCGACACGGACGGCCCGACTACCGCTCGCTACGTCGCCCAGCCAAACGGGCTACTACGCCCGGTGACACCGGACGACGCCCCTGTAATCGACGCACCGGGCGAGCTCCCGGCCGGTGAGGATCACGCGATCGTACTCTACCGAGGGTTACTCGGGCGCTGGCAGTACCGGATCGCCAGCATGGGCAGAAATCAGTGATCCGAATCAGGCGGCGCCGGCACCAACACCGGTTCGCCACCTCGTCACGGGTCTGGCCCGGCTCACTCGGCGTACCGCGCGCGCACGGCGTCCATGGCGGGCTCGCCGTCGCGGGTCTCGACACCTTCGAGCCACCCGGCCACGGTATCCAGGTTCGCCGCGATCCACTCGGAGGCCACGTCCTCGGCATCGCGCTCGTTGTAGGCGTACTCGAGCACCCATGCGGACTGGGCGTCCTTCGCGACCACGTACTGGCTGAACAACCGTGCCACGTCCGCGTGCCTCTCACCCAACCGCGGGTTGAGAACGGTGAGCACATCGCTCCTGGTGCCCGCGATCTTCGCCTCGCCCACCGACTCCAGGTACTTCATGTCGTACTTGGCGTTCATCCAGTGCGGCTCCCACCCGAGGAACACCACCCATTCCTCCCGGTCGATGGCGCGGCCGACCTGGCTCAACATGCCGCTGGTGCTGGACTCCACCAGCGACCAGCCCTCAAGGCCATGGCGATCATTGTCGATCGCCGCGCTGATGGCGTCATTAAAACCGGTGCCCGGCTCGATACCGTAGATCTTGCTGCTGAAGCGCTCCGCGTGGCCCGCCAGATCGGCCTCCGTGTGCACACCCGCCTCCCAGACATAGGCAGGCACGGCGATACCCATGGTCGCATCGGTAATGTTCGTCGCCACGACGTCCACCGCGCCCTCCTCGACGAGCGGGTCGATCATATGCTTTTCGGTGGGCATCCAACCGCCGAGGTAGACGTCCAGATCGTCGCTCTTCAGGGAATTCAGGGCGAAAGCCGGGCTCGCATTCACCTGCTCGGTGCTGTAGCCCATGGCCTCCAGGAGCTGCGCGGCCACCTCGCTCTTCACCGTCACACCCGGCCAGGTGGGCACACCGAAGCGAACCATGCCGTCTGCGCCGGCATACGCCGGGGCGATCACACTCGTGGCGGACACGGCGAAGGCGATGGTCGCCGCCTTCATGCACTTGCGCATGCTGCTCGTTATCATTGGACCCCTCTCCTGTTGCGATGTTCTCGACCGTCCACGACGATGCGGCTCGAGACCTCGATGGGATCATCGGTAATAGCGATCCGTGCCAGTTGACAGCACGCGCCGGTTGCTTGCCGCAGAACGCCACCGCCAGCCAACGCAAGTGCGGGGCGCACGCGTCGGCCTCGATTCATCGCGCTCCCGCGCATCGGCGATAATGGAACGGTAGAGGCTTGGGAATCGACGCTACGACCATGGGTTCGCATTCACAGCAAAATCTAAGCGGCACCGGAGTACCCGTTCGGGTCTGGACCGACGACATCGATGCGCAGTGCGCCGCGCAGCTGCGCAACATCGCCTCATTGCCGTTCATATTTCATCACGTTGCCGCGATGCCCGATGTGCATCTCGGCAAGGGCGCGACGGTGGGCAGCGTCATCCCCACACGTGGCGCGATCATTCCCGCGGCCGTGGGCGTGGACATCGGTTGCGGCATGAATGCGGTACGCACCTCGCTCACCGCGGCCGACCTGCCGGAGAATCTCCGATCGCTCCGTCATGCCATCGAGGCGCGGATCCCAGTGGGGTTCGAACAGCATGGCCGCGACGGTGCCCACGACCAAGACTATCGGCCGCTCCATGACCGCCTGGAAACGATTCTCGCGCGTCACCCCGACATCCGGCCAAAGCGCGCGGACAAGCCCGTCTGCCAGCTCGGCACCCTCGGCGGCGGCAACCACTTCGTCGAGATCTGCCTGGACGAGGCCGACCGGGTATGGGTGATGCTCCACTCCGGCAGCCGGGGCATCGGCAACCAGATCGGCACCTACTTCATTGAACGCGCCCGCACCGCCATGGGCGATGCCCTGGGCCAGCTACCCGACCGGGACCTCGCCTATCTCACCGAAGGTGATGACGCAGGCCTGTTCCGCGACTACATCGATGCCCTGGAATGGGCGCAGAGCTATGCCCGCGAAAACCGCCGCGTGATGATGCGCGAGATCGTCGCCGCCCTCGCCGCCTCGGACGCCCTGCCGCCCTTCGAGCTCACCAGTGAAGCGGTGAACTGTCATCACAACTACACGGCAGTGGAGCACCACTTCGGCGAGCAGGTCTACGTGACGCGCAAGGGCGCCATCAACGCCGCCGAGGGTGTACTCGGCATCATCCCCGGCTCCATGGGCTCGTACAGCTATATCGTCCGCGGCAAGGGCAACCCCGAAGCCTTCAACTCCTGCGCCCACGGAGCGGGGCGGCGCATGAGCCGCGGCCAGGCGCGACGCTCGTTCAGCCGTGCCGACCTGCAGGCGCAGACGGAGGGCGTGGAATGCCGGAAGGACAAGGGCGTGATCGACGAGATCCCCGGCGCCTACAAGGACATCGACACGGTCATGGCCAGTCAGACCGACCTGGTGGAGACGATCCACAGGCTCCGCCAGGTGATCTGCGTGAAGGGCTGAACGCCGGCGCCGATTTCTCGAGCTGCGGCCGATACCGCTACCGGCTGTGGCGGCGCTGGTCCAACGCTCCGGTGATCATGTGGATCATGCTGAACCCGAGCACCGCCGACGCCACCCACAACGATCCCACCATCGAACGCTGCCAGCGCCGGGCCGTCATGGACGGCTACGGCATGCTGATCGTGTGCAACCTGTTCGCCCTCCGCACCACCGATCCTCGCCTGCTGTATACCGCCACCGATCCGGTCGGGCCCCGCAACGATCTGGTCATCATCGATCAGGTACGAGACGTCAGCGCCGTCGCATGTGGGTGGGGTGACCACGGACATCTGCACCGCCGCGGTAAACGCATGCTGACGATCCTCCGCGCGCTTAGAGCACCCGTGTTCGCACTTGGCGTGAACGCGAGCGGCGAGCCGCGGCACCCGCTTTACGTCCCTTACCGTATACACCCGGCTCCGATGCCGCCCCGGGACGACGACGTGCCCGACGACGTCTCTCAAGGATTGCGTTGCGCACCCTCTCGTGCGAGCAGCCGGCGCTTGCGCTCGGCGCCCCAGCGATAGCCAGCGATCTCGCCGTCGGCGCGCACGACCCGGTGGCATGGGACGGCCACGGCGATTCGGTTGCTCGCACACGCTCGGGCGACGGCTCGCGCCGCGCCCGGACGGCCGACCATGCGCGCGAGCTCCGCGTAGGTGACCCGCTCGCCGGGCTCGATGGTCCGTAGCGCCTCCCAGACCCTGCGCTGGAACGCCGTGCCCTGAATATCCAGAGGCAGCTCGAGGTGCCCGGTCGGCACTTGCAGAAACCCCAACAGGGTGTCCAGCCAGCGCGTGAACTCGTCGTCGGCCGGTGCCAGCTCGGCGTTCGGGAATCGCTTACGCAGACCGGTTTCCAACTCGGCGTCGGTATCGCCGAACTCGATGGCACACACACCGCGCGCCGTCCCGGCCACGAGGATACGCCCCAGGTAGCAATCCGTGACAGCGTACCGCAGCACCTCGCCAGCGGCCCCGCTTCGCCAACGCTGCGGGCTCATGCCCAACTCCCCGAGGGCTGTCGCATACGCGCGACTCGGCCCGGAGAATCCCGCCTCGTAGATCGCATCGGTTACCGACAGCCCCCTTCCGAGCAGCGCCTTGATCCGCTCGCTGCGCACCGTCTGGGCATAGGCCTTCGGGCTAACACCAAGCTGGTGTTTGAAAACCCGCTGAAAGTGGGAAGCACTCATGCCTGCGGCCTCAGCGAGCTCCGCGAGGCTCGGCTCGCTCTCCGCGGACTC
>CAZHBN010000324.1:0-4282 GCA_964530405.1 uncultured Ectothiorhodospiraceae bacterium
TGTACTCGATGGCGTCCTGGTCGCCCAGCCAGTCCGAGCCCTTGACCGTGTCGTAGGCGTGCCAGCGCCAGTCGTCCTCGCCCATGTTGCCGAGCGCGGCGCTGATGCCGCCCTGGGCGGCCACCGTGTGGCTGCGGGTCGGGAAGACCTTGGTCACGCAGGCGGTCTTGAGCCCCTTCTCGGCCATGCCGAACGTCGCCCGCAGACCGGCGCCTCCGGCACCGACGACCACCACGTCATAGGTATGGTCGATGATCTCGTAATCGCCCGCCATCGATCAGCCTCCCACCGAAACGCGCAGCACCGAGATGACGCCCAGCAGGCCCAGCACCACGGCAGCGAAATTCACGAACACGATCAGCGCCTTGCGAAGCGCTTCGTGGTCCACGTAATCCTCGAGAATGACTTGCGCCCCAAGCGCCCCGTGCCAGAACGTCACGCCGACGACCAGCATCATCAACACGGCGTTGAACGGCGAGGCGACCCAGGCTGCGGCCGCGTCGTACCCGCCGCTGCTGATGGTTGCCACGCCGACCACGAACCACAGCACGAGCGGGACCAGCGCGACCGCGGTCAACCGCTGCAACCACCAGTGCGTGGTGCCGTGATGTGCCGATCCCAGGCCACGGGCGTGCTTGATGGGAGTTCGGAAGTTCATATCTGCCCCCTTAGCCAGCGCTTACGCGCTCCAGGCAATGATCCATGCGAGAAGGGTGAGCACGCCGGCGGCGACGATGGCCGCCACGCCGGTCTTCTTCGCGGTTTCCAGCTCGAACCCGTAACCGGCGTCCCACACGAGGTGGCGGATGCCGTTGCACAGGTGATAGAAGAGCAGATAGGTCCATACGAACATCAGCAGCTGAATGAACCAGTTGCCGACGAACGCCTGGGCGGCCGCGAAACTCTCCCGGCCGCCCGCAAGCGCCGCCAGCCAGTAGACGAGCACCAGCGCGCCCACCGCGAGCAGCGCCCCCGTTATGCGATGGCTGATCGAGGTGATCGCCGTCAGCGGCAGACGGTAGATCTGCAAATGGGGGGAAAGCGGCCGATTATCGGTATGCATGGTCTCGCTCCGCTTTGTTATTGGGTAGTTCAATCATGGCCGGCCGGTAAATTAAACGGCTGCCCTTCTACATGCAAGTGTCTTGCACTGCACCATAGGGAATTGTCGACAAAAACAGACAGGATTGTCGTCAGGAACGCAATAAATTTGACGACAATACGCACCGACCGCTGCAGCACACTCAGAAATCGCTGCAGCGGCCGTTGCGCTCCCAGTCACCGTACCGTGTCGGCTCCGGCCCACGCTGGCCGCCGATCTCCCGCGGCCAGGTCCCGGGCTCGTCCCAGTTCACCGCTTCCTCCCCGCTTCCAGTCGACGCCACCCCGTCAGCTGTGTTGCCGGATTCGGCGTCGTGGTGCGCAGGTTCAACCGGTTTGCATTCGTGCTCGTTGCTCATGGTCACCTCTGTAGGGTTACGTCGCGATCGCCCCCATTATCATGCGAGAATCCCGGAATCCTATTGCGGGCATCGCCACCGTCCAAACACTGATTGAATCGCGTACGGCCGGCGACGCGGGCCCGCGTTCCCTACTATAGGAGGTGCCGCCCCGCTTATGCATTCGACATGGAGCGAGATTCTCGACGGCAACGAGACCCCCGATGGGGGAATCCAGCTCGGTGCAACGCCGGACGAGCTCGAACGCCTCGAGACCTCCCCGGTGGTCGCGCCCCTGACCGGCACGGCGGTCATTCGCGTGACCGGAACCGACGCGCCCGCCTTCCTGCACGCTCAGTTCACCAACGCCATCGACGACATGCCGGTGCCTTCGTCCCGGCTCGCCGGCTGGTGCAACCCGAAAGGCCGTTTGCTAGCGCTGCTGCGCGTCATCCGTACCGATGACGGTTTCCTGCTCCTGCTACCCCGGACACTGGTGGCAAGCGTGCTCAAACGCCTGCGCATGTTCGTGCTCCGCTCGAAGGTCACGGCGGAGGACGCCAGCGAGGCGCTAACGGTGACGGGGATCGCCGGCGAAAGTGCGAACACGATGCTCTCCGAGGTCATCGGCACGCCACCCCGCACCGGCGACGAGGTCTCGACGGCCGGCGACCTCGTCGCCGTGCGCCTCGCCGACGTGACACCACGCTGGCTGCTGATCGCCCCCGCATCGCAGACGCCCGATCTGTGGCGCACCTTGAGTGGCGGCCTGGCCACGGTGGGAACCGCCACCTGGCGCCTGCTGGATATCCGCGCGGGACTGCCGGAAGTGGTGACCGAAACCCAGGAACGGTTCGTTCCGCAGATGGTCAACCTGGAGCCGCTCGGCGGCCTCAGCTACGAAAAGGGCTGCTATCCGGGACAGGAAGTTGTGGCCCGCATGCACTACCTGGGGCAACTCAAGCGCCGACTCTACCGACTCCAGGGCGTCGGCGATCCCCCCACGGCAGGTATCCGCGTGAGCGCCGGCGACAGGGAAGCCGGTGAGGTCGTCTCCGGCGCCTACTCCAGGCCGGGCCACTTCGAGGCACTCGCGGTGCTGCGGATCGACACGGCGGATAGCGGTACACCACTGACCGTCGGTGGCAGCGAAGTGGAGATTGCGCCGCTCCCCTATACACCGCCCGGCGAAGACAAATAGCCAACCATGTGACGCCGGCGTCCCAGCCGGACGCCGGCGCACCGTGCCTCAAACGCCTGCATCAAACACCGGGCGTCAGCGAGATCGCTTTGTACGCATTTATTATGACCTTTCCCTTTTTTCAGCCCTTTTAAAATCAGGACCTAAAACAAGCATTGAAATAACGAAAAATATAAATATATTCGTACGAATCCCTCCAGACACTCGGTCTACTGCGGTTAAATGGAGGGTGGATATAGCCGCAAGCCCTTCTACCAGCATCACTTCACAGTCAGCGCTTTTCTCGCCCCTGTCACGACATTTACTATAATTATCAGCCAACACAGAACCACGTTCAACTATTCTACCCGCAACCTCTTGATTTACCTTGTCAACCTGATAGTCATGAATTGCCGTGCAGATAACGACAAAAACAACTGCTACAACGATCCTGAAAGCCAGTTCTTTTAGCCGCCCCCTCATTTTCAGATCTTCACCTCGATACGAACATGATCAACCAGAAAAGCTTCCAAATGATGTGGTCACGGTAACAACACACGGGTACTCGGCAATCCGTCATTCCGGCACTACTACCACACTGTGCCCCTGGGCGCGAACATCGGGAACAGGGTGGCCATCAAGGTAACGACCACGATGAACGCAATGAAGAACGCGACGCCCTGAAAGAACGCCTTCCGGTCCCGCGCCTTCCGCCACTCGATCTGCGCCGCCCGGTATACATCGTCGATACACGCACCACAATGCGCGCACTCAAGGCTGTCCTCGTCGTTGAACAGACCACAATCCGGACAGCTCAGATGCGGCCTGATCCGTGTGACGCCCGGCATCGTTACCTCCTTGCCTACCGGTTCTGCGCTCGCGGAGCCGCGACCGAAGCGAAGCGCCTTTTCAAAACGTCATCCATGACAATTCTCTCGCCCACCGTACTAACCGTCGGCTGCGAAATGTCGCTTTGCCCTACCGCTCGACGCCAGCCACAATCCCAGCGTCAAACAGACGGCCGCAAATAGCGCGGTAGGCGCGAAGTGCGACAGGGCCCTTGCGCCTACCATCCAGGCCGCCCACAGAGACACCATCGCCGACAGGCCCCCGGCGCAAAGCAGGCACCACACCGACAGGACTCGCCCCAGCCTGTGCTTCACGACAATGCCTATGCATCCGCCCGCCCCCATGAGGCCCAGCAGCGCCTGCCCCAGCGCATGCAGAATGGACGCCTCCAGCAGAAGCCGTCCCGCGCCATACAGGGAGGCGAGCGACAGATAGCCGAGGACCAGAAAAGAGAGATAAACCGGGAAAGGCCAGTTCCTGTAAGGTGCCATTGTGCCTCCGTTTCATCGACACCCGGGCTCATCTCGGATTGCCGGCGTCTATGCCTGCCCTACCCGCCGTTCGGCGATGAAGCCCGAGAAGGCCACCAAT
Organism: uncultured Ectothiorhodospiraceae bacterium; assembly: GCA_964530405.1. Taxonomy (GTDB): domain Bacteria; phylum Pseudomonadota; class Gammaproteobacteria; order Nitrococcales; family Nitrococcaceae; genus Arhodomonas. The sequence continues at coordinate 4,060 of CAZHBN010000324.1, forward strand.
GCACGACGGATACGATCCGCCATGGTCTCGTCCGCCACGATGTCACTGGCATCGAGATCGCGATTCAGCAGCGGGACGGCCAATGCGGCCTCCTCTGCAAAACATCCCGACATGGTTTCGAGGGTCACGCGCAAGGCGTCCTGCGCGTGGGATGCGCGAGGGGAGGCATTGAACAGGGTGAATGGCTTGTTGACGAAGCCGTCGCCGCCGACGAGCCAGTCCA
>CAZHBN010000325.1:0-4278 GCA_964530405.1 uncultured Ectothiorhodospiraceae bacterium
CCGATCTGTTCGAGCAGCGCCGCGCTCTCGGTGTACGGCTCCGCGCAGTGCGGACACAACCGACGCACCAGGCGCTGGGCCAGAATGCCGTTCACCGTCGAAGCGAGCAGATAATCATCCACGCCCATGTCGAGCATGCGGTTGACGCTGCCCGCGGCGTCATTGGTATGCAGCGTGGAGAGCACCAGGTGACCCGTAAGGGCCGACTGGACCGCGATCTGAGCCGTTTCCAGGTCGCGCATCTCACCGATCATGATGATATCCGGATCCTGGCGCACGATGCTTCGCAGCGCCGAGGCGAAGTTGAGACCGATCTGCGGTTTCACCTGGATCTGGTTGACGCCGTCGAGCTCGTACTCCACCGGGTCCTCGACGGTGATGACCTTGCGCTCGGGCGTATTGAGCCGTTGCAAGGCGGTATAAAGCGTGGTGCTCTTGCCGCTGCCCGTGGGACCGGTCACCAGAATGATCCCATGGGGCAGATCGAGCACGTTGCGCAGACGTTCCAGCGCCTTGCCCTCGAAACCGAGCGCCTCGAACGCCAGGGTCACGCTCTCCTTGTCGAGCAGGCGCATGACCACGCTCTCACCATGCAGCGTCGGCGTGGTGGAAACGCGCAGATCCAGCTCCCGCCCCGCCACGCGCACCTTGATGCGGCCGTCCTGGGGCAGACGGCGCTCGGCGATGTTCAGTCGCGCCATGATCTTCACGCGCGAGATGACCGCTGCGGCGGACTGCGCCGGTGGCGCTTCCACCTCGTGGAGCACGCCGTCGATGCGGTAACGCACCTTGAGCTCGTTATCGAAGGGCTCGATGTGCACGTCCGACGCCCGGGACTCCACGGCGCGCTGCAGTACCAGGTTGACCAGGCGGATGACCGGCGCCTCGCTCGCCATGTCGCGGAGGTGTTCGATATCCTCCTCAGTGGCGCCGTCCTCGCCATCGACACTCAGGCCCAGACCGCTCTGGTTGGCGTCCTCATCGTCACCGAGGTAGTGGTCGAGGGTACGACGGATATCCCCGGGGAGCCCCACCGCGACCTCGACACGACGACCACTGGCCATGGCGAGCGAGTTGCGCAGGAAACCGCTGCGGGGATCGGTCACCGCGACGAGCAATCGCTGGTCATCGACTTCCAGCGGAACCGCCGGCGCGTCGCGCAGAAAACGCACGGAGACGCCCTCGGGCATCTCGCAGAAATCGGGATAGTCCTCGGCCGCGAGCAGGCGCGTGCCCGTGACCGCGGCGAACGCGCTGGCCATGTCCGCCTCGGTAACGAGACCGAGCTTGGGCAGCAACGTGGTGAGCGCGGCGCTGTCGGCGCTCGCAAGCCTGCGGGCACGCTCCAGGTCTGCATCTTTGAGCTTGCCGTTTGCCTGCAACCACGCAGCGACGGCCTCGTCGCTGCTATCGAGTTCCACGTCGGGCACGGGGTGTTGGGTCATGGTTCCTGCCGGGGGACCGGCGGCCGAGATGAAGCGCCGATGATACTAGCCCGGGTAGTGTACGCAAACCCGGGCCGCCGGAGAGCAGTGCAACGCACAGCTTGCGTCGATCAGTCCAAAAGCGTGCCCGTCACCTCGATTACCGTGTCGATCGGCGCAAGATACCGCGAGCGGTCACTGCCGCTTCGGGTAGCGTACGCCCGGGTCAGCCGTACTGGCGTACGAGCCATTCCTTGTACGAGCCATCCATTACCGCACGCCACCAAGACTCGTTCCCAAGGTACCAGTCGACGGTGTCCTTCAGGCCCTGCTCCACGTCGAAACGCGGCTTCCAGCCGAGCTCATCGGTGATGCGCTTCGGGTCGATCGCATAGCGCCGGTCGTGCCCCGGTCGGTCGGTGACGAACCGCATCAGCGAGTCTGCCGCTTCGCCCCGAGCCGCCGGTGCCTCGGGGAACCGCCGCGCGAGGGTCTCGTCAGCGGTGAAGCACTCGTCGACGACGCGGCAGAGCGTGCGCACGAGCTCCAGGTTGGTCAGCTCGCCATAGCCGCCGATGTTATAGGTCTCGCCGACCTCACCGTCGCGAAGCACCGCTTCGATGCCGCTGCAGTGATCGGCAACGTGCAGCCAGTCGCGCACGTTGCTGCCGTCCCCGTAGATTGGGAGCTCCCGGCCGTGGAGTATGTTGACGATCACCAGGGGGATGAGCTTCTCGGGGAACTGATAAGGGCCGTAGTTGTTGGAGCAATTGCTGGTGGTCACCTGCAATCCGTAGGTGTGATGCCAGGCGCGGACCAGGTGATCGGACGCCGCCTTGCTCGCAGAATACGGCGAATTCGGGGCATAGGCGGTGGTCTCGCTGAAGGCCGGCTCATCGGGGCCCAGCGAGCCGTAGACTTCATCGGTGGAGATATGGTGGAACCGGTGGGGCTGCCCGCTGCCCGCGAGCCAGACGGAACGCGCGGCCTCCAGCAGCACCTGAGTACCGACCACGTTGGTCTGCACGAACTCGGCGGGGCCGTGAATCGAGCGGTCGACGTGGGACTCGGCGGCGAAATGCACGATGGTATCGACGCCCTCCTCACGCAACAGCCGCTTTATGAGGTCGCCATCGGCGATGTCGCCCTTGACGAAACGATAGCCCGACGCCCGCTCGGCGTCGGCGAGGTTCGCCGGATTGCCCGCGTAGGTCAGCGCATCGAGGGCGACCACGCGCGCCTCGGGACGAGCTGCCAGCCAGTGATGCACGAAATTGCTACCGATGAACCCGGCCGCGCCGGTAACCAGAATTGCCATGGGAGCCCCCAAGTCGTTCCGTCGTCAATTGCGCCCGCCCGGCGGGCGGCGCTTCAAACCATTCGGTGGATCACGCTGCGCTTCATCCGACCTACCCGTCGCAGAGATGTCGGCTGCCAAGTGCAGCCGACCTACCCGGCTACCGATTCCGGGCCTCGCGATACTCGTCGAGCATCGCCGCGAGCTGCGCGCGCCAGTGCACACTTTCGACACCGAGTGCCTCCCGCAAGGAAGTCTTATCGAGCACCCCCTGCGGCGGGCGGCGTGCCGGCGTGGGCCAGGCAGCACCAGGAATCGGCGCCACTTCCACGCCCGCCGGCACCAGCCCGCGGGCGGCAGCCTCATCCCGAATCGCGACGGCAAAGTCATACCAGGAGGCGACACCGGCATCGGTCCAGTGATGCGTTCCCGCGAGACCCGCATCGACCGCGGACCACAGAACCCGGGCAAGCCCGCGGGTCCAGGTCGGCGTACCGATCTGGTCTTCGACCACGGTCAGGCGCTCGCGCTCGGTCATGAGGCGCAGCATGGTGGTCGCGAAGTTGTGTCCATGCGCGGCGTAGACCCAGGCCGTACGCACGATGAGCGCATCCTCACCGAGGGCGGAACGCACCCGCGCCTCACCCGCGGCCTTGCTTGCGCCATACTCGCCCACCGGCGAGGTCGGCGCCTGGGGCGACCAGGCACGCCCGAGCTCGCCGGAGAAGACGAAGTCGGTGGAAACGTGCACCAGCCGTGCGCCGTGCCGGGCGACGGCGTCGGCGAGATGGCCGGCACCGTCGGCATTGACCGCCCAGGCGTGCTCACGCTCGGACTCGGCACGGTCCACCGCTGTATAGGCAGCCGCATTGATCACTACGGCGGGGCAGTGCTCGGCGACCGTCGCGTCCACCGCCGCGGCATCGGTGATGTCGAGCTCGCCGGAACCCAGCCCAACCGCCTCGACCGCTTCCGGCGCCGTACGCAGGAGCTCGCGGCCAAGCTGACCGCCCGCGCCGGTGACGAGCACCTTCATGAATACACCTCCGCGCGGTCGAGCGTCGCACCCGCGAGATCCTTCTCCGAGAGCACCGGCTCCACGCCCTCGGGCAGCGGCCACTCGATGCCTACCTCCGGGTCGTCCCAGCGCAGAGTCCGCTCATGCTCGGGAGCGTAGAAATCAGAGCACTTGTAGAGCAGGTCCGCACTCTCGGAGGTCACCACGAAACCATGAGCGAAGCCCGGCGGCACCCAGAGCATGCGGTGATTCTCCTCGGAGAGCGCCGCCCCCACCCACTGACCGAAGTGTGGCGAGCTGCGCCGCAAATCCACGGCCACGTCGAATATCTCGCCACGCACCACACGCACGAGCTTCCCTTGTGGTTGCTGAATCTGGTAATGGAGCCCTCGGAGCACACCCTGGCTGGACCGGCTGTGATTGTCCTGCACGAAGCGGTCGGGAATGCCGACCTCGGCGAAGCGCTCCGCCTGCCAGGTTTCGAGGAAGAAGCCGCGGTGATCGCCGAACACTCGCGGCGTCACCAGCAGCACGTCGGG
>CAZHBN010000326.1:0-4245 GCA_964530405.1 uncultured Ectothiorhodospiraceae bacterium
CAGTGGCGGCATACCGCCACGGCTTGTCGAAGCGAACAGCGGCGCACACGGCCACTGAGACATGGCAATACTTTCGAAAAGGTTAGTAGCATAAACGCCATCGCAGACGAGACAGCCAACCCGTGCTCAAGATCTCCAACAACGTCGCCATTGCGCTCGACGAGATCGAGCTGAATGCCATTCGCGCCCAGGGCGCCGGTGGACAGAACGTGAACAAGGTCGCTTCAGCGGTGCACCTTCGCTTCGACATCCGCGCTTCGTCGCTACCTGCGTTCTACAAGGAGCGCCTGCTGGCACTCGGTGACCAGCGAATCAGCCGCGATGGCGTCGTGGTCATCAAGGCGCAGCGCCATCGCAGTCAGGAACAGAACCGGGAAGCCGCCCTGGAGCGGTTGCGCGCGCTCATCCGCAGCGTCGCCGAGACACCGAAACAGCGGCGCCCCACCAAGCCCAGCAAATCGGCACGCAGGAAGCGCACGGACCGCAAGGTCAAACGGGGGAAAGCCAAGGCCCTGCGAAAACCACCCCGGCTGGACTGAACCTGCATCCACCCGCCGCTATGAGGCCACGCCACGGGAGAAGCGGTAGGCGAGCATGCCGACCACGAGCCCGGCCACGAACCACACGGGCACCGCGCTGCCGATGACCAACGCGGCGATCCCCGGCCCCGGGCAAAAACCGGCGGCCCCCCAGCCGATTCCGAAAACCCCCGCGCCGAGCACCAGCGGACCATCGATATCGCGACGCCCGGGTAGCTGAAAGCGGGCGGCGTAGACCGGCGCGGGCCGGCGCAGGACGACACGGAAGCTCACCAGCGTCGTGATCACCGCCCCGGCGAGCACGAACACGAGCGTCGGATCCCACACACCGCTGATATCGAGAAAGCCCAGCACCCGCGCGGGATCGGTCATCTGCGAGAGTGCAAGCCCCGCCCCGAACAGCACCCCCGCGAAAACGCTGACCAGCAGGCTCATCATGACGCGATCCCCAGCCAGTGACGCACCACGAACACGGTAACCATCGCCGTCGCGACGAAGGTGACCACCGCAACCAGTGACCGCGGCGACAGCCGGCCCAGGCCGCAGACGCCGTGACCGCTGGTGCAGCCGCTGCCAAGGCGCGTGCCGAAGCCAACGAGCATTCCGGCGATGAGCACGCCCCACCACGGCAACCCGGAATGCAGCGTCGCACGCTCCGGCCACAACACGAATACCAGCGCTGCACCGCCCAGCAAGCCGGCAAGGAAAAGCACGCGCCACACGCGCTCTTCGCCTCGTTCTTCCATGGCCCCCGCCGCGATTCCGCTGATGCCGGCGATTCGCCCGTTGAGCCACAGCAAAAGCGTGGCGGCGATGCCGATCAGCACGCCACCAACCAGTGCGGTCAAGGGATCGAAAGTGGCAATACTCATTGCTCCCCCGCCTCGTGGGTCTGGCTGAAGGCATCCCCCCGATTCAGGGGCACCTTGAGATAGGCCGTGCCATTGGTTTCCGGGTCCGGCAGCATGCCGCAGCGGATGTTGACCTGAATCGAGGGAATGATGAGCTGCGGCATGCCCAACGTACGGTCACGCTGCTGCCGGGTAGCCACGAACTCGGCCTCGGTAACCCCGTCACGAACATGAATGTTCCGCCGACGTTGGTCGTCGATGGTGGTTTCGTTGCGGTACTCGCGGCCACCGGGCCGGTAGTCATGGAGCACGAACAGTCGCGTGGCCCCCGGAAGCTCGTATAGACGCTGGATCGAGCGATAGAGCGTGGCGGCGTCGCCACCCGGGAAATCGCAGCGTGCGGTACCGCCGTCCGGCATGAACAGGGTGTCGCCACAGAAGGCGGCATCGCCGATCACGTAGGTCAGGCTGTCGGAGGTGTGCCCCGGCGTAGGGATGGCCTGCGCCGCCAGGCCGCCCACCTCGAAGCGCTCGTTATCGGCGAATAGATGGTCGAACTGCGAGCCGTCGACCGGAAACGCATCCCCGAGATCGTATACGGCGCGGAAATGGCGCTGCACGGCACGGATTCCCACACCGATTCCGGTACGACCGCCGAGCTCGCGCTGCACACGCCCCCCTCCGGCTAGGTGATCGGCATGTGCATGGGTCTCGAGCACCCACTCGACGCTCAGACCGGCATCGCGCACGAACCTCACGATTTCGTCCAGGCTGTCGGTGCCGACGCGGCCGGAAGCCGCATCGTAGTCGAGCACCGCATCGATCACCGCGGCAACCCGAGTAGCCGGATCCCAGACTACGTAGGAAAAGGTGGACGTGGGCTCGTGGAGGAAACTCCTGACTTCCGTACGCACCGTCATGACGGCCTCCAGCGACGCATAAACCTTATTGGAATAAGGTTATTAATAAAATGCATATACCGCAACCACCTTGCGTCGTAACGCCCCCGGCATGCCACGAACCCCCGCAGGACACGCCGCCCCAGTACCCGCCGCAAGATAGCGTCCACGGCTGAGACGCCAGCGCGTTCGGCGCCGACCTCATAGCCGGCGTCGCCGCCGCGGTGCGCCCCCTCAGGGTAGAGTTCATGCCCCGATTGCCCGTGTTCCGCCGACGGGCGGTCTTCACGCAGCCGTCGTCCCTGCATGGTTCCGTGCACGCGTGGCCGCGAGTGGCGTCGGTCACGGGGCCGGCAGTGGCCATCGGCGATCGCCCGAGCGCAGTGACAAGAAACGTGACACAAGTAGTTAGCAGTGATAAACATAGAGCCATGGATACACCCTTCGACGCGTTGAACGACTCGGTTGCACACCGCGTTACCGCGGGCCTGGCACGCCTTGGCGGCGCCCTGCGCAGTCACGACTGGGCGGAAGCCTCACCCGAGAACCTCACCCCGACCCAGGGCCAGATCCTCGCGTTGCTCCGTGCCCGGGCCCCGCAAGACGTTCGCCTCAAGGCGGTTGCCGAGCAGCTCGCGGTGCGTCCTGCAACCGCCAGCCGAGCGGTTTCCACGCTCGTGCGGAAAGGCCTGGTCGACAAACACCCCTGTGCCGAAGATCAACGCGCGGTCGCGCTGACCCTCACGACCCGGGGCCGTGCTACCGCCGATGCGGTCGCGAGCTGGCCCGATTTCCTGCTGCGGGCGGTGGACGGGCTCTCCGAAACGGAACAGGCGACACTGCTCACGGCACTGATCAAGGTGATTCGCAATCTGCAGCTGGCCGGGGAGATGCCCGTGAACCGGCTATGCGTTACCTGCCGATACTTCCGTCCGTACGCCCACGCGGACGCGGACACGCCCCACCACTGCGCGTTCGTTGATGCGCCTTTCGGAGCGCGCCACCTGCGCCTCGACTGCCCGGAGCACGAGCCCGCCGCCGCCTCCGAAGCGGCACAGCTCTGGTCGCGCTTCGCCGATCCGTCATCGTCGTCAAACCATCGACAAGGAGAGCAATCATGACCACCCGCCCTCGAACCTTCACAGCGATCACCATCCTCGCCGCAACGCTCTCGGGTGTCGTCCACGCCCATAGCATCGAGGCCGAGAGTGGCAACGCCGAGGCTGCCTTCGACATCGTGCATGCCCGCGTCAGTATCGACGGCCCACACCTCGTCTTTCGCATGGAAGTGAGCGATGACGCCGGCACCAGCAAGCCCACAGCCACCGGCGAACTCGCCGGCAGCGACGTCTTCTCCTACGTCTGGCCCACCGGCCTCGACACCAGCGAGGTCGGCTTCGGCGAGGATCAGGGTATTCTCGCCATGGCCGTGACCGCCCATCCCGATTTCGACGACACGCCCTTGTTCGACGAGAACGGCGACGGCGATCTCGACAACGACGGCAACGTCTGGCATAGCCACTGGGTGGTGCTGGTGCCCGACGAGGCCTGTGGCGAAGGTGCGCTCAAGGTGAAGGATATTCCCGAGGGCACCGATCCCAAGCTGCCTCCCACCTGGCCGGGCCTACCCATCTTCATCGACAGCCCCGGGTATTCGCCGGTGATCGGTGAGGAAACCGTGCGGGTACGCGCGCCCTTCGGCGACGTCGATCGCCTGACTGACACCAGCTACGACGCCGTCACCGCTGGCTTGCGGGTCAACGAGAGCGTGCATGCCCCGCTGCTCTGCGTGGTCGACGTCTTCGACGTCGCCTCCGGTGACCTGAGTCAGCCGGGTCGGGTAACGAGCGGCGAGTGACGAACGGGCCTACTAGCCCGATCAACCGATACTAACCTTGCAAGAAATATTGTCAGGTCTCAGTGGCCGTGTGCGCCGCTGTGGCAAGGCGCGAGGAG
>CAZHBN010000327.1:0-4233 GCA_964530405.1 uncultured Ectothiorhodospiraceae bacterium
GAGCATAATGCCGCGTCGCAACATTTGACAACCCTATTTCGACAATATTCAATATTGGAAAATCTAATTATTGACCCGGGTGAGGTATTATCGTGGCTGAGAGCCCGGACCGAGTCGGCCGCATCTACTACAAGCACAATCGAATCAAGCAGCTGCGCGCATTCTGCTTCGCGGCCCAGTCGGGCAGTATCTCCAAGGCCGCGGAACGGCTGTTCCTCAGCCAGCCCTCGGTATCGCTGCAGATCCAGGCGCTGGAGCGCGAGCTCGAAATCACCCTGTTCGAGCGGCGCGGGCCGCGTATCCGCCTTACCCCCGACGGCGAGACGCTCTACGAGCTGGCACAGCCGCTGGTCGAAGGCGTCGACGCACTGCCCGAGCAGTTCGCGGCACGGAGTCAGAGCCTGCATGCGGGCAGGCTCGACATCGCCGCCGGCGAGTCCACGACACTCTACATCCTGCCCGACCTGATACGGGCGTTCATGGCGCAGTACCCCGGCGTACACGTGAAGCTCCACAATCTGCAGGGGCGCGAGCTATGCCAGGCGATCCGACAGGACGAGGTCGACTTCGCCGTGGGTTCCATGCTCGACCTGCCCGACGATATCAACTATCGCGCGGTCTACTCCTACGGCCTGTCGCTGATCACACCCCTGGACCATCCCCTGGCAAAGAAGGACATCATCAGCCTCGAGGATCTCGCCAACGGGGAACTCATCGTCCCGCCACGCCAACTGACGACCTGGCGGCTGATCAACCTCGTATTCCAGCAGCATAGCGTTCCCTACAAGGTGCGTCTCGAGGTCGGGGGCTGGGAGATCATCAAGCGATACGTGGAGCTCGGCTTCGGCATCGCGATCGCGAGCAACATCTGCCTGACCGGTGCCGAACAGATCGCGGTCCGTTCGCTGCCGGATCTTTTCCCGCGCCGTACCTACGGCGTCATGACCCGCCGCGGCAAGTTCCTCTCCGCACAGGCCAAGCGATTCATCGAGCTGATGAAGCCCGACTTCTTCGAGCCCGAGGCCGGCGAGCGCCCCCACCCCGCCACACCGGTGAGCGAGAATGTCTTCATCGCCGCCGATGACGAAGGTGGACCGCCACACAATGACTAGACAGGACGTCTGGCGTCCGCACCGCCATTGAGTCCGGCGCCGGGTCCGCCGGTGTCGGTTGATCGTGCCTGCACAACGCACGATCCTATCCCGGCAATGGACAGGTCCAACGCGGAGTGCCCGGGACATGCCAGCCGACGCCAAGCAATGGAAACCCCACGTGACCGTGGCCGCGGTAATCACCGACGGCAATCGTTTTCTCCTGGTCGAGGAAGTCATCGATGGCGCGCTGCGGCTCAATCAGCCCGCCGGTCATCTCGAAGCCGGTGAAAGCCTCGTGCAGGCCGTCCGACGTGAGGCGCTGGAAGAGGCTGCCGTCGACATCGAGCCCACCGGGATCGTCGGCATCTACCGCTGGCGCCACCCGCACAAGGGGACCACGTTCCTGCGAACCACCTTCGCCGCACGCACGGTGCGAACCCACCCCGGACGTGCCCTCGATGCCGAGATCCGGCGCACGCTATGGCTCACCCGTGACGAGATCGTGAGCGCCCGCGAGCACCTGCGCAGCCCGATGGTGCTGCGCTCGGTGGACGACTTCCTGGCCGGCCACGACTACCCCCTGGCGCTGCTGCGCGAGGTGGACTGAGCGCATGTTATCCTCCTGCACCTGAACGGGAAGAGCGGTAAACGCGGAACAGTGACTGCCGAGCGAATCATCGTTGGTCTATCGGGCGGTGTCGATTCCGCCGTTGCGGCCCTGCGTCTGCTGGATCAGGGGCACCGGGTCGAGGGTCTTTTCATGAAAAACTGGGAAGACGACGATACCGACACGCACTGCACCGCAGCCGACGACCTGGATGACGCCAAGCAGGTGTGCGAGACGCTCGGAATTCCACTGCATCAGGCCAATTTCGCCTCGGAGTACCGCGCGGAGGTCTTCGAACACTGTCTGCAGGAGTACCGCGCCGGACGCACCCCGAACCCGGACATTCTCTGCAACCAGCGCATCAAGTTTCGCGCCTTTCTGGACCATGCCCTGCGTCTGGGCGCCGACCGGGTCGCCACCGGCCACTATGCCGGTATCGGCGAAAGCGACGGCCGCCTGACCCTGATGCGGGCCGCGGATTCCAACAAGGATCAGACCTACTTCCTGTACACGCTCGGCCAGCGCCACCTGGAGCGCGCCTGCTTCCCCCTGGCGGGACTGAAGAAACCACAGGTGCGGGATCAGGCCGAAGCGGCAGGATTCGACAACTTCGACAAGAAGGACAGCACCGGCATCTGCTTCATCGGCGAACGCGATTTCCGTGCCTTCCTCTCGCGTTACATCGCGAGTGACCCGGGCGAAATGGTCACCCCTGAAGGGGTCGCGGTGGGCAGGCACGCAGGGCTCGCCTTCTACACCATTGGCCAGCGGCGTGGCCTCGACCTGGGCGGCCGCGCAGGCCACGGCGAAGGGGCCTGGTACGTGGTGGACAAGGACATCGAGGGCAACCGCCTGATCGTCGCCCAGGGCCACGACCATCCCCGGCTCATGAGCCGGGGCCTGGTCGCCACGGCGCTCTCGTGGGTCGACGGTCGGGGACCGGAGGGCCCGCTGCGCTGCACTGCCAAGACCCGTTACCGCCAGCCGGACCAGGCGTGCACGCTGCAGCCGCGCGGCACTGAGGTCCTGGTGAGTTTCGACGCCCCCCAGCGCGCGATAGCCCCGGGACAGTCGGTGGTGTTCTACGACGGCGCGCGCTGCCTGGGCGGTGGCGTCATTCGCGAGCGGCTCGCCGAAGCCCCGGGGGGAGTCGCACGTGGCGTCGCATGATCGTGACCAGGTTCTCGCCCTCGCCGGCATTCTCCAGGCCCTGGAGCAGGTGCGCGCGATTGCCACGCACGGCCACGGCGACAGGCGTCGCATACTGCCGTGCCTGAGCGCACTGCTCGGTACGCTCGACGATGACATAGCCAGCCTCTACGGTGGCCGCGAATCGCTGCACCCGGGTCTGCGCCTGCTGGTGGACCACCTCAGCGACCCCCGGGAGGCGACCTACACGCGGTATCTGGTGAACGTTCTCCACCTGGAGCGGCGCCTCAACCGCGACCAGGCACTCTTCCGCCGCCTGGTCTCGGGCCTGCGAACCGCCGCCGAGCAGGCGGAGTATTTCGGCTCGCCCGCCCATGACAACGTGATCCGCAACCTCGGGGATCTCTACACCGAAACGGTGAGCAAGGTCCGCCCCCGGATCATCGTCCAGGGGGAGCGCGCTTATCTCGAAGACGAGCGCAATGCCGCGACCATTCGTGCGTTGCTGCTCTGCGCCCTGCGCGCGGCGGCGCTATGGCGCCAGGCCGGCGGGGGCCGCATGAGGCTGCTGCTGGGGCGCCAGCAGCTACTGACCAGCGCCCGCGAGCAACTCGCCACGACCTGACCCCGGGCGTCACCCGCCATCCCGCCACTCACCCCTCGCCAGCCGGGCGCCTATACTGTCGGGCGCCCGCGAGCCCGCGGGGAGTCGGTATACGTCATCAATGGCGGCGATCGGCCTGATGCACTGCCACATCAATACTTTCCTCGTGTATCATAGCCTGCGCTTTAGGGTAGGCCACGGCATCACGTCCCCAGCCGTGGCCGCCTGCCGGGGCCGACCCGGCCGCCACGCGGGGCCGGAGTCAGGCGAACCGGCCGGGCACGGCGGCCGCCGCCCGGGGACGACGGCATGACAGGCCCGCACGGACCACCTCGTGAGCACTGCGGGCCGCAAACCAACAAGCAGTACGCCGGCGCCCGGTACCGGCATGGCGACGGTGACCGGGGTCCAAGGCCCAACTGCCCGCAAATGCATCGGGAGGTACAATGAGCAACAGCTTCAATGCCAAATCCACGCTGGAGGTCGGCGATCGGTCCTACGAGATCTATCGCCTGGACGCCCTCAAGGGCGAGCACGACGTCGACCGCCTCCCCTATTCGCTGAAGGTCCTGCTGGAGAACCTCCTTCGCAAGGAGGACGGGCAGAACGTCACCGCCGAGCACGTGAAGTCGCTGCTCGCGTGGGACTCCAAGGCCGAGCCCTCGGACCAGATCGCGTTCACCCCCGCCCGGGTGGTGCTGCAGGACTTCACGGGCGTGCCCGCCGTGGTCGACCTCGCCGCCATGCGCGACGCCATGCAGACACTCGGTGGCGACCCG
>CAZHBN010000328.1:0-4203 GCA_964530405.1 uncultured Ectothiorhodospiraceae bacterium
CAGGCCATGGGCTTCAGCGAAGTGGCGGACCACTACTACTTCCCCGGCTGGCACCAATCGGCGAGCTGGTTCTCGTTCATCATCAACAAGGACGTCTGGGATCAGTACGACGAGGCCACCAAGGCCCGCTTCGAAAGCGCCTGCCGCTCCACGCTGCAGTGGTCCATGGCAGAGGCGGCCGCCGAGCAGGTGCGGGTCATCAACAAGCTCGAGGCGGAAGGCGTCAACGTGCAGCGTTTCCCCGAGCCCGTGCTGAAAGAGCTCTACGCCACCTGGCAGGAAGTGCTCGCCGAGGAGAAGGAGAACAACCCGCGCTTCGCCGAAGCGTACGACTCTCTGGCCGAGCACGCCGATCTCGTACGCGAATGGTACGAGCTCCAGGAGGTGCCGCGTGACTGAACGCGACAGCCTCCCGCCCTGGCGCCGCGACGGCGCCCGGGTGCTGGCGGCGGCGGGCCGGGGGCTCGCCGCCCTCGGCCTGCGCGTCGGCGAGCTCACGAGCTGGCTGGTGGTGGGCATCATCGCGGCGGTGCTCACCACCGTGGCCCTGAATGCCCTGGGGGTGAACGAGATTGCCCGCTGGGGTAGCGATGTCCCGCTGTTCGGCCAGGCGCTGACCATCAACAGCGTCACCGAGCTGCAGTGGCACCTCTTCGGCGTGCTCACGCTCCTCGGCGGCACCTACGCACTGCATCACGACGACCACGTGCGCGTGGATCTGCTCTACCAGCGCCTCTCGCCGCGGGGGCGTGCGGTCGTGGACATCGTCGGCCATGCGCTGCTGCTGATCCCGTTCTGCCTGCTCATCGCCTGGCTCTATCGCAACTCCGTGGCGATGGCCTGGATGTCCGGAGAACGTTCGAACTACGGCGGGCTCACCGACCGCTACCTCATCAAGGGCATGTTGCCCGCCGGCCTCGTGTTCCTGGCATTGGGCGCATTCGGCCAGATCTGCGAGCGCGCCGCCGGACTGCTGGAGCCCGCCCGGCTCGCCGGCGAGGAGGGGCAGTGATGCTGGCGGAATACACCCTGCCCATTCTGATGGTCATCGCCCTGCTGACCGGCATCTTCAGCGGCTACCCGGTGGCTTTCCTGCTCGCGGGCATCGGTATAGTGTTCGCCTTCATCGGCGATATCCCCACCCTGTTCCTCGGCACCGTCGGCTCGCGCATTTACGGCGGCGTCATCGAGAACTGGCTGCTCATCGCCATTCCGCTGTTCGTGTACATGGGACTGATGCTCGAGCGCTCCGGCGTGGCGCGCAACCTGCTGCTCACGCTGCAGCGGCTGTTCGGCCGCGTGCGCGGCGGGCTGGCGGTGTCGGTGGCCGTACTCGGCGTGGTGATGGCGGCGAGCACCGGCATCATCGGCGCCTCGGTGGTCATGCTCGGGTTGCTGGCGCTGCCGGTGATGAGTAGCCAGGGCTACCGCTCGGAGATGGCCTACGGCGTGGTCGCCGCCTCCGGCACCCTGGGTATCCTGATCCCACCGTCGATCATGCTGGTGCTCATGGGCTCCATCCTGCAGGTGTCCGTGGGGGATCTGTTCAAGGCCGCATTGTTTCCGGGCCTGATTCTCGGCGGTCTGTACATCATCTACCTGCTCGGCATGGCCCGCGCGCGGCCGGACTGGGCGCCGCTGCCCGAGCCGGACGATGACGCGCAGACGCCGACGCCGCTGGCAGTTGCACTGCTGCGCGACCTGGTCGGGCCGACGCTGCTCATCGTCGCGGTGCTCGGCTCCATCATGGCCGGCATCGCCACGCCCACCGAGGCCGCCGCCATCGGCGCCGCCGGCGCGTCCCTGCTCGCCGTCTTCCTGCGCCGGCTCGATCTCGCCACCGTGCGAGAAGTGGCCCGGGACACCTCGCGCACCAGCGCGATGATCCTCTTCGTGGTCATCGGCGCGACCTGCTTCAGCGTGGTGTTCAAGCGCCTCGGCGGCGATTACCTCATCGAGGATCTGGTCAGCGGGACCGGCCTCGGCGCTTACGCACTACTGTTCCTGATCATGGGGCTGATCTTCGTGCTCGGGTTCTTCCTGGAGTGGATCGAGATCAGCTACGTGGTGCTGCCACTGCTGCTGCCGGTACTCGAAGGCCTCGACTTCGGCCTGGCACTCTCCGGCCAGGCGATCGTCATCTGGTTCGCGGTGCTGGTGGCCATCAACCTGCAGACGAGCTTCCTCACCCCGCCGTTCGGTTACGCCCTGTTCTATCTCAAGGGCATCACCAACGGCGAAGTCGCGATCACCACCATTTACCGCAGCATCATCCCGTTCGTGCTCCTGCAGCTCGCCGGGCTCGCTCTGTGCATCGCTTTCCCCAGCGTGGTGCTGTGGCTTCCGGGGCTGATGCCATGAACGGCCGCTAACCAATACGCCGCCCCCAACGGGGCGGCCGCGGCATACAACAGCGACAGCGCCGCGGAATCACAAGGAGGAGGAGACCATCATGACAACCCTGCGTCAGCGGTTTTTCCGGGCCGCCGCGACATTGGCCCTGGGCTTCGCCATCACGCCGGCCGACGCCGGCACCCTGATCTCGGGCACACTCCCCGCCGGCGATCACTCCGGCTCCCGTGATCGCGACTACCAGCTCTACGTACCCGATCAGCTCCCCGAGCCCGCAGCAATGGTCATGGCCTTGCACGGCTGCGGCCAGAGCGATGACAACGTGATGGACGAGTGGGGCCTGAAAGCGGCGGCGGACCGGTTCGGTTTCGTACTGGTGACACCGTTCATCACCAGCTATGACGGCCTGCGCAACGAGAACTGCTGGGGGTTCTGGTTCGACCGTCACCGTCAGGAAGGCCGGGGCGAGCCGGAAGACCTGCACCGGCTGGCACGCCACATTGAAAGCCAGTACGCCATCGACCCCAAACGCCGGTACATCACCGGCCTTTCCTCCGGTGGTGCGATGGCCGTGGTCGCCGCAACCACACACAATGAATACTGGGCCGCTGCTGCCTCGGCCGCCGGGCTCCCCTACGGTGAAAGCGCCGCCTCGGTATCGTTCTATTGTCCCGGCTTCGCCAGCTTCCACAGCGTCAGCCGCGTCGCCGACGATATGCGCGCCGAGCTCGACGACGGTTACCCCATCCCCCTGATGGTGCTCCAGAACAATAACGACTGCACGGTCATCCAGCCGGCCGGACACAACCTGCGCGATGCGCATCTACGCGTTTTCGGTACCGATGGGAGGGATACGGCAGATACCGCCCGCACGTCCGAGATGCCGTGCACGCCCTACTACCGGGAAGGTTATGACTGTGTGCACACCCGCTACGGCGACGGGGACGAACGCTCCATCGTGGAGACGGTCTTCTTCGATGGGCCCATCGACACGGCGAGCACCGCCGACACCGACCACGGTCACTACTGGGTCGGCGGCTCCGATGGGCAGGAAGGGCCCTGGGCGGTGCGAGCAGGGCCGAGCTACCCCGACTTGATCTGGGATTTCTTCCAGCGCCACCCACGCACGGCCGCACCGCCTGTCGAGCCGCAGTGCACGGACTGGTACGCCACGAACATGGAGCACTACGCCGCAGGACGTGCCTACTACGGAATAGGCTATTTTACCGTGGGTGGGGACGATGCCCTCGGCTTCGCCTCCCTCATCGAAGGCTGGGTACACGAAACGACAACCGGCGTGTTCGAAGCGGGCCGATGCCCGTAATTGACCACTGGGACCGGCATCGGGCGCTCTGCGTTACCTGACGAACCGTTGGGCCGCGCAGAGTGCCCGCGAACAAGCACAACGATTCGCATAGCGGAGGAGTCACCCATGCGATACGCCCCGCACTGCCTGCTGATCGGCACGGGCCTGCTGGCCCTCACGGGCTGCCTCGGTGATGATGACGACGAGGCCCGCAACGAGCGTCCCGGCTTCCTCGACGGCGAGATTCACCACACGCGTTACGACGGCGTGAGCAACGACCTGCTCACCGGCGGCCTCGGCGCCTCGGGGCTCGCCAGCGCCACCGCCCCAGCCTTCGCCGATCCGGCGAACCCCACGGCGGCGGAGCTGCGCACCCTGGCCATCTACAACAATTACCGCGCGCTGGTGGATACCGCCGACGGCGGTGGCTACGGCACGTTCTTCGGCCCACAGGTGGCGGCCGACGGCACCCCCACCGGCGACGAGGGCATGATCCCCGGCGACGAGTACCTCGCCTACATGCGCGGCGACGACGGCGGCCACGT
>CAZHBN010000329.1:0-4170 GCA_964530405.1 uncultured Ectothiorhodospiraceae bacterium
CGGGCATGGATCACGTGTTCTTCACCAACTCCGGCTCCGAGGCCAATGACACCGTCATTCGCATGGTGCGCCACTACTGGGCAGCACGCGGCCGGCCGGACAAGCAGGTGCTGATCTCACGGCGCAACGCCTACCACGGCAGCACCATGGGCGGGGCGAGCCTCGGCGGCATGGCGCCGATGCACGCCCAAGGCGGGCTGCCCATTCCCGGCATCGAGCACATCGACGAGCCCAACTGGTTCGCCAGCGACCGCCGGCTGGACCGCGAGGCCTTCGGCCTGGAGATGGCGCGGGCACTGGAGCGACGCATCGACGCGGTCGGTGCCGGGCGCGTCGCTGCCTTCATCGCCGAGCCGGTTCAGGGCGCCGGTGGCGTGATCGTGCCTCCGGACTCGTACTGGCCGGAAATCCAGCGCATCTGCCGCGAGCGCGACATCCTGCTGGTGGTCGATGAGGTAATCTGCGGCTTCGGACGGCTCGGCCACTGGTTCGGCAGCGATCACTACGGCCTCGAACCCGATCTCATGCCCATTGCGAAGGGGCTGTCCTCGGGGTACCAGCCCATCGGGGGCGTGGTCGTGCGCGATACCGTGGCGGACGTACTCATCGACGCGGGCGGCGAGTTCTGTCACGGCTTCACCTACTCGGGGCACCCGGTGGCCTGCGCGGTCGCCGCCGCCAACGTGCGACTGATGCGCGACGAAGCCCTGATCAGTCGCGCACACGGCGAGATCGCTCCCCATCTTCAGCGGCGCTGGCGCGAGCTCGGCAGCCACCCCCTTACCGCGGAGGTCCGTGGTGTCGGACTCCTCGCCGGTCTCGAGCTGGATCGCGAGGCAACGCAGGGTACCCGCTATGAACAGGCCGGGGCGCTCGGCACGCTATGCCGGGATCTCGCCGTCGAGCACGGTGTGGTAATGCGTTCGGTGGGCGATGCCTTGGTGGTGAGCCCGCCGCTGGTGATCACCTGCGCGCAGATCGACGATCTGGTGGACCGCGCACGCCGGGTGCTCGACGAAGCCGCCTCACGTCTGACAAGTTCCTGATGCCGGGCGAGGCCCCCCGGGACGCAGATGCTGAGGCGGTCACGGTCCGATAAGGAAGCGGTTTTCCGTCGACGCCGAAGCAGGTAGATTGGCACCCCTGTCACGATTTCATTTTCGGGCGTGAGGGGGCCCGGCGGGCCTTCGCCGCGGCGGGGGCTGAAGGCATGAGGGACGCCAGCACACAATTCACGGGCAAGGAATTGCAGGCGCTGCTGAGCGCGACCAGCGACGTCGTCGTGATCCTGGACCGCGACGGCCGATACCTGCGCGTCAACGACTCGCCGTTGCTGGTCGCGCCCGCCGAGCAACTCCTCGGCCGCCGCGTCGACGAGTTGCTGCCGCCTGGACCCGCGGCACGCTGTATCGAGGCGGTCCGGGCCGCGATCGACGAAGCGCGGGTAAAACGCCTGCACTACTGCCTGCCCTTTCCCCAGGGCGATCGGGAATTCGATGCGCTCGTTCACCCGGTGGATGAGCGCAGCGCGTTGCTGATCGCGCGGGATATCACCGCCCACCGGCGCATCGATGCGGCACTCGCCGCCCGTTACCGCGCGACAGCGCTGCTAGGACGAATCTCGACGCGCTTCGTCAACCTGCCCCCGGACCGCATTCACCGTGGCGTTGACGAAGCACTGGCCGAGATCGGCGAGCACTTCCACGTCGACCGCGCCTACGTCTACGGCATCGAGGACGGCGGACGCTATCTCGGCAACAGCCATGGTTGGCGGCGGGAGGGAGTAAGTGGCGGTGTTCCTTGCGACAAGCGCGTCGCTACCGCTGAGCTGCCATGGCTGATGGAACGCCTGCAGCGCCGGGAAACGATCTGTGTCAGTGACCTGGATGAGCTGCCGGATGCGGCCGCGAGCGACCGCACCGTCTTCTCGGCACGCGGGGCAAGGGGGCTTCTCCTGGTGCCGGTGGTCTATTCCGGGGCTCTTCAGGGGCTCGTGGGCTTCGATACGATCACGGCACCGCGGACGTGGTCACTACAGGAACGGGAATTCCTGGCGGCCGTGGGCGAGCTCGTTGCCAGCGCCCTGCAACGCCGCGCGAGCGAGGAACGCATTTTCCGCCTCGCCTACTACGACCGGCTCACCGACCTCCCCAACCGCCAGCTCCAGCGTGAACGCCTCGACCAGCGCGTGAGCGACAGCGGCGCTTTCGGCGTGGTACTGCTCGACCTGGACGACTCCCGCCTCATCAACGACGTCCTCGGCCACCATGTAGGCGATCATGTCCTGCGCCAGGTCGCCAGCCGCCTCCAGGCGGCGCTGGAGCCGGGAGAACTCCTGGGGCGCTGGGGCGGTGACGAATTCCTGATGACCGTCCCCGCGCGAGATAGCGCCGAGGCGGCTGCACGTGCCCAGGTACTGCACGATCACCTTTCCCGGGCCATGCGCATCGAGGGCCACGAAATGCGGCTATCGTGCTGTGCCGGCAGCGCGCACTTTCCCGACGATGCCAGCAGCGCCGACGGGCTGATTCGTGCCGCCGAGATGGCGCTGGGGCGCGCACGCCATCACGGCCGAGGACGAACGGAACGATACCTGCCTGCCCTGCGCGAGAGCGCGGCGCGTCACAATGCAGTGCTGGTACGCCTTCGCCACGCGCTGGACCAGGGCGAT
The DNA here is from genome assembly GCA_964530405.1 of uncultured Ectothiorhodospiraceae bacterium. Taxonomy (GTDB): domain Bacteria; phylum Pseudomonadota; class Gammaproteobacteria; order Nitrococcales; family Nitrococcaceae; genus Arhodomonas. The sequence goes on from CAZHBN010000329.1 coordinate 2,672, forward strand.
TTCCGCCTCGTCTACCAACCCCAGGTCAGAATTGTCGATGGGCACATAACCGGTTTCGAGGCGCTGCTGCGCCTGGACGACCCGCACCTCGGAACGATCGCACCGGATGAGTTCATTCCCATCGCCGAGCGCAGCGGGCTCATCCACGGCCTGGGAGAGTGGGTCATCCGTCAGGTCTGCGAGGACCTCTCCGCATGGCCGGGCGCGGAACGCCCCCGCGTGGCGCTCAACGTCTCGCCGCGCCAGCTTCTCGACGATTCACTCCCCCGCTGTCTCGAAAACACGCTCGCCCGGCACGGGCTACCGGCGTCGCTGCTCGAGCTCGAAATCACCGAAAGCGTGCTCATGGAGCCGGACCAGGTAGGTATCGAGCACCTGCACCACTGCCGCCAGATGGGCATGGGCGTCGCTGTCGACGACTTCGGCACAGGGTATTCCGCGCTTGGCAAGCTCAAGCAACTCCCCACCAGCGTCCTCAAGATCGATCGCTCGTTCATACAGGACATCACCCACGACGAGGACGACCGCGCCATCGTTCGGGCCATCATCGCCATGGCCCGTCAGCTTCAGCTGACGACGGTCGCCGAGGGCGTGGAAAACTGTGCCCAGCTCGACTTTCTCGGCGAAGCCGGGTGCGACCTCTGCCAGGGCTATGTCCTCAGCCCACCCGTGCCCCTCGCCCAGGCCCAGAGGCTGTGGCACAGGCCGCTCACGCCTGCATGAACGGGCTCGTCAGGCCACCAGCACCACTTCCGGAGGCAGCTCCACCTCCATCGTAATGGGCAGATGATCGGACAGCGGATAGTCCAACACTTCCGCAGCACGGACAGTGATCGATGGCGACACCAGGATATGATCGATGTTGCGCCTGGGTTCCCAGCTCGGGTAGGTGTGCAGCTCATGCACTGGCTCGTGGAGATCCGTATGCCGGCAGAGTAACCGCATCTCCGGACTGTCCGACAGGCAGTTCAGATCGCCCATGATCACGGTATGCCGGTAACGGTTCACCAGCTCCGCGACGTAGGCAAGCTGGCGCAGCCGCGTGCGACGCCCGAGCGCCAGGTGCAGCAGCACCACGTTGAGACTTTCCGCCGGACCGCCAAAACGCAGCATGAGTGCGCCGCGCCCGGGGATCATGCCGGGCAGCTTGTGATCCCGCACCTCCAGCGGCCGGAAGCGGGAGAGAACGCCGTTGCTGTGCTGGGCGAGGCGCCCGATTCGGCGGTTTGTCTGGAAGTGCCAGTACGGAAAGTGCCCGCCACTGGCGAGATAACGGGTCTGGTTGACGAAGCCGCTGCGCAGGCTGCCTGCATCGAGCTCCTGCAAACCCACGATGTCGAAGTCGCGTATGAGCTCACCAATGCGATCGAGATTGCCGCGCCGTTCGCCGTGGGGGAGGAGATGACGCCAGCCGCGGGTGAGGTAATGGTGGTAATAGCGGGTCTCGATGCCGGTCTGGATGTTGTAGCTCATCAGCCGCAGGACGGCGCCCCCGCCGG
>CAZHBN010000330.1:0-4170 GCA_964530405.1 uncultured Ectothiorhodospiraceae bacterium
ATTCTGCCGCAACTGGGACGGCTGCGGCTGCTGCGTCACTGGGGCGGGATCATGGACATGACCATGGACGGCAGCCCGATCATCACGCGCACCCCCGTCGATGGTTTCTACCTCAATGGCGGCTGGTGCTACGGCGGCTTCAAGGCGACGCCCGCCTCCGGCTGGTGCTTTGCCCACACCATCGCCAATGACCGGGACCACTCCCTGTCCGAGGCCTTCAGCCTCGAGCGCTTCCGCACCGGGGCGCTGCTCGACGAGAAGGGCGCCGGCCCCAATCCCTGGATGCAGTAGGAGACGCACCGATGCATCGAATCGACTGCCCGTGGTGCGGCGTACGCGACGAAGCCGAGTTCCAGTACCAGGGCGATGCCACCGTGGACCCGGCCCCCATCGGCACCGATGCGGACACCGCCTATCGCGCCGTTTATCTCCGGCGCAATCCTCGCGGCTGGCACCTGGAGTGGTGGCACCACGTGGGTGGCTGCCGGCGGTTCGTGAAGGTGCTCCGCCACACCGCCAGCCACGAGATCGCCGCCACCGGCTACCCCGACGACGAACTGATCCCGGAAACCGGTCATCCGGCCGGGGAACGGGAGGTGCGCCGATGAACGAGGTCCAGGACTTCCGCCTGCCGCGGGGTGGCGCGGTCAACCGCGAACGTTCGGTCACCGTGACCTTCGACGGCCGCGAGTATCGCGGCTGCGAGGGCGACACCCTCGCGTCGCTGCTGCTCGCCAACGGCGTGCGGCTGTTGGGCAGGAGCTTCAAGTATCACCGTCCCCGCGGCGTGCTCACCATCGGTTCCGAGGAACCCAATGCGCTCGTGGAGTTGCGCACCGGCGCCCGTCGCGAGCCCAATACCCGCGCCTCCACGATCGAGGTATTCGATGGGCTCGACGCGACCAGCCAGAACCGCTTTCCGTCGCTGAAGCTCGACCTCCTGGCGGCCAACCGGCTGGCGCAGCGCTTCCTGGTGGCGGGCTTCTACTACAAGACGTTCATGTGGCCTGCCGCCTTCTGGGAGAAGGTCTACGAGAAGCGGATCCGGCGGGCCGCCGGACTGGGCAGGGCGGCCGGCGAGCCGGACCCGGACCACTACGAGCACGGCCACGCCCATGCCGACGTGGTCATCGCCGGGGCGGGGCCGGCGGGCTTGATGGCCGCGCTTGCCGCCGGTCGCGGCGGTGCGCGAGTGATTTTGCTGGAGGAGCGCCCGTGGCTCGGCGGCCGCCTTTGCATGGAGCGGGAGGAACTGAATGGGCAACCCGCCACCGATTGGGTGGCGGCTCTGGAGGCGGAGCTGGAGGACATGTCCAATGTCCGCATATTCCGGCGCACTACGCTGACCGGCGCCTATGACCATACCGTGCTGTGTGCGCTGGAACACGTTGCCGACCATCTGCCCGAACCACCGTCCGGCTCGCCCCGCCAGCGGCTGTGGACACTGCGGGCGAAGCGCGTCGTGCTGGCCCCCGGCGCTTTCGAGCGGCCGCTGGTATTCGATGACAACGACCTCCCGGGGATCATGCTGGCCTCTGCGGTCCGCGGTTTCCTCAATCGCTTCGCCGTCGCACCGGGGCGCCGCTTCGTGGTGGCGACCAACAACGACGATGCCTACCGCACAGCCCTCGATCTTGCCGCCAGCGGACTCGATGTCGCCGCGGTCCTGGACGCTCGGGACGACCCGGGTCCGGTCGCCGCACACGCCCGGAGCCACGACATCCGGGTGCTGACCGGCGCGCTGCCCGGGCGTGCTCGCGGCGGTCAGGCTCTCAAGGCGGTGGACGTAGTGGACCATCACGGTGCCGCCCTGGAGCGCATCGCCTGCGACTGCCTGGCGGTCTCCGGGGGGTACACACCGGATGTGAGCCTGATCAGTCAGACGGGACTGAAGCCGGAATGGGACGAGGCCATCGCCGCCTTCGTGCCAGGCGAAGGTTCGGGGGCGTATCGCTGCGCGGGTTCCGGTGCCGGCGCTTTCGATCTGGCGACCTGCCTGCGCCAGGGTCTCGGTGCCGGCAAGGAAGCGGCTCGGCAGAGCGGGTTCGAGATCGCCACGCCGATAGAGCCACCCGCTGTCGAGAACGAGTCACCGACGCCATTGCAGCCGGTCTGGCGCGTGCCCGGGAAGGGCAAGGCTTTCGTCGACTACCAGAACGACGTCACCGCCGGTGACGTCGAGCTCGCCAACCGCGAGGGCTTTCAGAGCGTCGAACACCTGAAGCGCTACACGACCCTGGGAATGGCGACGGACCAGGGCAAGACCTCGAACGTCAACGGTCTGGCGCTGCTTGCCCGTGAGCAGCAACGCCCGATTCCCGAGGTGGGCACCACCCGGTTCCGCCCGCCGGCAGTGCCGGTGGCCATCGGTGCCTTCGCCGGCCACCGCCGCGGACGGGACTTCGCGCCCATCCGCCGCACCGCCATGTTCCGCTGGCACGAGGCCCACGGCGCCCGGTACGTGGAGGCCGGACACTGGCTGCGCCCGAGCTGCTACCCGCAGCCCGGCGAGGACATCGCCGGCGCCACGCGACGGGAGGCCGCGGCGGTGCGCCAGTCCGTGGGGATCTGCGATGTCTCCACGCTCGGAAAGATCGACGTTTACGGCGACGACGCCGGCGAGTTCCTCAGCCGCATATACATCAACGGCTTTCGCAAGCTCGCCGTGGGCCGCGTGCGCTATGGCGCCATGCTGCGCCACGACGGTCACCTGCTCGACGACGGCACCACCTCGCGGCTCGCCGAGGACCACTTCGTCATGACCACCACCACCGCCAATGCCGCCGGGGTGCTGGCCCATCTCGAGTTTCACGCCCAGGTGGCGTGGCCGGAGCTGGACGTGGCGGTCTGCTCGGCCACGGAACAGTGGGCCACCATGGCGGTCGCCGGACCGAACAGCCGCCGCACCCTGCAGGCGGCGCTGCCGGACGCGGATCTCTCCGGCGAATCGCTGCCGTTCATGGGCGTGCTGGAGCTGGACGGCGGTGGCTTTCCCGTGCGCGTGTTCCGCATCAGCTTCTCCGGCGAGCTGGCCTACGAGGTCAGCGTCCCCTGGGGCTACGGCCAGCTCATGTGGGAACGCATCATGGAAGCCGGCGCGCCGTACGCTATTACCCCCTACGGTACGGAGGCGCTGTCGGTGCTCCGCATCGAGAAAGGCCACGCCGCCGGCCCGGAGCTGGACGGGCGCACCAGCGCCCACGACATCGGCCTGGGCGGCATGTTCGAAGCCAAGAAGACGGACTTCGTGGGCAAGCCCCTGGGGGCCCGGCCGGCCCTCACTGACCCGGCCCGGCCCCGCATGGTGGGCGTGCAGGCCATCGACGGCGACACGCGCCTGCGGGGCGGGGCCCACCTGGTGGCGGATGCCGCCGATGCCTCCATCGACACCAGCCTGGGCTGGCTCTCCTCGGTGGCCTACAGCCCCCACGTGGAGGCCTGGATCGCCCTTGGCTTCGTCAGGGGCGGCGAAGAGCGTCTCGGCCAGACCCTCTACGCGTTCTTCCCGCTGTACGGCGAAACCGTGCCCGTCAGGGTCTGTGAACCCTGCTTCGTGGACAAGGAAGGGAGCCGGCTCCGTGACTGACCCACAGCCTCGTTACCCACTGGATCACCTGAATCTGCAGCGCCCGTCGCAACAGGTTGCGGATCTTCTGATCCGCCACCGGTGCGGTCTCGCTTTCTGCCAGGTCATGGCCCGCCCCGGACATGCCGAAGCCGTTGCGTCAGCGCTGGGCATCCCCGCCGGCACGCGCCTGGCCGGTGCCGGAGAGGGATTCACCGCGCTGCCACTGGCACCGGGGCAGTGGCTGCTCACCGCGGACGGCGGCCGTAACGGCCACTTCACCGCCGGGGTCGCGCAGCGCCTGCGTGGCGTGGGCCACGCCAGTGAGCAGAGCCACGGGCGTGCCGCTTTCCGGGTTCGCGGCGCGGCCGCTGTCGAGCTCTTGAGCCGCGAGTGCCGCCTGGACCTCGATGCCGCAGTAGCGCCGGCAGGGTTCGTCGGGCAGACCGTGATGGCCGATGTGGGTGTGCTCATTCACAAGGTGGACGACACGGCCACGTTCGACTGCGTCGTCTACGCCGGATATGCCGAACACTTCTGGGGCTGGCTGCACACCGCCGCGCGGCCCTTCAAGGCGACCTTCGCCGAGGAGATCATCGAATGAC
>CAZHBN010000331.1:0-4168 GCA_964530405.1 uncultured Ectothiorhodospiraceae bacterium
AGTTCCAAGTGCGGCACGTAGCACGGGCACACTATCGCATGTAGGCGCCGCGAGCGTGGGTTGGACGGAGCGCAGCGCAGTCCATCGCGGTCACGTAGGTCGGCTGCTCTTGGCAGCCGACATCTCTGCGTGTGGCCTGTCGGCCAGCGCTGCGCGCTCGCCGACATACGAGCGCTGCGAGTCGCGACGTGGATTGTTTCGGCCCGGTTCCGGGCCACAATGCTTTGCTTGGAGCTCGGCGCGTGCCACTTGAAACTTGCTACTTTCAACTCGCCACAATATCGCCACGCGATATCGGGGGATAGGACACACATGAGTGCACCGGCAGGGCAGGCCAGGCCGTCGGCGACCACCGATCCCGTGCGGCGGCTCGGCGGGCGGTTGCGGCGCAAGTATCGTGGCCGCATCACCGGCGAGCTGACAGTGCCGGCGCGGGACGGGCGGTACGCGGATCTGCCGGACGAGCTGGATCCGCGGCTTGCCGGGGCGCTGCGCGGCCGCGGCATCGAGCGTCTCTACAGCCACCAGCGCGCCGCGTGGGAGGCGATCCGTGCCGGCCGGCATACGGTGGTGGTCACGCCCACCGCCTCGGGCAAGACGCTGTGCTACAACCTGCCGGTGCTGCAGGATGCGCTGAAGGAACGGGCCAAGGCGCTTTACCTCTTTCCCACCAAGGCGCTGTCCCAGGACCAGGTCGCCGAGCTCATGGAGCTCAACGAAGCCGGCGGCCTCGGTATCCGTGCCTATACCTTCGACGGCGACACGCCAGGGGACGCGCGCAAGGCGGTGCGAACCCGGGGAGACATCGTCGTCTCCAACCCGGACATGCTCCACCAGGGGGTGCTGCCGCATCACACCAAGTGGGCGCAGTTCTTCGAGTCCCTGAAATACGTCGTCATCGACGAGACCCACACCTATCGTGGCGTGTTCGGCTCCCACGTCGCGAACGTGATCCGGCGGCTGCGCCGGGTCTGTCATTTCTACGGCAGCGATCCGGTATTCATTCTCTCCTCGGCCACCATCGCCAACCCGGGTGAGCTCGCCAGCCAGCTCGTCGGCGACGACGTCCGGGCCATCACCGACAGCGGCGCCCCCGCCGGCGAGAAGCACCTGTTGCTGTGGAACCCGCCGGTGATCAACGCTGATCTGGGTATTCGCGCCTCGGCGCGTTCCCAGGTGACGCGCATCGCCCGCATGGCGGTGCGCGGCGGGATGAAGACCATCATCTTCGCGCGCTCGCGGCTGATGGTAGAGGTGATCACCAAGTACCTGAAGGACATCTTCGACCGTGATCCGCGCAAGGCGACCCGGGTCGCCGCCTATCGCGGTGGTTACCTGCCCACCGAGCGCCGCACCACCGAGAAGGCGCTGCGCGGCGGCGAGGTGGACTGCGTGATCGCCACCTCGGCGCTGGAGCTGGGCGTCGATATCGGCTCACTGGACGTCTGCCTGCTTACAGGCTATCCCGGCACCATCGCCGCGACGTGGCAGCGGCTGGGCCGGGCGGGGCGGCGCGAGCGCACGGCGCTGGGCGTGCTGGTGGCCTCCAGCCAGCCACTGGACCAGTACATCGTGCGTAACCCGGAGTTCTTTCTGGGCGCCTCCCCGGAGCATGCACGCATCGCGCCGGATCAGCTGTTGATCCTCCTCGATCACGTGCGTTGCGCGGCCTTCGAGCTGCCGTTCCGCAAGGGCGAGCGCTTCGGCGGCGAAGACCTGGAGGAGCTGCTCGCCTACCTCGAGGAGCAGGGCGTGCTCCACCGCGAGGACGACGCCTGGCACTGGACGGAGGACAGCTACCCGGCCAACAGCGTGAGCCTGCGCTCGGTGGCCGAGGGCAACTTCGTCGTGATCGACACCACCGATGGCGGCAAGCGCATCATCGCCGAGGTGGACTATTCCAGCGCGCCGGAAACGCTCTACGAGGGGGCTATTTACATGGTCCAGGCGAGCCCCTACCAGGTCGAGCATCTCGACTGGGAGGGGCGCAAGGCGTATGTGCGCGAGACCCGGGCGGATTACTACACCGATGCCATCGATTACACCCGGCTGAAGATCCTGGAGAACTTCGAGGCCGACCGTGACGGCCGCCGCGAGACGGCCCGCGGCGAGGTGCACCTGGTCCGGCGCATACCCGGCTACAAGAAGATCCGTTACTACACCCACGAGAACATCGGCTTCGGCAACATTCATCTGCCCGACCAGGAGATGCACACCACCGCCGTGTGGTGGCAGCTCGCCCCCGAGGCGTTGCGGGCAGCCTTCGAGAGCCGCCAGCAGGCGCTGGACGGATTTCTGGGCGCCGCCTATGCCATGCACCATGTGGCGGCGCTGCGTACCATGGCCGAGCCCAACGATCTCGGCCGTGCCGTGGGGGACGGCGATGCACGCTGGTTCGCCACCGTCGGGGCTGCCGGCCGGGGTGCGATGAAGACGCTGGACGGCGGCGAGCTCGACCCGGATGCGGAACAGCACTTCAAGCCGGCGGTGTTCCTCTACGACAACTATCCCGGTGGTGTGGGCCTGTCCGCGCCACTGTACGATCAGCGCCAGGCCGTGGCCGGCGACGCCCACGCCCTGGTGCAGGCCTGCGGCTGCGAGTTCGGTTGTCCGGCCTGCGTCGGGCCCATCCTCGCCTCCGACGAGCAGCGCGGGTTTTCGCCGAAGACAGCCGCGTTGACGGTACTGGGACTGTTCATCGGACATGAGCCTCAAGCGACGTCTTGACACACTGCGCCGCCAGGGCGGTGCCAGGCCCGGCGCACCGGAGTCCTCCCACGGTGGAGATGCGTCGCTGCGCGAGCGCCTGGAGCGCGTCGGCGGCCCCGGGCGCCTCGGCCGGGGCAGAAAACGTCAAACCGTGGACGCCGGGACGTTGGCGAGCGTCCTCGGCGGCGAGGCGATCGGCGAGCGCGTGGTGTGTGTCGAGACCCATGTTCCCGCGAGCGGCATCGCCGGCGAGTGCCTGAATAGTGCCAGCCTGTTGCCGGGCGTCGGGCCGTTACCCGGCGAACGCGCCGTGTTCGTGGATACCGAGACCTCCGGGCTCGCCGGTGGTACGGGCACGGTCGCTTACCTCGTCGGTTTGGCCCGGTTCGCCGGTGGTTCGCTGCATGTGCGCCAGTTCCTGATGACTGGCTTCGGCGGCGAAACGGGCATGCTTGCCGCCGTGCGCACGGCGCTCGGCGATGACGCCCAGCTGGTGAGCTACAACGGTAAGAGCTTCGATGCGCCGCTGCTCAAGGACCGCTTCCGCCTCACGCGCCAGGATCACCCCCTGGAGGGGGCCGAGCACGTGGATCTGCTCCATCCCGCGCGCCGGCTGTTCCGCCATGCCTGGCCGGACTGCCGCCTGGCGACCGCCGAGCAGCATCTGCTCGGTTTGCAGCGCGAGGACGACCTGCCGGGCAGTCAGGCGCCGCTCGTCTGGTTCGATCTCGTCCAGCACGGGGAGACCGCCCGCCTGCCGGCCGTGCTGCGTCATAATCTTCAGGATCTCACCTCCCTCGCGGCGCTGTGGCCCGCGTTGGCTGCCGCCCACGCCGAGCCCCAGGCATGGGGAGCCTGCCCGCTGGCCGCCGCGCGCGCCTGGTGCCGGGCCGGACGGGAGGGCGATGCTCGCAGGGTGCTCGAGGCTGCGCCGGCGTTGACACCGGCCGGGTGGCACGAGCTGGCGCGGCTGCGGCGCCGTGCCGGTGACTGGGAGGGGGCTCTCGCTTTGTGGCAAACGCTGGCGGAGGCCGGCGACGAGCGGGCGGCGGAGGCGCTCGCCAAGTATCACGAGCACGTGCGCCGGGACTGGCACACAGCGCTCGCCTGGACGGACCGGCTGCGGCCGACGCTCGAGACCACCCGCCGGCGCAGGCTGCGTCTCGAGCGCAAGAGCGGGAAGGCAAAAGCCGGGCAGGGCGATCTCTTTTCGTACTGACTGCCCGTCGTGGCGCCGGTGACGGCGTCACCGCGGATGAGCCCGGCATGTTCAGCACCCGAAAGGCCCCGGTACATTCGCTGGAGGTGACGGCGATGGCGGAATGGCGCACGGAGGTGGTCGGCGTGGTGCTCGATCACAGCAGCGAGTGGACCTTGCAGGAGCTCACGGCCGTATGCCGCGTTGATGAATCGTGGCTGCTCGCGCTGGTGGACGAAGGCGTGGTGGAGCCCATCGCCG
>CAZHBN010000332.1:0-4154 GCA_964530405.1 uncultured Ectothiorhodospiraceae bacterium
TACGTCGCGAAATCCTTGCACAGCATCACCGTGCCGATACGCTCGAACGTCGCGGGGTCATGCTCGCGAATCCAGGCAAGGAGCGTGGGACTCTGAGCGGGCCACGGCGTCTGCAGGTTCAGCCGGCGCAGACGCTCGCCCCGGCCTTCGCCGTTCAAACGCTCGGCGGTGGCGATGGCACGGGTATCGATTGACTGGATACCCAGCAACGGTGATCCCTCGCGGTCGACAAGGTACAGGCCGTTGCCATGACCGGTGCAACCTACCGCGCGGACATGGGACGGATCGACCCCTGCCTTGTCGATGCAGGCGCCGATCGCACCGGCAGCACCGTTCCACAGCTCTTCCAGGCTGCGCTCCACCTGCCCCGGGCGTGGCTGGTGCGTGCTGCCGTGACTGGTCTGCACGGCGAGCTGACGGCCGAGCTCATCGAAAAGGGCGGTCTTGACCATGGTGTTACCCACGTCCAGCCCGATCAGATACCCCATAGCTCTCCTCCTTCGGGGCTCATTGTGGCCCGCCCCGCAGTAGCCACGGGACGGGCCGTATGACGCAGCGGGTTGGTAGTCGTGTCAGTCGTCGCCGCGCTGGTAGACATCCCACGCCTGCTCGGCGGAGGCGCCTTCGTGAATCATCGCCGAAAGTGCGGTCACGATTCTGCGGGGATTGTCGTGCTGGTAGACATTGCGCCCATAGACCAGCCCCATGGCCCCCTGTTCGAGCAGGACCTGCGACTTGCGCAGCACCGTGAGCAGATCCTCGCGGCCACCACCGCGCACCAGAACCGGACAGCGCGCGGCCTCTGCGACGCGGTGGAACGCCTCGGCGTCGTCCGGCGGATCGGCCTTGATGACGTCGGCGCCGAGCTCCCGGGCAAAACGTACCAGCGGCACGATCTTGTCGATGTCGCCGTCGACCATGTACCCGCCCTTCTCGCTGTTGGGGGCCATGGCAAGCGGCTCGATCATCAAAGGCATGCCGTAGTGCTGACAATCCTCGCGCAGGCGCGAGATGTTCTCGACGCACTGCTGGAAGAGCTCGGGCTCCCCCGGGAGCATGAGCAGGTTCACGACGACACATGCCGCATCCATCTGCACGGCGGGCAACACCGGGTCACGAGCGTTCTGCAGCACCGACCACATGGTGCGGTGGGAGACCTTGTTGTAGACGTTGCCGGTATCCACCCGCATCACCAGCGCCGGTTTCACCGGCCCGGGTTCGTTCTGCAGCAGATCGGCCTGGCCATAGTTCATCTGAATGGCGTCGGGCCCGGCGGTGACCAGGGTCTTCGTGACCCCGGGCATATCCTCGAGGCCGGAGAGCATGGTGGGCTCGTTGAAGGTGCCGTGATCGATGGCGACGTCGAGACAGCGGTCGTTCCGGAACAGGCGGTTGAGCCGCACCTTATGCGAATTGAACATCGTCGTTTTCCTCTGTTTTGTTGCGATTGCAAAGCGTGGCCTCCGACACCCGGTTCAGCCGCCAGAGCTTCTCCACACAGGCATCGACGGCCTGACGGCGTTGCCCGGCGGACCACCCGCGGCACTCACCGAGGATTCCGGCGAGCTCGACGAGCACATCCATGGAGACATCGCCGTTGATGGCCAGGCAGGTCCGGCGGGCGACGAGGTCGTCCAGGGTTTCAGCCTGCTCGTGCTCGATCAGCCAGCGCATCTCGCGACGGGTATAGGCGGGCGCCGAGACCAGCGGGCCATCGGCGTGCTCCGCGAGATAGCGCGCCAGTGATGCGGCGCGGGAGCCGTAGCGATCCATGAGCCGTTGCGCGTGGGCGACATCCAGCCCGTGCGCCTCGGCCAGCTCCCGCGCCCACTCCGTGCGTGCGGCTGCGGATTCGGGAAACGCCGCGCCGCCGCCGATGGCACGATCACGCGTGTGGCAGCGACGCTGACGCCCCAGGTAATCGAGCACACGGTCGGCGACCTGCTCCCCGAAGGAACGAAAAGTCGTCCACTTGCCGCCGATCATGCACAGCACCGGGAACGGCAAGCCGTACTCCGCCGGCATTTCGCGGCATTCGTGGTCGCGGGAGAGCTGGCCGGTGGTGGCAGCGTCCTTGTTGGCGAGGGGACGCACGCCGCTGAAGGTATAAAGAATCTCGTCGGGCCGGATCTCGATGTCGGGGAAGACGTAGCGCAGCGAGCGCAGGATGTAATCGCGCTCGTCATCATCGCAGTACACGCCCTCGGGAGTTTCGACCTTGAGATCGGTGGAGCCCACGAGCACGTGATCGAAGTACGGAAAGAGGATGCACACACGCCCCTCGTGATTCTCGTAGTAGACCATATGACCGTCCAGCGCCCGCCGCAGGCGCTCGTTGGCGACCACCAGGTGCGACCCCTTGGTGCCACCGATCATCGCCTGGCGGTTTTTCGCCGTTGGTGTGAGGCCCCGGTTGGTGAGATCGATCCAGGCGCCGGTGGCATTGACGACGACTTTCGGGTGCAGCGTCAGGCGTTCGTCGCCTAGACGGTCCTCGAGCACCACACCGTCACCCTCCGCCGACGCCGCACCCGCGTGATTGAGCGCGACGGCGCCGTCGTGGGCGGCCTCCGCGTCGGCGATCATTTCGATGCCCAGACGTTCCGGGTAAGTGATCGAGGCATCGTAGTAGGTCGCCGTGCAGCGAATTTCCGGGTGCAGGTCCGGCCAGCGCGCGAGACTGTCGCCGCGGCTGCGAAAGCGATGGCGCGGCATCACCCGGTTCTTCCGGGTGAACAGGTCGTAGAGCACCAGACCGGTCTTGATGATCAACGCGCCGCGCCGGCTCGGGCGCTGGCTGCGGCCGAGGAGACGCATCAGCGCGTTGCTCACGCCCGAGAACCACTCGAAAACCGGGACCGTGGTGGGTAACGGCGCCACGTAGTGCGGCGCGTTCCTCAGCAGGCGGTTACGCTCGGCGAGCGACTCGCGCACGAGACGGAATTCGCCGGTTTCCATGTAGCGCAGGCCGCCGTGGATCATGCGCGAAGGAGCACCGCTGGCGCCGGCGCAATAGTCCGAGCGCTCCAGCAGCACCACGTCGACGCCCTGCAGGGCAAGCTCCCGGAACACGCCGATGCCGTTGATGCCACCGCCGATGACGAGCACATCGGGGTTCGGGTTGGCCCGCAGTCGCCGCAGGCGGTGGTCGCGGTTGTTATTGCTCATTGTCGGGACGGCCCTTTGTCGTGAGTGTGACTCGCACAGCCGGGCATCCGCCGGCCAACCGGCATGCGGCGAGATCGCGGAGGCGCCGGCGGGCTAGCCGGATCGCAGCAGATCGAGGACAGCGCGGGCGGTTCGCTCGTCGGTGACCAGCGCACGCAGATGCCCGCCCCGCAACACGCTGCGGATGGGCTCCACCTTCGCGGCACCGGCGGCCACGCCGATGGTGCAGGGAATGTCGTGGAGCTCGTCGGGACGCAGCGCCACCAGGTGCGCGTTCATGGAGTAATCGCACAGCGCGCCGTCGCCATCGAGCAGGTGCGCGATCAGCTCCGCCTTCGCGCCCATCTCCAGGATCCGGTCGCGATCGGCGATGCCGTCGGGGTGCAGGTCGAAATAGCTCGACTGATCGGATTCGATGGAGCCGATACCCACGACGGCGACGTTCGCCCGGCGCGCGCGGTCGAAGACGTCGCGCACCGAGCGCATCTCCAGCAGCACATCCCGCTGCGCGGCCGTATCGGCGAACATGGGCGCGTGAATCTGGTACGCCCGGCCGCCGAGCTTGCGCGCCATCTCCGAGGCAACGTGGTTCACATCGGTGTAGTGCTTGCCCTGAACGAGCCCGGTGGTGGGCACCACCTCGACATCGAAGTCATGCCCCTCGGCCATGCCCTCCACGGTCGCCGTGACACCCTTGCCGCCGGTGATACAGATCGTCGCACCGTCGCCGATGCGGCTCATGAGCAGGTTCGCGGCCGCCTCGCCGACGCTCTGCAACACGATCGCTTCGTTCTCGGAGACCGCGGGGACCACCAGCGCCTCGTCCAGACCCGCCGTTTCCATGAGCTCACGCTCCAGATCGAGCGTCGGTGCGAACGGCGAGCGGATGTTGATCTCCACCATGCCGAGCTCATGGCCCTGCTTGATCAGGCGGCTCACCGTGGCGACGGAGTCGCCCGTAACCCGGGCGATCTCCGACTGCTTCA
>CAZHBN010000333.1:0-1659 GCA_964530405.1 uncultured Ectothiorhodospiraceae bacterium
GCCACCGAACACGCCCACGAGACACCAGAGACCGACTGAAGGAGCCGAACCATGTCCTTGAATTTCGACGGAATCGACCGCTCCCCGCGTCTGCTGCTGGAGGCCGATCTCCAGCCGATCCAGGGCGCCCGTTTCCAGCCCACCGGCTTCCCGGACCTCGGCGCCGCCGAGTACCCTGCGCCCGAGGGCAATGCCCAGATGCTGCTGGTGGAATCCGCCCAGAGCATGGCCAACCGGCTGGAAGCCGTGTGCTGGGACGAAGCAAAACAGGACTGGGTCGAGCCACTGAAGGGGCTACCGTACGTCCGTGTCCGCAACTCGGACGGCGAGGTCCTGACGAGCTCCGTACTGGAGGCCCATCGGCTCAACTCGCCGTACATCCTGGAAGGTCAGGACAAAACGGTGCTGGACATGCTCAAGGACGAACTCGCCCACATGGAGCAGGGGCGGGTCGATATCCGCAAGCTCGCTGAAACGCTGGTGCGCGTGGACACGAACGCCGCACTACACGGCGTTTTCCTGGCGAAGAAGGAGCTCGCGGGCGGGCGGCTCCGCCTGCCCCGTGCCCTGTCGGCATTCATCGAGGCCGAAGACGTCCAGGTCGCCGCCAGCGGCGGCGTAAAGGTGGATACCGTCGACCCGAGCGGTGACACCTCCAAGGGATTCGGCAACGTTCCCTACGCCCGTGACGAATACGTTGCCCCGCGCATCACTGCCTACTTCAACCTGGACCTGTCCCAGATCCGCGCCTTCGGACTCGGCGAGGCCGCCGAGAATCTGTTGATCGCGCTGGCTTTGTTCAAGATCCGCCGGTTCCTGGATACCGGCCTCCGGCTGCGCACGGCCTGCGATTTGGAATGCCGCGAGCTGCGCACCACACGCCCGGACGGCTTCGAGGTACCCGGGCTCGCGGAGCTCGAAACCGCGTTGCCGACGCTCATCGACTCCGCTGCCGAGGCGGGGCTGTTCAACGAGCCGCGGATCACCGAAGTCACCTACAGGAAGTAACCATGCTCGCCATCGCCTTTCGCTTCCCGGCGGGGCGGTATCACGCCACCCCGTGGGGCCGTCACGTCAACGAGGCCGAGGTCGAGTGGCCGCCGTCGCCGTGGCGCATCCTCCGTGCCTTGGTGGCGACCTACCACCGCAAGGGCTGGGCGGACCGCCACCCGGAGTCGGTACTCGACGGGCTGCTGGAGGCACTCGCCGACACGCTGCCCTCCTATGCGCTACCCCCGGCGATCCAGGCCCATAGCCGCCACTACATGCCCCAGGGTCGAGTCAACGGTGGCCGGGAGACCACGTCCCTGGTATTCGACGCATTTGCACGCGTCGATCCGGAGCGCGAGCTCGTAGCCTGCTGGCCAACGCTGACACTCCCGGCCGACCAGCGCGACCTGCTCGACGACCTTCTGCGCGACCTCGGTTTCCTCGGGCGCGCGGAGAGCTGGGTGGAGGCACGCCGGTTGGAGGCATGGACCGGCGAACCCAACTGCCATGCCTCGGAGCTCGGCGTCGAGCCGGATACGGGGCTCGCCCTCGACCCGGTCCGCCTCATCGCCCCGATCACGCCTGGCGAGTACCCACCGTGGCGCGAGCACACCATCGCCGCTCACGGGCTGGACGCCGCGGGAATCCGCCGTTCGATCGCGGGCTTCC
>CAZHBN010000333.1:1669-1943 GCA_964530405.1 uncultured Ectothiorhodospiraceae bacterium
CATCTCCGCGCAGGGGCTCGACGGGAAACAGCGCAGGCCGCGCGCGCGCAAGATCCGGGCGACCCTGCCGGAGCGATTCGTCGACACCCTGCGTGCCGAAACCGCGGACCTCCAGGCCGCAGGCTGGAGCAGTCCCCCCGGTGCCCGCTTCGTCACCTATCAACGCCCTTCGGACGCCTTTGCCCCCGCTGCGACGACGCGGGCATCGTCTCAGCCGTACCCCGCGACCACGGTCCGACTGGCACTCTCCGGCCGCCCGCTTCCGCGGATCGAG
>CAZHBN010000333.1:1953-4124 GCA_964530405.1 uncultured Ectothiorhodospiraceae bacterium
GATACCGTGCGCATCGCCGAGATCACCCGGATGGCCGCCATGAAGCGGGCCGAGGACGTCGGTAACGGCACCATTCCACCGGCATTGTCGGGACACGATCTCCCCGCGGAAAACAATCACGGCCACGCCTTTTACCTGCCGGAAGATGCGGACGGCGACGGACACATCGACCATATCCTCGTCCACACACCGCACGGCCTGCCGGCGCAGGCCATACGGGCGCTCGACCGCGTCCGCCGGCTGTGGGACCGCGACGGCCGGTGGCAGGTGCTGGTGGAAGGCTACGGCGACCGCGAGGCATTCCCCGACGCTGTGCCCTTCGGCCACGGCCGGGTGTGGACCTCCGTCACCCCATACCTACATCCCTGGTTCGCGAAGAAGCACTTCGGCATCGCCGAGCAGATCGCCCGTGAGTGCCGGCAACGCAATCTGCCCGAGCCGGCGCGCATCGAGCCGGTGGAGCGGCTAACGGTCGGCGGCACGCCGCGGCGGCCCGTGCACTTCCGACGTTTCCGAAGCACGCCGAAACGGCTACGCCAGCCGGATACACGGGGGCAATTCGTCAGGCTGACGTTCCCCGAGCCGGTAAGCGGACCGATCGCGCTCGGCTTCGCCTGTCATTTCGGGCTGGGTCTGTTTCGGCCGGAAACCGGGGAATCGGAGGACTGACAGTGAGCGGATCACGCTACACCATACCCAACGCCGTGGAGAGACCGCGCTCCACCGCGGCCATCTCCTCGGCGTTCAACGTGGTCAGCGGGCCGTCGCCGATGTAGGTAACGTCCAGGGTGCGGGGCTGCTCGACGACGACAAAGGAGTCCCGGAGCAGCCGGTCCCGTGCCGGCAGTTGGGGCCGGAAATGCGTCATCGACGCACGCGCCTTCGTGGTGAGAGGGAGGACGATAACCATGCCCGTTTCCAGCGCCAGCAACGCGTCATGCTGCATGATCACCACCGGGCGCATCTTGCCGATCTCACGGCCACGGTTCGGGTTGAGATTGGCGACCCAAACCTCTCCGCGACGCATCACCGCCACCAATCCTCCCCCGCATCATCATCCGCGGGCGAGGGCCGGGACGCCTCGGCCTCCGCTACACTCATCTCCCGGGCGATCTCGTGCGCATCCGCGCGCAGCGTCCGATCACCATAGACCGCCTTCGCCTCCGCGACGAACGCGCCCAGGTAGCGCTCCCGCTCCAGGCGTTCCAGATACTCGCGAATCGCCTCCCGGGCGAGTTCCGACCTCGGCCGGTGGCTCAGCTTCGCCTCGTGCTCCAGGCTCCTGGTCAGCTCATCGGGAAGGCGGACATTCAGAGTGCCCATGGCACCACCCTCTCACGTGATGCATGTCAGATCACTTTACGTAATGTAACACGAAACATGTGACGGCAAGGCCATGACCGACCGACGCCAGCGTGACCTCCCGCTCCCGTTTCCGGAGCTCAACGACGACCAGCCGTTGCTGCCGGCACGGATGATCAACGAGTACGAATACTGCCCGCGGCTCGCGTACCTGGAATGGGTGCAGGGCGAGTGGGCGGATTCCGGGGACACGGTGAGCGGACGCCATGTCCACCGGCGGGTCGACCGGCGCGACACCCTGCTGCCCGAGCCGGACCCTGAAAGCGACGAACGCCTTCACTCGCGCTCGGTTACGCTCTCCTCCAACCGCCTCGGCCTCATCGCCAAGCTGGATATCGCCGAGACCGAGGGCGACGAGGCCATGCCCGTGGACTACAAGCGCGGCAAACGACCTCATGTCGAAAAGGGCGCCTATCTACCGGAACAGGTGCAACTCTGCGTTCAGGGCATGTTGCTGGAAGAGCACGGCTACCGTGTCGAGGCAGGAACGCTCTACTTCCGCGGCTCCCGGGAGCGGGTGCGCATTCCCTTCGACGACGAGCTGCGCGAGCGCACCGTGGACGCCGTTAGCGGCCTGCGCGCCCTTGCCGCCGGCGGATGCATCCCGCCACCGCTCGAGGACAGCCCCAAGTGCCCGCGTTGCTCGCTGGTCACTATCTGCCTGCCGGACGAAGTGAATAACCTCAAGCGTCTCAGCGAAGGCGTTCGCCCGCTCTCGGTGATGAACGACGAGGCCATGCCGCTCTATGTGCAAGCCCATCGCGCTTCGGTGCGGAAGAAGGGCGAAACCCTCGAAGTCTCGGTGGAGG
>CAZHBN010000334.1:0-4120 GCA_964530405.1 uncultured Ectothiorhodospiraceae bacterium
TTCAGGACGGCTACTATCTCTACCGCGACAAGGTCGGCTTCAGCGTCACCGGCGAAGACAACGCCGTTGTGCGCGTGGAGACGCCGCCAGGCAAGGAAAAGGACGATCCGTACTTCGGCCGGGTCGAGATCTACGAGGAACCGGTTTCCGCGTCGGCCTACCTCGAGGGGGCCGGGCCGGTGGATCTGGTCGTCGAGTACCAGGGCTGCGCCGAAGCGGGCGTGTGCTATCCACCGCAGACCGTCACGGTAAGCCTCGCGGGTGGTGGCGGGGCGTCGGCAACCCCGGGCGATGGCGCCGGCGCTGCCATCGGCGTCGCCGCGGGAGCCACCGGCGGCCTCGGGAGCGTGCTCGCCAGCGGCAATACAGCAGCCGTACTCACCGGGTTCTTCCTCGCCGGGCTCGTATTGGCGTTCACTGCCTGCCTCTACCCGATGGTGCCCATCCTCTCCGGCCTCATCGCCGGGGATAGCCGGCGCACGGGTTGGCGGGCCTTCTGGCTGTCGCTGGTGTACATCGAGTCCACCGCGGTGGCTTATGCCCTGGCCGGTGTTGCTGCCGGCCTGTCGGGCGCAGCGGTGCAGGCGCAGATGCAAGGCCCGTGGGTGCTGGGCGGTTTCGCCGCGCTCTTCGTGGTGATGGCGCTGGGCATGTTCGGTGTGTTCAACGTGCAGCTACCAAGCGCGTGGCAGACGCGACTCACCGAGCTCTCCCACCGCCAGCGCGGCGGCACGGTGATCGGCGTGGCGGTCATGGGCGTGCTATCGGCGCTGATCGTGGGCGCCTGCTCGGGGCCGGCGCTGATCGCCGCGCTGGCGTTCATCAGCGCTACTGGCGATGCCTGGCTCGGTGGTCTGGCGCTGTTCGTGCTCGCCAACGGCATGGGGGTGCCGTTGCTGGTCATCGGCACCGCCGCCGGACGCTGGCTGCCGCGCGCGGGCGTATGGATGAATCTCGTCCGCCAGGTGGTCGGTGTGCTGTTCCTCGGGGTGGCCATCTACTTTCTGGACCGGATTGTACCCGCACCGGTGACACTGGCCCTCTGGGGGCTGCTGCTGCTCGGCTGTGGGGTTTTCGTGGGCGGGCTCGACACGCTCGCCCATGGCGCCGCGCATGGCCATCGCCTACGCAAGGCCGGCGGGCTGGCGCTGGTGATTTGGGGCGCCGTGGCGCTGGTGGGCGCCTCCGCCGGTGGCGGTGATATCTGGCGGCCGTTGGAACGTCTCGCTATGGGCGGTGGCACCATCGCACGGACCGTCGCGGCCGGCGAGTTCCGGACGGTCGATGATCTGGATGGTCTCCGCACGGCGCTCGCTGATGCGAGATCGGCGGGCCGGCCCGCTCTGGTGGATGTATATGCGGACTGGTGCGTGTATTGCGTGCAGCTCGACGAGGAGACGTTTTCCGATCCCGGCGTACGCGCTCGTCTCGCGGAGGCAGTGCTCCTGCGCGTGGACGTCACGGACATGAATGCCGCCGACCGCCGCCTGCTCAGCGAGCTGAACGTGTTTCTGCCGCCGGCGGTGATGCTCTTTGGCCCCGGCGGCGAGGAACGGCGTTCCCTGCGCGTCGTCGGCTTCCTAGGGCCCGACCCGTTCCTCGCGCGGCTGCGTGAAGCATGGGGCGAAGGGCGCGGTTGATGCGGCGTCTGGTCTATACCGCGCTACTGGTTCTCCTCGGCGGTGCTCTCGGTGTGGGCGGGGTGCTCTGGTACCAGGAGGGCCAGGGCGAGCGCCGGCCGGTGTTCACCATGCCGGATCTGGACGGCGAGACGCGTTCGATCACCGAGTGGGACGGCCAGGTCGTGGTGCTCAATTTCTGGGCGAGCTGGTGCCCGCCGTGCCGCGAGGAAATCCCGCTGTTCAACGAGCTGCAGGCGCGCTTCGGTGATCGAGGTGTGCAATTCGTCGGGGTGGCCGTGGATCGGCGTGAGCCGGTGATGACCTTTATCGAGGAGCAGCCCCTTGGGTATCCGACTCTGCTCGGGTTCACCTCGGGCAGGGAAGTGCAGGCGCGATACGGCAACGAGGCCGGCACGCTGCCTTACACCGTGGTGATCGACCGTGAGGGCATGATCCGCCATGTCTTCCCCCGCCAGGTTCACGAGGGCGAGCTGGCCCCGGTGCTCGCCGAGCTCGCGGGGATGTGATGCGGTCGCTCCCGTTGCCGTGAATTGCTACGAAGTGCGCGGCAACGTCTCCGAAATGGTTGGTAACGGCTTGTAACTGGACAAAGCGCTGGCTGTGGTCCAGAATACCCCGCCTGACAGCACCGTGCCTTACGGGGCGAGTCATCGAGGG
This sequence comes from uncultured Ectothiorhodospiraceae bacterium, assembly GCA_964530405.1. GTDB lineage: Bacteria > Pseudomonadota > Gammaproteobacteria > Nitrococcales > Nitrococcaceae > Arhodomonas. The sequence goes on from CAZHBN010000334.1 coordinate 2,301, forward strand.
AGGGTCATGGCGACGGTACTGCTGCTCAACGGGCCGAACCTGAACCTGCTCGGCCGCCGTGAGCCCGGGCACTATGGCCGGGAGACACTGGCGTCGATCGAGAAGCATCTCACCGGCCTCGCCGACGCGCGTGGTGCCCGGCTGGAATGCTTCCAGAGCAACGCCGAGCATGAGCTCGTCGAGCGGATACAGCGTGCCGGGGACGACGAGGTGGACTTTATCATCATCAATCCGGCCGCGTTTACCCACACCAGTGTCGCGATTCGTGACGCATTGCTCGCCGTCGCGATTCCGTTCATCGAAGTGCACTTGTCCAATGTGCACGCACGCGAGCCCTTCCGCCGTCATTCCTATTTCTCCGACCGGGCCGAGGGCGTGATCGCCGGGCTCGGCCCGGCGGGTTACGAATACGCCTTGGACGCTGCGCTGCGGCGCACGAGACAGGACTGAACAGCGATGGACATCCGCAAGATCAAACGCCTGATCGAGCTGCTCGAGGAATCCGGGGTCAACGAGATCGAGATCTGCGAGGGTGAGGAGTCGGTGCGCATCAGCCGCGGAGGCGGTGCGGCGCAGGCGGCAATGCCCATGCACTATCAGGTCCCGGCGCAACCGGACCCGGCGGCAGCCGCCCAGCCACAACCGGCCTCGCCCGCGGTCGAGTCCGAGCCTGTGCCGGCCGAGCCAGCCGGGCACACGGTGCGCTCGCCGATGGTGGGGACGTTCTACCGTTCGCCGTCGCCCGGGGCGAAGGCTTTCGTGGAGGAAGGCCAGGAGGTACAGGCCGGCGACACGCTGTGCATCATCGAAGCCATGAAGATGCTCAACCAGATCGAGGCCGATCAGGCCGGGACGGTGCGCAGCATCCTGGTGGAGAACGGCCAGCCCGTGGAATTCGACCAGGCGCTGTTCATTATCGAGTGACGCCCTGAAACCTCTGGCACCAACGGATACGCACCCATGCTGGATAAAGTCGTCATCGCCAACCGCGGCGAGATCGCATTGCGCATCCTGCGCGCCTGCCGGGAGCTGGGCATCAGCACTGTCGCGGTGCACTCGAGCGCCGACCGCGAACTCAAGCACGTACGCCTGGCCGACGAGTCCGTCTGTATCGGCCCGCCCCCCTCCGGCGAGAGCTATCTGAACATCCCGGCGATCATCAGCGCCGCGGAGGTCACTGACGCGGTGGCCATTCACCCGGGCTACGGCTTCCTCTCCGAGAACGCCGACTTCGCCGAGCGGGTGGAGAACTCCGGGTTCGTGTTCATCGGCCCCCGGGCCGAGACCATTCACATGATGGGGGACAAGGTCTCGGCCATCGAGGCGATGAAGGCCGCCAATATCCCCTGCGTCCCCGGATCCGGTGGCCCCCTCGGTGAGGACGACGACGAGAACCTGCGCATCGCCGCGGAGATCGGCTATCCGGTGATCATCAAGGCGGCCGCCGGCGGAGGCGGGCGCGGCATGCGCGTAGTGCGCAGTGAGGCCAATCTGCTCCACGCTATCGCGGTCACCCGGGCCGAGGCGCAGAACGCCTTCGGCAGCGAGGTGGTGTACATGGAGAAGTACCTGGACAACCCACGCCACATCGAGATCCAGGTGCTCGCCGACCAGCACGGCAACGCCATTCACCTTGGCGAGCGCGACTGCTCCATGCAGCGCCGCCACCAGAAGGTCATCGAGGAAAGCCCGGCGCCGGGGATCACCCCGGAGCAGCGGCATCACATCGGCGAGCGGTGTGCCGACGCCTGCCGCCAGATCGGTTACCGTGGCGCCGGCACCTTCGAGTTCCTCTTCCAGGATGGTGAGTTCTACTTCAT
>CAZHBN010000335.1:0-4116 GCA_964530405.1 uncultured Ectothiorhodospiraceae bacterium
CCACGCAACCAGTCGTACCGATGCAAGCGGACCGCAGCCGCGAATGCGAAGGCACGCAAACGCCGCACGACGCCATCAGGGAGGCGGCCAGCACGCTCGAGCTCCCGTTGCAGCGCCTGCCAGTCCGCGTTGCCAGTGCGGCGGATCGAAGTCATCGGGGCGACATAATCCCGTGTGTATTCGAAGCCCGCACGCGGCACCGTGCCTTGCGGTACCGGCGGTTGTTCGCCAGTGCGAAAGTGCGCTTCGCGCAGCTCTTCAAAGAGCGTCAACCACTGCGCCGCGGTCAGCGTCCAGGGGCAAACCCAACTCCATGGCCGACTCCGTACCCGCTCCGGCAATGCCCCCAGATCGCTCACCACCACCGGCAACCCCGCTTCGAAGCACGCGCTCAACGTGAAGCTGAACGTTTCCGGCACCTGCGCGGGAAACCACACGACATGTGGGCGAATACGGTCTAGCCACCCCGGCAGACTCTCTTCGGAGTACGCGCCGGTAACCACCAGGCTGCTGCGTGGGTGGGAACGCAACGGTCGATAACCGAAGCCCAGCAGCGTAAAGCTCACTGGCGAATTCCGCTCCCGCGCAAGCAGTGCCGCCTCTTCCAGGACATCCGCACCCTTGATTTCCCCAAGGGCACCGATTGCGAGCACGCGCAGGGACTCGGAATCGGCCATAGGGGTGGGAGACACAGGCATATCATCATGCCGGGAAGGCTCCGGATGAGGGGCCAACTGGTAGTGGGCGTCCGGGAAATGGGCCCGGACGCGCTCCAGTACCGCCTGCGAAGGCGCGAAAACGCGCATAGCACCGTCGAGAAACGGCCGGAACTTCGCGCGCCAGGCTTCGATGGACGGGTTACCCGGCGCCGGCCGTCGCTGCAGACACGCATTGCACCCTGCATCGTCGGGCTCACCGCAATAGCGGTGTTCATGGTCATGTAAATGCTTCTGTGGGCAATAGAAATAGAAATCGTGCAGCGTGACGTCGTAAGGCACCCCCAAGCGCTCGGGAAGCTCCCGCACCGCCTCCGGGAATCCGATCAAGTGGTGAAAGTGCACATGGTCGATGCCCATCGCCTGCAGCACCTGGAAAAGCCGTTCCAGCTCGCCGCCCGGGTCGAAGTTCAAATCCAGCGCTTCCGAAGCGTCGGGACGAAACAAGCGCACTCGTCCTTCGCCATCCTTCGCCGGTTCGAGGGCCAGCACTTCGGCCTCACCGCGCACGGTACGGCAGAGATCCCGAATGTGCCGGCTGGCACCACCGCCAAGCGCGTGACCTACGTTGAGCACCACCGGCCGTGGGCTCATCGCACACCGCGCCAGGTCCGCCCGCAGTCGAAGCGGACGAATCGGGTCGGTGCGGACGAACCGCATGACCTCTGGCTCATAGTCCGGATGCAGGCGGTTCAACACCTCGGCCGCAGCCTTCTGACGTTCATTCCGGCCGTCGCCGAAACTCACGCCACCGGCATGACGCACGAAGCAATCGCCAGCGAGTACGTGGCGCCAGCCCTGCGCCCTCGCCCGCATGCAGAACTCGTTCTCCTCCCCATAGCCCTTGCCAAAACGCTCCACGTCGAAGAGCCCCACCTGCTCCAGGCACGAGCGGCGGATATACATGCAGAAGCCAACTGCCGTGGGCAAGCCGGCCGTCTCGCCGGCGTTGGCGGCGGCGAAGACACGGTCCAGGGAGGCAGTGTCCCAGCCCGCGGGCACTGGATTCTCTTCGCAGAACCGCGGATAACTGCAGACCGTCGCGTTGTTCGAGAACGGCGTTACACTGGCCGTCCGCGAATCACGATATGCGGCAGCATGCAGACGGTCCAGCCAATCGTTGGCCACCTCGGTATCACTATTGAGCAATACCACATCGCGATCCGAATGCAGCGCCATGCCGCGATTGACGGTAGCCACAAAACCGAGATTCTCATCGTTCTCGAGCAGCGTGACCGCCGAGTGCTCCCCGGCAAAATTCCTCAGCCACTCAGACAGTTCCGGCTCAGGGCTGGCGTCGTTAATGACGACCAGTTCGAACGGCATCTTGCAAGTGCTCGCAACGATGCTCTCGAGACAACACCGCGTTTCGTCCAAACCGCGGTAGACCGGAACGATGACGTCAACCAAAGAATCGGACACGCGAGCGCCTCAGGAGTTGGGGCCAAGAGAAGGGACACGACGGAGCAGCCGATAAGCGCGCGAACACTCGAAAGCGTTCAGACGCGCGTCTCGTTGACCGATCATCTGCTGCGCCTGGACGAGCCGGGATTCCAAATCGGCCACGCGCTCGTTCAACGTCGCAAGTTGGGTGTCACGCTCGGCAACGACCTTCTGCGCATGACTATGATTCTGTCCGATCGTCTCCAGCCGTTCCACCAGCCACGTTTGCAATGACTCGATTTGCTCAGCACAGCGTTCTTCCCGCGCACCGGCCTGCTGGACCTGTTGCTCCAGCAATCGAACACGCTCGCTCAAGCGCCACGCCTCGCCGCTGAGACGCACCCGCTCACCCAGTGCGTGCAGTTGCTCGGAAATCACGGCCCACTGCCCGTCGGTCGCGTCGAACCAGCTCTGCATCGACGGTGGCAGATCTTCGCCCACCGCGAGCACCCCAAGGCCGTGCGAAAAAGCGAACGACTTGGACGGGTACTGTTCAACGAGCTCATCCCATAAACGCCAGACTCCAAACCCCAGCTCACGGACGTTGATATCGTGAAACAACATCACGCCGCGAGCGCTCATCTTCGGCAGCCAAGTCTCGAAATCGTGTCGCACTGCCTCGTAGGTATGCAGCCCATCGATGTGCAGCAGATCAATGCCACCGTCGTCGAAGTGCGACACGGCCTCGTCGAAGGTGGAGCGCACCAGCCGAGAGAAATGCCCGAACCGTGGATCATGCCGCTGGCGCAGAGTCTCGAAGACCTCGTCACCGTAGTACCCGGCGTGCTCGTCGCCCTGCCAAGTGTCCACGGCATACGCCCGGACCGGCTCGTTCAGTGACTCCAATGCCTGACAGAACGCGCTGTAGGAGTCACCTTTATGAGTTCCGAGCTCCACGAAAACCCGGGGCCGGTGCAAGGCGATCACAGTGAACGCAACGGGAATCAGTCCGTGCCAGGCTTCGATGTCTGAGAGATGTTCCGGCTGGTGAAAGGCGCTCTGAGGCAGCGCCAGAACGGGATTCTGGACCAAAGCGTCGCTCCGTATGCACACAAATCACCGCGCCACCAACACGCCCCACCATGGAACAACTGCTGATAGCCGGCGCGCGAAAAGATACCACACAAGACGACTCCAGCGGTTGGGCGCGCCCAGCTCGGACGTTGCAAGAGCACTACCCACGACAACCCGGCCGGAGCCAGCCAAGTGGCCCGGACCGCGTTGGGACGCTAGGAAACCATCATTAGTCAAACACCCCGGCCGCCGACTCCAGCGAAATCCGTGGGGTCAAGCCCATAGACATCGTTTGTCGCCGGTCGCGACAGCTCACGACCACCTTCGTCCGTTTCATAGAGACCCTGATGGCATTTCACGATCGCTGTAACGAGATCGAGTGCAGTACGAAGCTGATTGCGGTTTACGGCCTCCTCCAGCGCAATCACCCGTGCGACCAGTAGAACCCGGTCGACACCGAATGCCGCACTCAACGTGCCGGCTTCCTGACGCGCCGCCAATTCCTTCCGCAGGACTTCCTCTTCGATGCGCAACAGCGCCGAATCGCATCCGAGCGGCCCAAGTCCCCACCGCTCCCAGCTCAAGCATCTCGGCTTATCCCGATCATCCAGGAACCAGTTCGCCGGTACGCTTAAGCCCGGGTTACGCAGCACTAACGGCATCTCCGCAATCAACGCCCGGATACTCCCCCACCGCTCATACAGCGCGTCGAGACTCGCTCGATCGTCCGGTGCATCCGCCGCTACCGAGACTCTCCCGAAGAACTCGGGATCCAACCTGTCCGACACGAGACGATGGGTCCTCAGGTACGCATCCACCAACCCCTCATCCAGGGTAAACGTCCATGCATCCAGAAGCGCCCGAACTTTCGCTTCCGCGCTCCCCTGCCCTTGTGGCCTACGATTGGACACGCCCTCGAATACCATCAACCGGCTCTTTCCGA
>CAZHBN010000336.1:0-4098 GCA_964530405.1 uncultured Ectothiorhodospiraceae bacterium
TCCGCCTCGTCGATGATCTTCGCAGCGTGTAGCAGGGCCTTGGAGGGGATGCAGCCCACGTTGAGGCAGACGCCGCCGAGGCTCGGGTAGCGCTCCACCAGAATGGTCTTCAGCCCCAGGTCGGCGGCGCGGAAGGCCGCGGAGTAGCCGCCCGGGCCGGCGCCGATGACGAGCATGTCGCAGTCGGTCTCCGCCGGTGCGGGCCCGCTCTCTACCGGTTGCGGTCCCTTCCGTGCGGCGGGTTCGGCGCCGGCGTCAGTCGGTGTCTCCGCAGCCTTATCAGTGTCGGCGTTCGCCTCTGCTCCTGCCTCGCCGGTGGCCTCGGCGAGCAGGATCACGTCACCTTGGGCGACCTTGTCGCCGGCCTTGACCTTGAGCTCGGTGACCTTGCCGGCGAGCGGCGAGGGCACCTCCATGGTCGCCTTGTCGGATTCGAGCGTAATCAGCGACTGCTCGGGTTCGATGGTGTCGCCGGCCTCGACGAGCACCTCGATGACGTCCACCGCATCGAAATCGCCGATGTCGGGGACCTTCACTTCCTTCACGTCTGCCATGGTTCGCCTTCCCTTGTGGGGTGGACCGTGCTGCCCGATCCACCGGGGTTCGGGTAATTGCTGGGGGGCGGGATCGGCACTCGGATGCCGGACACGTCGCGCGGATAGGTCCGCGCAGGCGCGCATGCAGCGTTCCCTGCTACACGCGAGCCGTCATTCGCGCACCGATCCCGCTTCGACCCGACGAGGCCCGGGGCAACCCGCATGCGGTTGCCGATCGCCGGTGGCGGGGTGTTCGCGACGGCCCGTAGGTCGCGCGGATGGCGAGCTACAGGCCTGCAGGTACACATACACGGCGTGTCCGTCGCGAATGGTCTGTCCCCGGCGCCCATCCCGCGGGCCCTACCAGCGGCTTACAGTACCAGTCGGCGCAGGTCGCCGAGCAGCTGCGCCAGGTAGCTGGTGAACCGTGCCGCCGCGGCACCGTCGATCACACGGTGATCGTAGGACAGCGACAGCGGCAGCATGAGCCGCGGCTCGAACTCTTTGCCGTTCCACCTCGGCTTCGTCTCCGAGCGCGACACGCCGAGGATAGCCACCTCGGGGGCGTTCACGATGGGGGTAAAGGCGGTGCCGCCGATGCCCCCGAGGCTCGAAATGCTGAAGGTACCCCCCTGCATGTCGCTCGGGCCCAGCTTGCCGTCGCGGGCCTTGCCGCTGATGGTGGCGAGATCGCCCGCTATGTCGTAAATGCCCTTCTTGTCGGCGTCCTTGACGATGGGCACCACCAGGCCGTTGGGCGTATCCACGGCGACACCCACGTTCACGTAATGCTTGAGGATCAGTGCGTCGCCACTGGGCTTCAGCGAACTGTTGAACTCCGGGAAGCGCTTGAGCGCGGCGGCCGAGGCCTTCACCAGGAAGGCCAGCGGTGTGAGCTTCACACCGGCTTTCTCGGCAGCGTCCTTCTCGGTCTTGCGGAAGGCCTCCATCTCTGTGATGTCCGCCTCGTCGAACTGGGTGACGTGGGGGACGTTGACCCAGCTGCGGTGCAGATGCGGCCCGCTCTTCTGCTTGATGCGCGATAGCGGTTTCTCCTCGACCTCGCCGAACTTGGAAAAATCCACCTCGGGAATCGGCGGAAGCCCGGTACCGCCGGGAGCGGGTGCCGGGGCCGCGGCTGCGCCGGCGGCGCCACCACCGCCCTGCATCACGCCTTTGACGAAGCCCTGAACGTCCTCCTGGGTGATCCGCCCCTTGGGCCCGGTGCCCCGGACCTGGCCGAGGTCGACACCGAGCTCGCGGGCGAAGCGCCGCACCGAGGGGCTGGCATGGGCGAGCTTCTGGCGCTCCGGCTCGATGGGTTGCTCGATGGGCTCGTGGTCCGCCTCCAGCGAACGGCCGACACTGGGGCCGGGGGTGACCGTGCCGTTGGTGCCGGTTTCGGCCTTGGCCGCCGTCTCGGGCTCGGGGCGTGGAGCCGGTTGCTCGGTCTCCGCTGGTGCGGCGGTCGCGCCACTGCCGGCGGTCTCGATTCGGGCGATAGCTGTGCCCTCGGACACCTTGTCCCCCGCGCTCACCAGGACCTCGGTGATCTTCCCCGCCTTGGGCGAGGGGACTTCCATCGTGGCCTTGTCGGATTCCAGGGTGATCAACGATGCTTCGGCCTCGACGCTGTCCCCTGCCGACACCAGGACCTCGATGACGTCCACCTCGTCGAAGTCCCCGATGTCGGGTACTTTCACTTCCTCGACGCCACCGCCGCCCGTGGCTGCGGGCTCGGGGGCGGCTGCCGTTGACGCGCTGTCGTCGCCAGCGTCGTTCGCGGCGGTCGCGGACGTATCGGCTTTGGCGGCATCGTCGCCGCCCGACGCGGTCTCGCCCGCGGCGGCCGCTTCGAGCTTGATGACCGCAGTACCCTCGGAAACCTTGTCGCCGGCGTTGACCAGCACCTCGGTGACGGTGCCGGCCTCGGGGCAGGGCACCTCCATGGTGGCCTTGTCGGATTCCAGGGTGATCAGCGAGTCTTCGGCCTCGACGCTATCCCCGGCCTTGACCAGCACTTCGATGACGTCCACCTCGTCGAAGTCACCGATGTCGGGGACCTTGATTTCTTTTACCTCTGCCACGGAATCTTCCTCCAGATCGGCGGTGCGGTGTGCGCATGCAAACGGGGCGGGCTTGTGGCCCGCCCCGCGGTGGTGGCGACGGTTCAGACCGTCACCGGATTGGGCGCATCCGCGTCGATGTTGTATTTCTTGATGGCCTCGGTGACCTTCTTGGCGTCGATCTCGCCGTCATCGGCGAGGGCCTTCAGTGCGGCGACCGTGACGTAGTAGCGATCCACCTCGAAGAAACGGCGCAAAGCCTCGCGCGTATCCGAGCGGCCGTAACCGTCGGTGCCCAGAACCACGTAGCGGCGATCCATGTACGGCCTGATCTGGTCAGCGAACGAGCGCATGTAGTCGGTGGAGGCGATTGCCGGGCCCTTGCGGCCTTCGAGCTGACTGGAGACCCAGCTGCGCCGCGGCTTCTGGTCGGGGTGGAGCATGTTCCAGCGCTCGCAGTCGATACCGTCGCGACGCAGCTCGGTGAACGACGTGCAGCTCCACAGATCGGCCTCGACGCCCCAGTCCTCCTTGAGCAGCTCGGCGGCGGCGATGACCTCGCGGAAGATCGTGCCCGAGCCCAGGAGCTGGACGCGGGTACCGCCCTTGCCGCCTTCCTGGAAGAGATACATACCCCGCCGGATGCCTTCCTCGGCGCCTTCAGGCATCGCCGGCTGGTGGTAGTTCTCGTTCATCATGGTGATGTAGTAGAAGACCTTTTCCTGGTCCTGGTACATCCGCCGCAGGCCATCCTGAATGATGACGGCCATTTCGTAGGCATAGGTCGGGTCGTAGGAGACGCAGTTGGGGATGGCCGCAGACATCAGGTGGCTGTGGCCGTCCTCGTGCTGCAGACCCTCGCCGTTCAGCGTCGTCCGTCCCGCGGTACCGCCCATGAGGAAGCCCTTCGCCTGCATGTCGCCGGCCGCCCAGGCGAGGTCGCCCACGCGCTGGAAGCCGAACATGGAGTAGTAGGCGTAGAAGGGGATCATCTCGATGCCGTGATTGGCGTAGGAGGTGGCGGCGGCGATCCACGAGGACATGGCGCCGGCCTCGTTGATGCCCTCCTGGAGGATCTGGCCCTTCTTGTCCTCGCGGTAGTACATGAGCTGGTCGGCATCCTGGGGCTCGTAGAGCTGGCCCTTGGGCGAGTAGATGCCGAGCTGGCGGAACAGCCCTTCCATGCCGAAGGTGCGGGCCTCATCGGGCACGATGGGCACCAGGTGGCGGGCGAGCTTCTTGTCGCGGCCGATCACCGACAGCGCCCGCACGAACGCCATGGTGGTGGACATCTCGCGGTCACCGCTGTCCTTGAGCAGGACGTTGAAGGCGTCAAGGTCCGGCGTGGCGAGCGGTTCGGCGCTCTCGTGACGGGCCGGCAGGTATCCGCCGAGGGCCTTGCGGCGCTCATGCAGATACTTCATCTCCGGGCTGTCCTCGTCGGGCTTGTAGAACGGCGCGTCGGCGACCTTGTCGTCCGGCACCGGGATCTGGAA
>CAZHBN010000337.1:0-4087 GCA_964530405.1 uncultured Ectothiorhodospiraceae bacterium
TGGGCGAAGAGCATCGCGTTGGCGATGATGAACAGCAGCATGATGCTGGTCTTCGCCGCGTCGAGCACGGTCTCGCGCATGTCCGGATGCCACGCGCTGCGCGGGATGGCGACGGTCATCTGTACGGCGTTTCGGAGTACCGCCATGCCGGTCGCCTCGTCCTTCTGGCGCCATGGCGTGTGCTTCAGTGGCCCGATATCGCGGTAGACCAGGGCGGCGATCAGGAACGCGTACACTGCCGAAACCGCGGCGGCCTCGGTGGGGCTCGCCACGCCGCCGTAGATCGCGCCGAGCACGATGACGATCAGCATCAGCCCGCCGGAAGCGCGCGCCGCTGAGATGAGCAGCGGCCCGACCCCGGGGAAAGGCAGGCGGGGCATGTCCTTGATGCGCGCGGTGATGTAGATCGCGAGCATGAGGATGGCGCCCATCATCACGCCGGGGATGAGGCCGGCCATGAACATCTTCGCGGCCGAGGTCTGCGTGGCAGCGGAGTAGACCAGCATGACGATGGACGGCGGAATGAGGATGCCCAGTGTGCCGGCATTGGCGATGGCACCGGCGGCGAACTTCTCCGGATAGCCGGCGCGGGCCATTCCGGCGATCACGAGGCTGCCGATGGCCGCCACCGTGGCCGGTGAGCTGCCCGACACCGCGGCGAAGAGCATGCATGCGAGTACCGAGGCCATGGCGAGGCCGCCCTTGATATGGCCCACGCAGTTGTTGGCGAAATTGATGAGTCGCTCGGCCACGCCTCCGGTGGAGAGGAATGCCGAGGAGAGAATGAAGAACGGGATCGCGAGCAGCGTGTAGTGGTCCGAGGCGGAGGAGAAGAACTTCAGCGCGATCGACGACAGCGAGTCGTTAGAGAACAGCAGGATCGTGACGATGCTCGACAGCCCCAGTGACAGCGCCACCGGGATGCCGATGAGCATCGCCGCGAACAGCAGGATGAACAGGAATGCCGTGGTCACGAGCGGGCCTCTTCGTGATCGCTATGGGCGCCGAGCTTCTCGACGGACTCGGCGGCCTCGTTGGCGAAGGGAAAACCATCGGCATGGCCGCGCGCTATCCGTATCAGCAAAGCTGCCAGGCGCAGGGTGATCATCGCGAAGCCGATGAACATGATGCTGTGAGCGAGCCAGGTCGGGACCGGCAGGTCTTCCATGGGCAGCCCGAGCTGCCACATCTTGTCCAGGTAGACCCACGAGCCGTAGAGGAACAGCCCCGCGTAGCCCAGGCATGCGGAGACGGCGACCGCACCGAGCGCGCGCTTCGCCGGCGAGGGCAGGGCGCGCGTGAGCAGGTCCACGCCGATGTGGGTGCCCTCCTTGATGCCGTGGGAGGCGCCGAAGAGCACGAACCAGCCGGCCAGCGTGAGCGAGCCCTCCTCGGCCCAGTGGATGGTGGCACCGAAACCGAAGCGCATCACCGTCTCCACGAACACCAGCAGGGTCAGAGTCACCAGGAGGAGGGCGATGACGCCCTCCTCCAGGCGATTGAGCAGTCGGATGATGCTCATCGTTGTGTGCTCCGCCTCAGCCTTCGCAGGCCTCGGCCGCGTCGATGAGCTCGCCGCCGATCTCGGGGCGGAACTCGTTCCACACCGGTTTCATCGCCTCGACCCACTGCCCGCGCTGATCGGCGTCGATCTCGATGACCTCGCTCTCGCCGGAGTCGATGACCTTCTGCTTCTGCTCGTCGTTGAGCTCGTTGGCGAGGCTGTTGCCGTACTCCAGCGCCTCGGTCATGGATTCGGCGATCACGTCACGGGTTTCGGGCTCGAGACTGTCCCAGAAGTCGGAAGAGGTGACCACCATGTAGCCGAGGTAGCCGTGATTGGACTCGGTGATATAGGGCTGCACCTCGTAGAACTTCTGGGAGTAGATGTTCGACCAGGTGTTTTCCTGCCCGTCGATGGCCCTGGTCTGCAACAGCGTGAAGACTTCGGAGAAAGGCTTCTTCACGGGCGCGGCATCCACGGCCTCGAACTGCGCGGCGAGCACATCGGAGGACATGATGCGGAACTTCTTGTCGGCCGCGTCGTCCGGGGTGCGCAGGGGATCGCTCGCGGAGAGCTGCTTCATGCCGTTGTGCTGGTAGCCCAGCCCGACGATGCCCTTGTCCTTCATGTGGGTGAGCAGCTCCTGGCCGTGCTCGCCCTTCTGGAAGCAGGACACGGCGTTGATGTTCTCGAACAGGAACGGCAGGTCGAAGACCTGGAGCTTGTCGGTGTAGCGGGAGAATTTCGACAGCGCCGGCGCGGCCATCTGCACATCGCCGAGCTGCATGGCCTGAAGGACCTTGTTGTCGTTGTACAGCTGCGAATTGGGGTAGACCTCGACCTGCACTTTGTCGCCGATACGCTCTTCGACGAGCTTCTCGAAGCGCTGGGCCATCTCGCCCTTGGGCGTGTTCTCCGCGACCACGTGGGAGAACTTGAGCGTCACCGGGGCCGCGAAGGCGGAAGCGGACGTGACTGCCAGGGCGGCACTGATGGCGAGAGCGGAAAGTCGCATGGGATGCTCCTCCGGTCGTGTAGTCGTTGGAATCGATCTGTGACCGGGCCGCATATGCCCGGTGCCGTCATGGAAAGCAGAGAGCGTGCCAGTTCCATTGCAGGTGTCACTGCGAAAGCCTCCGGACGGCCTTTGGTATACCGGCGAACGCCTTGTATGACGCCGCCCCGGGACGCATGCAGCCCCCGGGCATCGCGATGCCTCCGCCGTCATGATCGCAAGGGGCGGGCGCGACGGAGTCGGAGCCGCGTCGGCGGAATTCCACACACCCAATCCGGCTGTAGTGGCGGGAAACCACACAGCGAGCCACGGCATGCCGCTGGGTATCCGGATGGTGGGCTGCAGCCGCGTGCCGAGACGCTATGCTCATCGGTAGACGTCGGGATCGGCTACAGAGGATCGGGTCATGACGCGTTACCGTTACGAGTCACAGCGGGCGCTGGTCGCCCTGATCGCGCTGGCGCTCCTCGCCGTAAGCCTCACCGCGCCGGCGGCACGGGCGGGCATGATCACCACCCGGACCCTCGCCGCCGAGCAGGCCGGCGAGGCGGCGCGGGAGCGTTTGCAGACGATGATCGAGCGCGAGGACGTGCGCGAACGGCTGGTGGCGCTGGGTGTGGATCCGGCGGCCGCCGAGGCACGAGTCGCCGCCCTCACGGATTCGGAGGCCGAGCGGCTCGCCACCCGAATGGATGAGCTGCCCGCCGGCGGTGCCGACATCATCGGTGCGGCAGTGTTCATTTTCGTCGTTCTGCTCGTCACCGATATCCTCGGGTTCACGGATGTCTTCCCGTTCGTGACCAGAACGGCGCGCTGATGCGCCTGCGCGTGCCGGGGGGCTGGCTCGCGCCCGTGCTGCTCGCCATCGCGTTGCTCGGCGGATGCACCAGCCTGCCGCGGGAACGCGTGGCGTTGCCGGAGCGAACGACCGCGCCGGAGCTCTCCGCCGTGGCGTTCTTCCCGGATACGGCGTACTACTGCGGCCCGGCCGCACTGGCCACGACGCTCGACTGGAGCGGCCATTCCACCACCCCCGAGGCGCTCGCGGAGCGGATGTACGTTCCCGGCCTGGAAGGTACCCTGCAGGCGGAGCTCCTGGCCGCCGCCCGGCGTGCCGAACGCCTCGCCTACGTGATTCCCGGGCGGCTCGCGGCGGTGGCCGACGAGCTGGCGCAGGGTGAACCGGTTATCGTGCTGCAGAACCTCGCGTTGGGCTGGTGGCCGCGCTGGCACTATGCGGTGGTGGTGGCGGTGGATGCCGGCGCGGGAGAGGTCGTGCTGCGTTCCGGGGAGCGTCGTCGTCACCGCGTGGCGGTGGAGACGTTCGCGCGTACCTGGGCGCGTGGCGGATACTGGGCGGTCGTGACGCCGGCCCCGGGCAGACTGCCGGTGACGGCCACGCCACGGCCGCTGTTCCGGGCGCTTGCCGATCTCGAAGCCACCGCCTCGCCTGCCGCCGCGCTCGCGTACTGGCGCGCCGCTGTCGGACGCTGGCCCGATAGCGGTCTTCTCGCCCTGGGGCACGCCAATGCGCTCCACGCCACCGGCCACAGCGAGGCCGCGCGCAC
>CAZHBN010000338.1:0-4081 GCA_964530405.1 uncultured Ectothiorhodospiraceae bacterium
GGCGCGAGGAGCGTGGTGTAGCGAGGTCTACATGAGCGACGAGCAACGCAGTCCACAGCGGCGCACACGGCCACCCCCAGGGCGCCACAGCGCGGCGCCTCGGCGGCGTTGCGCTCGCTTGACGTGAGCCTCGCCACGCCGGCGCTCCCGCGCCTTGCCGAGACACCGCGCAGTGGCGCTGAAACCTGGCAATACTTTCGCAAAGGTTAGTAACGTCTGGGTATTACGTTCGCGCCAGCACGAGCTGCCGGTAGCGGGCGGCAATGTGTTCGGCATCGAAACGCGTGCTGCCGGTGCGCTGGTGAGCCGGCGCCGGCGGTGCGGCGAGCGTTTGCAACAGGGCATCGGCCATGGCATCGGCATCACCCACGGGCGTCAACGCGCCGTAGCGGCCGTGGTCGAGAATTTCCCGCGGGCCGAACGGGCAGTCCGTGGCCACCACCGGCCGCCCCAGGGCGAGCGCCTCGGCGAGCACGTTGCCGAAGCCTTCCCAGCGTGACGAAAGCGCGAAGACGTCGGCACGCGCCATCAGCGGCAACGGGTTGGTGATGTGTCCGGGAAGGCTCACGTGCCCGGCGAGCCCGGCCTCGGTGATGCGGTGCTCCAGCGCGGCGCGCTCCGGGCCTTCGCCGATGATCAGCAAATGCGATGGAACTCGCTCCTGGACGCGACCGAAGGCGTCGATCAGCGTAGCGTGATCTTTTTGGCCGGTGAGGCGGCCGGTGGTGACGATCAGGCATCGCTGCGGGGGAATCTCCGGTGTTTTCGGGCAGGGCCGGGCCGCAGCCTGGCTGAATGCAGCGTCGATCACGGGGTTGTGGATCGTGGTAATGGCGTCGGCCGGAATGCCGGCGAAGGCGGTAAGGTCTTCCGCAAGCCCGTGGGAGATGGCGATGATACCGTCGAAGTCGCGGTGTATGGCGCGAATTTCGCGCACACGGCGGGCGCGGGCGCGATCGCCGGCTGCTGCGGTACGGGCCGATACCGCAACCCGCGGTGACCAGAACAAACGGGGGGTGGTGCCAGGCAGGCGCGGCGTTCGCCGAAGGATGAGCCCGGCTCGCTGGTCGAAAGCGATGACGGCGCGCGGGCGGTGGACGGCGAGAAACTGTGCCATCGCGAGACTCAGCCGCAGCCGCGAGAGCCGGCGATGGGCGATGACGGTGACGGCTGGATCGACGCCCTCCAGCCACTCGTCGTGACAGGCGGCCTGAGAGGTGACGATCGCCACCCGGGTGCCTTGCGCGTTCAGGGCATTGGCCAGTCGGCGCACGCTCATGGAGACGCCGCCCCGGTTCTTGCCCGGATGGCGGCTTATCATGCCGAAGAGCACGATGTCATAGGTCGGGCGCATGCGGCGGCGGTCGATCCCGTGATGCGTGTCGTGGTCGGTGCTGGCGTGTCGCGAATGGTATCAGATCCGCGGTGCGGACGGCCGCGCATGGTAGTATCCCCGGCGGCTGCGACGGAGGGCCCATGAGCCGTGATCTGGCGATCTTTCTGAGCGGTTACGGAAAAGGCGGTGTCGAGCGGATGCTGGTGCGGCTCGCGCTCGGATTCGCCCGAGAGCGCGGTCTTGCGGTGGATTTCCTGGTGCCGGAGGGGCAGCTTCCCTACGTGGATCAGCTCGAGAATCACGTGCGCGTTTTCCGGCTCGAACGAGGCGATCCCGCCGGCCAGCTGCAAGCCTATCTCGAGCGTGAGTGCCCGTCGCGGCTGGTCACCGGCAAGCCCGAGGACGAAGCCCTGGCCGTGGGTGTGCTAACGCGTGCGGGCCTGGAAGTGCCACTGTACTGTCGCATCGGCGTGCCTCAGCTTCACCGGGTGCGTCAGCGCTCCCGCAATCCGTTACGACGCTGGTGGTTGTGGCGGCGGCTGCGCGCGATCTATCGCAACGTGGACGGTTTTCTCGTGGTTTCCCGGGCAACGGGTGAGGAGCTCACGGAGTCGTTGGGTGTGGCCCCGGAGCGGGTGCACGTGTTGCCCAATCCGGTGATCGACGATGACTTGCACGCCGCCGCGGCGGCGCCGTGTCCGCACCCCTGGCTCGAGGACGGGGGGGCACCGGTGGTTCTCGGTGTCGGCGGGTTCCGACGCCAGAAGGACTTTCCCACGCTGATCCGCGCTTTCGCCGCCGTTCGGGCCCGGCGTCCGGTGCGGCTGATGATTCTCGGCGAGGGGCGCCAGCGCCAGCGTATGGAGCGCCTCATCCGGCGTCTCGGGGTGCGGGATGACGTCGCCTTGCCCGGGTTCACGGACAATCCTTACGCTTACATGCGCCGTGCCGCGCTCTTTGCACTGTCCTCGCGGTGGGAAGGGCAGCCCAACGTGCTCATCGAGGCCCTGGCGCTCGGGACGCCGGCGGTCGCCACCGATTGCGTGAGTGGTCCCCGCGATATCCTGGGTGACGGGCGTTTCGGTGCGCTTGCGCCGGTGGCCGACCCGCAGGCCCTGGCGTATGCCATCGACGAGACACTTACTTCGCCGCCGTCACCGGCAGTGCTGCGTGAGGCGGTGAGTGATTACACCCTGAAGGCGAGTGCGGAGGCCTACGCCCTGGCGCTCGGGTTGGGTGCGCGAGAATCCCGCGCCGGGCCGGCGCGTTCATCGACACGACGAACGTCCGTGCCCGGACACTAGGGGGAGCTGGGCTGTAGTGGCTATCACCCATTCGGACCGAACCGGTCGCCGCAGCGTGGATGGCGCAGCCGATGCCGGTACCCGCATCGCGGCATTCGTGTCCTTTTCCGGTCGCGGCGGTGTGGAGCGCATGGTGTTGCGGTTGTTGGGGGCGTTCGTCGAACGCGGGTTCGCCGTGGACCTGATTGCCGTGGGTGCCGATGCGCTGGCCGAGCCGTTGCCCCGGGGGGTTCGGCTCGTCGATGCCGGCACTCGCCACACGCGTATGGCACTGCCGGTACTGTGCCGCTATCTGCGTCGGCAACGTCCGGCGGCGTTGCTCGCGGCGAAGGATCGTGCCATTCGTACCGCGATCGTCGCGCGGGCGCTCACGGGCGTGCCAACGCGGCTGGTGGGGCGGCTGGGAACGAATCTGTCCGCGGCGCTGGAAGGGCGTAGCGCGATTCAGCGATGGTGGCGGTGCGCGCCCATGCAGCGTTTGTATCCGCGCATCGACACCGTGGTGGCGGTCTCAGAAGGCGTCGCGGCGGACACCCGGCACATCACCGGGCTGCCGGCAGAGCGGGTTCATGTCGTTCGCAACCCGGTGATCACCACGGAGCTGCCAGGCCTCATTGCCGAACCGGTGGCGCATCCATGGCTGGACGCCGGTTCAGCGCCGGTGGTGATGGGGGCGGGGCGGCTCACTCGGCAGAAGGATTTCGTCACGTTGATACGGGCCTTCGCCCGCATGCGCCGTGAGCGCGACGCCCGGCTCATCATCCTCGGCGAGGGCAGCGAGCGCGCGCGCCTGGAAGCCTGCGCGGCCGAAGCCGGTGTGGCGGAGGCGGTGGATCTCGTGGGGCAGGTGCACAACCCCTACGCGTGGATGGCCCG
Source organism: uncultured Ectothiorhodospiraceae bacterium (assembly GCA_964530405.1). Taxonomy (GTDB): domain Bacteria; phylum Pseudomonadota; class Gammaproteobacteria; order Nitrococcales; family Nitrococcaceae; genus Arhodomonas. Next base: position 3,517 of record CAZHBN010000338.1, read on the forward strand.
GGCCGATCTCTTCGTGCTTTCCTCTGCCTGGGAAGGGTCGCCGAATGTGCTCACGGAGGCCGCGGCCTGCGACACTCCCGTGGTGGCGACGGATTGTCCCAGCGGTCCCCGTGAGCTCCTCGCCGACGGGCGCTATGGCCCACTGGTACCGGTGGGCGATCATGAGGCACTCGCCACGGCAATGGCGCAGGTGCTCGCCGCGCCCACTCCCGCGGCGCTTCTGCGCGAGGCAGTGGCCGGATACACGGTGGAAGCGAGTACCGGTGGCTACCTCCGCTGCCTGGGGTTCGAGGCCGCGGATGACGAGATACACACTGAGTCACGATGCTGATTTCCTATACCCACCGTTTCCTTTTCGTGCACATCGCCAAGACCGGCGGCACCAGCATTCGTACCGCGCTGCGCCCGTACCGCTGGGGGTGGCCGTATACGCCGCTGCTTGCCTTGTGCAGCCTGTTGAGCCAGGCGACCCGGCCGAAGCACGCGCTCGGTATCAAGTTTCCGCGCCACGCCAAGGCGATCGCCGCGATGGAGATGCTGCCGCGGGAGCTCTTCGACGGGCTCT
>CAZHBN010000339.1:0-4065 GCA_964530405.1 uncultured Ectothiorhodospiraceae bacterium
ATCTACACCAAGGAGGACGCGCTGATCCTGGCACGGCTTCAGGCGCTGTCGGAGGACCGCATCGTCGGCGTGGAGACCGGCGGCTGCCCGCACACGGCGATCCGCGAGGACGCCTCGATCAACCTCGCCGCCATCGCCGAGCTGCGCCAGCGCTTCCCCAAGCTCGACCTGGTGCTCATCGAGTCCGGCGGCGATAACCTCGCCGCCACCTTCAGCCCGGAGCTGGCCGACATCACCATCTACGTCATCGACGTCTCGGCCGGCGACAAGATCCCGCGCAAGGGCGGCCCGGGCATCACCCGCTCGGATCTGCTGGTGATCAACAAGATCGACCTCGCCGAGCAGGTGGGCGCTTCGCTCGAGGTAATGGATCGCGACGCCCGCCTCATGCGTGGCGACCGGCCGTTCGTGTTCACGAGCCTTGCCCGGGAGGAAGGCCTGAACGAGGTGATCGCGTTCATTCTGCGCGAGGGGATGCTCGCGGCGAACCCGCTGGCGACGGGGCCGGCGTGAACCGGAAGTAGCCCACTACCCGCGTCGCAGCAACCACATGAAGTAGGCGCCGCCGAGCAGCGAGGCGACCACGCCGGCGGGGATGTCGTTGGGAAACAGCAGCGTCCGGCCCAGCCAGTCGGCGAGCACCATCAGCAGGGCGCCGATGAGCGCTGCGCCAAGCAGGTGGACATGTGCCCGCGAGAATCCGAGCAGGCGTGCCATGTGAGGGGCGAGCAATCCGACGAAGGACAGCGGCCCTACCACCAGGGTGGCGCAGGCGGTGAGCAGCGCGACCAGGAGCAACAGGGAGAGCCGCGCGCGGCGCAGGTTGATGCCCAGGGCGCGGGAAATCGCCGTGCCCAGGGGCAGGATATCCAGCCAGCGGCTGAACGGCGCGGCGGCCAGGCCGAGCACCAGGGTGACGGCCGCGACCACTGCGGCGCTCGTCGCGTCCACGTAGTACGTGGAGCCGGCGATCCAGGCGATCACCTCCTGGGAGCGCGGGTCACCGCCGACCAGCACGAGCGAGCGCACCGTGTCGAACAGTGAGGTGATCGCCACCCCGGTGAGCAGCAGGCGGGCGGGCGCGAAGCCGCTTCGGTAGTTCAGCGCGATCATTACCACCAGCGCGGCGAAGGCGCCCGCCGTGCCGACCCCTACCAGCGTCAGGCTGTCCGGGGCGGGCAGCAGGAAGATGCCGGCCATCAACGCCATGGCGCTGCCGCTACTGATCCCCAGCACCTCCGGGCTCGCCATGGGGTTCGCGGAGAGCCGCTGCAGCAGCGTGCCGGCGATAGCGAGCATGATCCCGCTGCCGGCGGCCCCGATCAGTCGGGGAACCCGCCATTGCAGGACGCTCCAGTGATCGGGGGCGACCCAGTACCAGCCGTTCAGCCCTTGGCCCCACAGAGCCGCTACGGTCGCAGCCACCAGCAGCGCCGCACACAGCCCGGTCGCCAGCGGCAGGGCGTTCCCGCGCGGTCGTACTAGGGCCGGCATGGAGCCGGTGGTGGGCCGGTCTTTCTGCAGTCGCAGCCGGGGGATCAGCCACAGCAACAGTGGTGCGCCCAGTGTGCCGGTTATCGCGCCGGTGGGAATGAGCGCGGCCAAAAAGCGCGAGGATTGCTGGAGCAACAGGTCGGCGGTGGCGAGCAGGATCGCGCCGAGCAGCGTCGCCCACAGCAGGCGCGGTGCCAGTCGCCGTGCACCGGCGAGGCGCACGATATTGGGCGCGGCGAGACCGATGAAACCCACGACACCGAGTACGCTCACCACGCTTGCGGTAATGAAGACCGCGACCCCCAGCCCGGCGAAACGGACGGTACCCAGGGAGACGCCGAGGCTGCGGGCGCTGGCGTCGTCGAGCTCGAGAACGCCCAACGGCCGCAGCAGCAGCGCGGCAGCGATGCCGCCGAGTACGACCCTTGGCCACAGAAAGGCAACGTCGCCCCACCCGTTCTGAACCAGCGATCCGGCACTCCAGATCAGCAGCCCCGTGAGGCTTTCGTGGTTGAAGAGCAGCAGCACGGTGGCCACCGCGCCCAGGTAGAGGTTGACCACCAATCCCGCGAGTACCACGACCACGGGCGTAAGTCCCCGGCGCGCCGCCAGCAGGAACACCAGTCCCGCCGCCAGGCCGCCGCCGGCGAGTGCCACCCATTCGCGGCCGATGGCCAGCAGGCCCGGCGCCATGAGCGTGGCGGCCATGAGGGCCAGGTTGGCGCCGCTGGCGACGCCGAGGGTAGTGGGCGAGGCGAGCGGATTGCGGAGCACCTGCTGCATAACCCCCCCCGCGAGAGCGAGGCCGCCGCCGGCGAGCAATGCCATCACCAGTCGTGGCCACCAGGCGTAATGAAGCAACAGCTGCTCCATGCCGGATGGCGCGAACAGGGCTTCGAGCCCGGCGAGTACGCCGGATTCGGGTTGCTGAGCGACGGCGAGCGCGAGCAGCGGCAGGCCCAGCAGGGCGCAAACGCGTATCGGCGTTATCAGCGATGAAGCCCTAGCCAGCACCGGATTCCCGCAGGGCGTCGACGAGGGCGGCAGCGAAGTGCTCTGCCGAGGGCATGCCGCCGAAAATCCAGAAAGTGGGTGGCAGGGTGATCATGTCACCCCGTTGCACGGTGGGCAGATGCTGCCACAGCCCGCTGGTGGCGAGCTTGTGTTCGATGCCCACCGGGAACGCCGACTCCACGACGACGAGGCGCGCGTTGATATCGGCGAGGGCGTCGATACCGACGATCGAGAACCCCCATCTGTTGGTCTTGCTCTTCCAGGCATTGACCAGCCCCAGACGACCGAGTACTGCCTGGAGCAGGCTGTTGTCACCGAAGACCCGGATGTGGCGCTCGTCGAGCAACTGGACGATGAGCAACGGGTCGTGATTGTCGTCCAGCGTTTGCCGCCAGCGGGCGAGGTGGCGTTCGGTGTCGGCGATGAGCCGGGCGGCCGCGCGTTGGCGATCGATGAGACGGCCCGCCTCGCGGGTGAAGTGCCGCAGTTTTCCCCAGAAATCCGGACCGTCCGAGTAGGGGAACGACGGCAGTGCCTTCACGGGCGCGATCATCGACAGCCTCGAGGTGCCGCGCGTCCGGTAAGGCGGCACGAGTATGAGGGTGGGGTCGAGCGCGGCGAGCAGCTCCAGATTCGGCATCGGGTTGACGCCGAAGCTGATGGCCCGTGCCGGCAGGGGCTCGCCGCCCATCCACGCGCGATAGGCCTTCACGTTACCCATGGCCACGGTGTCCACCCCCAGCGCCATGAGCGTCTCGGCCACCGCCCAGTCAGGCGCTGCGACGACGAGTCGGTGCTCGTCCTGTCCCCAGGCCGGCACTACCCCGGCGAGCAGGGCGACGGCGAGCGTCAGCTTCCTGAGCATGTAGGCAAGGGTGGGCACGCTGGTTCCTTAACGCTTGGGGACACAGCGCCGCGCGGCGCAATGAGCGCTAAGCGTAGAAAAAACAAGAATCGTTTTCAATACGTATATGGATGTTGCCCACCTCCCGCGGTCGGCACCGATTCACGGGAGCTGTCGGGTCGAACTACCGAGCGAGTTGACAAGAGGAGAATAAAGTTAAACGATAACAATTCTCATTCGGTTTATGGTCTTCGGACGCCAGCGATGACATCGCAAAGGGAAGGGGCTTTGTCTGTGCGAGCGAGTGAGTCGGCTACCGACCTGCAGGAAGCGATCGTCGAGCACCGCGCCAAGCTGTGCCAGATCGCCGGGAAAATACTCGGTAGCTCCGAGCGCGCCGATGACGTCGTCCAGGATGCCTACCTCAAGGTGGCGGAGGCTGACGCGGTGCTCAAGGTCAAGCGGCCCGTCTCGTATATCTACCAGGTGGTGCGCAATCTCGCGATCGACCGCCATCGCCGCCGTGCATTCGAGTCGGGGGTGTTCGCGAGTGACGAAGAGGCGAGGCAGGTGCCGGGCCACTCGGGGACGCCGGAGTCCATCGAAATCAGTCGTGAGGACCTCAACCTGGTGGCCCGTGCGCTCGAGGAGCTCCCGGAGCGTACCCGCCGGGCGTTCGAGCTGTACCGCCTGGGTGGCTACACCCAGCGTCA
>CAZHBN010000340.1:0-4062 GCA_964530405.1 uncultured Ectothiorhodospiraceae bacterium
AGGCAATCATGGAGCAGTGGCAGTTTCCGCCGCGCTACGACGCGCACTACTTCCCCGCACCGGACGAGCGCTACTGGTTTCCCGAGCGCGAGACCATGGACCCGGCGCAGCGCGACGAGGCAATCGTCGAGCGCCTGCGCGAGGTCATGCACTACGCCTGGGAGCACGCCCCCTTCTACCGGAGGAAATGGTCCGAGGCCGGCATTCATCCCGACGACATCCGCAGCCTCGCCGACTTCGAGCGGGTCCCGGTGGTCACCAAGGACGAGCTGCGCGCCTCGCAGCATGACCATCCGCCCTTCGGCGACTACCTCTGCGTGCCCGACACCGAGGTGCACCACATTCACGGCACCTCCGGCACGTCCGGACGGCCCACGGTGTTCGGCATCTCCCGCGAGGACTGGGAGACCATCGCCAACAACCACGCGCGCATCATGTGGGGCATGGGCCTGCGCCCCGGGGACACGGTGTTCGTCGCCGCCATCTTCAGCCTCTACATGGGCTCCTGGGGCGCGCTGATCGGCGCCGAGCGCCTCGGCTGCAGGGCCTTCCCGTTCGGCGCCGGCGCCCCGGGCATGACCGCGCGCGCGGTGACCTGGCTGCGGATGATGCGCCCGGCGGGCTTCTACAGCACGCCCTCCTATGCCCTGCGCCTCGCCGAGGTCGCCCGGGAGGAGGGGGTCGACCCGCGGGAGTTCGGCCTGCGCGTGATGTTCTTCTCCGGCGAGCCCGGTGGCTCCATTCCCGGCATCCGAGACCATATCGCCGCGACCTTCGGCGCCCGCGTGGTGGACTGCGGCACCATGGCCGAGGTGACCCCCTGGATGCACGGCGCCGGCAGCGCCGGGACCGACGGCATGCTGCTGTGGCAGGACATCGTCTACACCGAGGTGTGCGATCCGCAGACCACCCGGTGCGTGCCCTACGGCGCGCAGGGCACACCGATCTACACCACCCTCGAGCGCACCTCCCAGCCCATGATCCGGCTGTTCTCCGGGGATCTCACTCACTGGACCATGGAAGAGAACCCCTGCGGGCGCACCTACCCGCGCCTTCCCCAGGGCATCTACGGGCGCATCGACGACATGTTCCAGGTGCGCGGCGAGAACGTGTACCCCAGCGAGATCGCCGCGGTGCTCACCCAGCTCGAGGGCTACGGCGGCGAGCACCGCATCGTGATCACCCGCGAGGGCGTCATGGACGAGCTCGCGGTGCAGGTGGAGATGGACCGCACCGTGGAGGCCGGCGGCGAGGCGGCCCGGGAGCGCTTCCGGGAGTCCGCCGGCGAAGCCCTCACCCGCATGCTCGGCCTGCGAGTGGCGGTGACCGCGGTGCCCACCGGGACGTTCGACCGCACCGACTTCAAGGCCAGGCGCGTCGTCGACGACCGCAACCTCTACCGCAGCCTGCAGGAACAGGCCGGAGGCGGCTGACATGGCGCAACGCATCGCCTCCGAGACGCTCGCCGAGCGCGTCTGCAACGGCGATCCGCGAGCGATGGCGCGGCTCATCACGCGCGCCGAGGCCGGCGAGCGCGAATGCCGCGACGCCCTCGCCGCACTCTACCGACGCACCGGCCGCGCCCACGTCGTGGGCATCACCGGCGTGCCCGGCGCGGGCAAATCCACCCTGGTGAGCCAGCTCGCCCGCACCGTGCGCGGGAGCGGGCGACGCGTGGCGGTCATCGCCATCGATCCGTCGAGCCCGTTCTCCGGCGGCGCCATTCTCGGCGACCGCATCCGCATGTCGGATCTCGTCCAGGATCCGGGCGTGTTCATCCGCAGCATGGCCACCCGCGGCAGCCTCGGCGGCCTGGCCCGCCCGGCGCTGGATGCGGTGGACGTGCTCGACGCCGGCGGCTTCGACCTGGTGCTCATCGAAACCGTGGGCGTGGGCCAGGACGAGGTGGACGTGGTGCGCGCCGCCCACACCACCGTGGTGGTCAACGCGCCCGGCCTCGGCGACGACATCCAGGCGATCAAGGCCGGCATTCTCGAGATCGCGGACGTGCACGTGGTGAGCAAAGCCGACCGCCCGGACGCCAACCGCACCGTGCGCGAGCTCAAGAGCATGCTGATGATGAGCATGCCCGAGGGCCCGGACGCCTGGCAGGTGCCGGTGATTCCCACCAGCAGCGAAACGCTCGTTGGATTCGACCAGCTTCTCGCGGCCCTCGATCGCCACCGCGAGCACCTCCACGCCAGCGGCGAGATAGACGGCCGCCGCCGCCGCATCGCGAGCACCCGGGTGGTGAAAATCGCCGAGGAGATCGTGCGCGAGAGCTTCGCCCGCACCCACCCCGATCGCATCGACGCCATGATCGAACGCGTCGTCGAGCGCGAGCTCGACCCCCACGGCGCCGCTCGGGAGCTGTTGGCCACGGTCAAGGAGAGGATTCGCTATGACGAGCAAGCTGTATGACGACGCGGCGCTCGCGCGCATCGACACCGAGCGCGGGGACTGGGAAGACAACGAGGTCGCCGGCTTCATCCGGCGCATGCCCGAGCGCAAGAGCGCGTACCGCACCGGCTCCGGCCTGCCCATCAACCGCGTCTACACCCCGGTGGACGTCGCCGACACCGGCTACGGCGACATCGGCCTGCCCGGGCGCTACCCCTTCACCCGCGGGCCCTACCCCACCATGTACCGCGGCCGCCACTGGACCATGCGCCAGATCGCGGGCTTCGGCACGGCAGCGGAAACCAACCAGCGCTTCAAGTACCTGCTAGACGTGGGGCAGACCGGGCTCTCGGTGGACTTCGACATGCCCACGCTCATGGGCTACGACTCCGACCACCCCATGAGCCACGGCGAGGTCGGCCGCGAGGGCGTGGCCATCGATACCCTGGAGGACATGGAAACCCTGTTCGAGGGCATCGATCTCACCCGAATCTCGGTATCGATGACCATCAACCCCTCGGCGTGGATCCTCTACGCAATGTACATCGCCCTCGCCGAGCAGCGGGGCTACGACTTGAACGACCTCTCCGGCACCATCCAGAACGACATCCTGAAGGAATACATCGCGCAGAAGGAGTGGATCTACCCGGTGCGGGAGTCGGTGCGCCTGGTGCGCGACTGCATCCAGTACGGCGCCGAGCACATGCGTCGCTACAACCCGGTGAACATCTCCGGCTACCACATTTCCGAGGCCGGGGCGACGGCAGTGCAGGAGGTCGCGTTCACCATGGCGACCACCATTGCCTACGTCGAGGAGGCGATCAAGGCGGGCGTGAGCGTGGACGACTTCGCCCCGCGGCTGTCATTCTTCTTCGTCAGCCAGGCGGACTTCTTCGAGGAGATCGCCAAGTTCCGCGCGGCCCGCCGGGTCTACGCGAAGATCATGGCCGAGCGCTTCGGCGCGCAGAAGCCGGAATCCTGCCGCCTGCGCTTCCACGCCCAGACCGCCGCGGCCACGCTCACCAAGCCACAGTACCAGGTCAATATCGTGCGCACCGCCTTCCAGGCGCTCTCGGCGGTACTCGGCGGCGCGCAGTCGCTGCACACCAACGGCATGGACGAGGCCTTCGCCATCCCCACGGAGGAGGCCATGCGCCTCGCCCTGCGCACCCAGCAGGTGATCGCCTACGAGACCGGCGTCGACCAGGTGGTCGACCCCCTCGGGGGCTCCTACTACGTGGAGGCGCTAACCGACGAGATGGAACGCCAGGTGAACGCTGTTCTCGCCCAGGTCGACGAGATGGGCGGCACGCTCAAGGCCATCGAGGACGGCTGGTTCCAGAAGGGCATCGCCGACTCCGCCTACGAGTTCGCCATTCGCAAGGCGAGCGGCGAACGCCCGGTGATCGGCGTGAACTGCTTCATCGAGGAGCGAGAGAACGTGGACATCGAGACCCACCCCCACGACCCGGAAACCGAGCGCCGGCAGATCGAACGCCTGGAGAAGGTGCGCGCGGCGCGCGACGAGAGCGCCGTGCAGCAGCTCCTGGCGACGCTCCGCGAGGTCGCCGGGGACGAGTCCCGGAACATCATGCCGGTGACCATCGAGCTGGTGAAAGCGGGCGCTTCCATGGGCGATATCGTGGAGACGCTGCGGGAGAT
>CAZHBN010000341.1:0-1164 GCA_964530405.1 uncultured Ectothiorhodospiraceae bacterium
GGCGCCACTGCGCGGCGCCTCGGCGGCGTTGCGCTCGCTTGACGTGAGCCTCGCCACGCCGGCGCTCCCGCGCCTTGCCGAGACACCGCGCAGTGGCGCTGAAACCCGGCAATACTTCCGCAAAGGTTAGTAATTCAAACCCAGCCGCCGTCGACGATGAACTCCTGGGCATTGCACATGGCGCTGTCGTCGGCCGCCAGGAATACCGCCATGGCTGCCACGTGCTCGGGCTGGACCCGCCCCTTGAGGAACTGGTTCGCCTCGATGACCTGCTCCCCCTCGGGGGTGACCCACAGGCGTTTCTGACGGTCGGTCATCACCCAGCCGGGTACCACCGTGTTCGCGCGGATGCCATCGCCGCCGAGATCCCGGGCGAGGCTGCGGGTCAGGCCGTGGGCGGCCGCCTTGGCGCTGGCGTAGACGGGGACGTTGGCGGTGCCCATCCGCCAGCTCACCGAGCCGAAGTTGATGATGGAGCCGCCGCCGAGGCGCCGCATCTGCGGCACCACGGCCTGGGCGGCGAAGAACATCGGGCGCTGGTTGATGGCGATCCGGTCGTTCCAGTATTCCAGCGTGACGTCCTCGAGCCGGTGGCGATCGTCGTTGGCGGCGTTGTTGACGAGCACACCGACGTCACCGAGTGCCGCCTGTGTTTCGGCGATGGCGTGCTGCAGCGCCGGCACGTCGCGGATATCACAGGGTATGAACAGCGGCTGCCGGCCCGTCTCGCGCTCGATCTCGGAAACCAGCCGGCGGCTGTCGTCCTCGGCGATGTCCACGAACGCCACCTTCGCGCCCTGCGCCGAGAACGCCCGCGTCAGGCTGGCACCGATGCCGGTGCCTCCACCGGTAATGAAAACGACCCGGCTGTCGAGGCTGGGGTAGATCGCAGTCTGGGATGTCATCTCGTCCTCCATTCAGGTATGCACGTTTTGTTATCAATTGATAACCATTTTCTCGATATGAGTTATACGTGCCATTCATAGCACCTGCGCGACGGCTTGTCAGCCGTTACCTGCTTCAACCGGTTCGCATTCGCTGTGAAGATCCCGCGTGTCCGGTTTCTTGCCTTGCGTATATTTAAATTTGTATATGGCGTTCCAAAAGATGACATTTCTAGGTTATCGATGTGCTTTTATGCTGATCCAAGTGCCGCGGGCCCGG
>CAZHBN010000341.1:1264-4057 GCA_964530405.1 uncultured Ectothiorhodospiraceae bacterium
CCGCGGGCCCGGAAGCGATCCCTACCGGGTGACGTCAAAGCGAGGAGAGACTATGAGCCAGCCACAGGTACCGGTACCGGAACGTGTCTGGGACGGGCGCGCACGCCTCGGTGAGGGGCCCGTGTGGGTACCGGCCCTCGGTGCCGTGCTGTTCGTGGACATTCATGCAGGTTACCTCTATCGCCACGACGTGGCCGATGGCGCGACCCGGGGGTGGCCGCTGCCGGAAGCATGCTGCTGGCTGGTGGCGCGGGCCGACGGCGATGGCTTCCTCGCCGGGCTGCGCTCGCGGATCGTGCATCTGCGCCTGCACGAGCACGGACCGGAGATCGTCGCCGAGGTGGCGAAACCGGAGTCCCAGCGTCCGGGCAATCGCTTCAACGACGCCAAGGCCGATGCCGCCGGTCGGGTGTGGGCGGCGACCATGGACGACGCCGAACGCGAACCCACCGGGTGTCTCTACCGTATCGACGCTGCCGGTGTGACCGCCGTCGACCCGGGCTATGTCGTCTCCAACGGGCCGGCGCTCAGCCCCGACGGGCGGATCCTGTATCACACCGACTCCCTGGCGCGAACCATTTACGCCTTCGATCTCGGCGCCGACGGCAGCCTTGCCAACAAGCGCGTGCATATTCGCGTGGCCTCGTCCGAAGGCGTGCCTGACGGGATGACCTGCGATGCCGAGGGCGGTCTGTGGGTGGCCCACTTCGGCGGGGGCTGTCTTTCCCGGTTCCTGCCGGACGGGCGCCGGGATATCCGCGTGCCGATGCCCGCGCGGCGGGTAACGTCGTGCACCTTTGCCGGGGAGTCGCTCACCGAGCTCTATGTCACCACGGCATCGCTCGGGCTTGACGACGATGCCGGCGCCGGCGGCGGTCTCTACCGGATTCGCCCCGGTGTGCGGGGTTTGCCTGCGGCGTGTTTCCGGACACCTATCGACAACCTTACGGAGGGGACGCAATGACAGTGGACATTCGCCACATGATCGGTGCGCGGGTCAGCGCGGACGCCTTTGCCGGCGGCGCCGTGCCTGAGGCCACCGACGGCGAGGTGAACGCGGCCTGCCGCGAGGCCGCCGCGGCCTGGCCCGATTATCGGGGGCGCTCCCTGGATGACCGGGCGGCCTTTCTCGAACGTGCCGCCACGGAGATCGAGGCCGTCGCCGACGAGCTGGTGGAAACCATGCCGGCCGAGACGGCGTTGCCCGAAGCCCGGGTACGCGGTGAGCTCGCACGTACCGTCGGCCAGCTTCGCCTGTTCGCGACGGTGGTCCGGCGCGGCGGCTTTCTGGGGGCCCGCATCGATCGTGCGGACGCCGATCGCACCCCACCGCGGCCGGACATCCGCCAGTACCACGTTCCGCGGGGGCCGGTGGCGGTGTTCGGCGCGAGCAATTTCCCACTGGCATTTTCCGTCGCCGGCGGTGATACGGCTTCCGCCCTGGCGTCGGGCTGTCCGGTGGTGGTGAAGGCCCACCCGGGGCATCCGACCACCAGTGCCGTGGTGGCGGCCGCGCTACGGCGTGCCGTGGTGGCCACGGGCATGCCGGACGGCGTTTTCAATATCGTCTACGGCGCTGACAATGCCGTAGGCGCGGCGCTGGTCCAGCACCCGGACATCGCGGCCGTGGCGTTTACCGGCTCCTTCGCTGGCGGGAGCGCATTGACGCGGCTCGCACAGGAGCGCGCCGTGCCGATCCCCGTGTTCGCCGAGATGGGCAGCGTCAACCCGATGTTCTTCCTGCCCGAACGCCTCGCCAGCGCCGCAGATGAGCTCGCCGGTGGCTATGTCGGGTCGGTGACCCTGGGGGCAGGGCAATTCTGCACCAATCCCGGGTTGGTGTTCGCCGTGGCCGGTGACGGTCTGGAGCGCTTCTGCGACGCCGTGGCCAGGGACGTGGCGGATCGAGGGCCGGCGGAGATGCTGCATCCTGGGATCCAGTCCGCCTACGAGGCCGGCGTGGAACGGCTCGCGGGCATCGACGGGGTGCGTGCGGTGGCTACCGGCGACACCCAGCCGGGACGCGCCTCGGCCCGGGTGTTCCGTGTCACCCGGGCGGCGTTCGAGGCTAATCCCGCGCTGGTTGAGGAGGTCTTCGGCCCGGCGTCGCTGATCGTGGAGCTGGACAGCGCCGAGGAGATGCCGGCGGTGGCGGCCGCGCTGCCGGGGCAGCTCACGGCCACCGTTCACGGCACCGACGGCGAGTTGGCACGGGCAGGGGCGCTCGTTGACACCCTGACCCAGCGCGCCGGCCGGGTGCTGTTCAATGGGTTTCCCACCGGTGTCGAGGTCTGCGATGCCATGGTCCATGGCGGGCCCTGGCCGGCTACCACGGACTCGGGCACCACGTCAGTGGGCACGCTCGCCATCGAGCGGTTCCTGCGCCCCGTCTGCTATCAGGACTGCCCGGCATCGCTGCTGCCACCGCCGCTGCGCGACGACAACCCGCTGGGGTTGCGGCGTCTCGTCGACGGCGAGTGGAGCGACGCGGCGTTGCCATCGGCCTGACACCATTGTCCCCCTGAACGCGAACGGCGCCGGACGCCCGGCGCCGTTCGCGTTCAGCCGCTGTCCCACGACGGTCGTGGCGCCCCTGAAACACGCAGCTCGGAGCACAAAGTCTAAAGTTCAAAGCGGCAAGTGCGCGGCAACCGCTGCATCGTGGTGCGTGGCGCACGTTGGCCAGCGCTTCGCGCTCGCCAGTCTACGGTGATGACACGACAGCGCGTGCCGCATGGCGGGGCGAAGGCTTTCGGCAAGGCGTGTGAGCGGCCGGCGTCGCGACCCACCGTC
>CAZHBN010000342.1:0-4023 GCA_964530405.1 uncultured Ectothiorhodospiraceae bacterium
GGAAGAAGCCGCGGTGATCGCCGAACACTCGCGGCGTCACCAGCAGCACGTCGGGTATGGCAAGGGGTTCAACCTGCATCGGGTTCCAGTCCCTGATCGAGCAGTGAATTGAGGTAATCGCCGTAGCCGCTCTTGCATAGCGGCTCGGCGAGCCGCCGCAATGCCTCGGCGTCGATGAAGCCCATGCGATAGGCAATCTCTTCGGGGCAGGCGATTTTGAGCCCCTGACGTTTCTCGACTACACGCACGAAGTTCGCTGCGTCGAGAAGCGAGTCGTGGGTGCCCGTATCCAGCCAGGCCGTGCCGCGGCTGAGTAGCTCGACGTCGAGGCGACCTTCTCGGAGATAGGCGCGGTTGACGTCGGTGATTTCCAGCTCGCCGCGCCAGGAAGGCTCGGTGTTCCGGGCGATGCTCACCACGTCATTGTCGTAGAAGTACAGGCCCGTGACCGCATAGTGGGAGGCCGGATTCGCCGGTTTCTCCTGGATATCCACGGCACGGCCGTCTGCGTCGAAGGAAACCACCCCATAGCGCTGCGGTTCGTTGACGTAGTAGCCGAATACCGTCGCGCCTTCCTGTCGCCGGGCGGCTGCCTGCAGCTTATGGGACAGGCCATCCGCGTAGAAGATGTTGTCACCGAGCACCAGCGCGACGGGCGAGTCCCCGATGAACCGGTCGCCGATCAGGAATGCCTGGGCAAGGCCCTCCGGGCGCGGTTGTTCCGCATAGCTGAGGCTGATGCCCCAATCACTGCCATCGCCGAGCAGGCGCTGGAACGCGGAGCCGTCTTCCGGAGTGGTGATGATGAGGATGTCCCGGATACCCGCGAGCATGAGGGTAGACAGCGGGTAGTAGATCATCGGCTTGTCGTAGACCGGCATCAGCTGCTTGCTCACACCGAAGGTGAGCGGGTACAGGCGGGTTCCGGAGCCCCCGGCGAGGATGATGCCTTTGTACGCGGTAGCCATGCGCCTCCAGATGTCCGTTATCTCGATGGCGCGGAAGTCTACCAGCCGCCGCGGCGAGCGTCGTCCGTGACCTTGGTGGCGGCGCTATCGCCGCACGGCGGCGGGGGGAAAGGCCCCGACGCCATGCGGCGACACTCGCCGATCTCCATCAGCGCAGGCTGATATAGCCCGCCTTCTCGAGCTTGAGGATGACCTCCTGCGCGGCCTCGTCGGGCGTGCAGTCGGTGGTGTCGAGGGAGAGCTCCGGTGCTTCCGGTGCTTCGTAGGGGTCGTCGATGCCGGTGAAGTTCTTGATCACCCCCGCACGCGCCTTGGCATAGAGCCCCTTGCGGTCGCGGGCCTCGCACACCTCCAGCGGCGTGGCCACGTGGATCTCGATGAAGCCGGCGCCGGTCTCCTCGACCATTTCGCGGACCTGCCGCCGGGTCGCGGCATAGGGCGCGATCGGCGCGCAGATGGCAACGCCACCGTTCTTGGCGATCTCGCTGGCGACGAAACCGATACGCTGGATGTTGAGATCGCGGTGCTCCTTGGAAAAGCCGAGCTCGCTGGAGAGGTGCTTGCGCACCAGGTCGCCGTCGAGCATGGTCACCCGCCGCCCACCGATCTCCATGAGCTTGGCCATCACCGCGTTGGCGATCGTGGATTTGCCCGAGCCGGACAGGCCGGTGAAGAACACGGTGAAGCCCTGGCGGTGCTTGGGCGGATAGGTCTTGCGCAGCTCCTCGACCACCTCCGGGTAGCCGAACCAGTCCGGGATATCCAGGCCCTCGCGCATGCGCCGGCGGAACTCGGTACCGGAGATCTGCAGCACCGTCTCCCGGGACTCGTCCACCTCGTCGATGGGCGCGTACTCCGCACGCTCCTTGACGTAGACCATCATCTGGAACGGCACCACGGTGATGCCGATCTCGTCGCGGTATTCCTCCACCAGGTGCTGGGCGTCGTACGGCCCGTAGAACTCCTCGCCCTGGCTGTTCTTGCCGGGGCCGGCGTGGTCGCGCCCGACGATGAAGTGCGTGCAGCCGTGGTTCTTGCGGATGATGGCGTGCCAGACCGCCTCGCGCGGTCCACCCATGCGCATGGCAAGCGGCAGCAGCGACAGCGCCGTGGTCTGCTCCGGGTACTTCTTCAGCACGTGCTCATAGCAACGCACGCGGGAGTAGTGATCGACGTCGCCGGGCTTGGTCATGCCCACCACCGGCTGGATGAGCAGATTGGCCTCGGCCTGCTTGGCCGCGCGGAACGTGAGCTCCACGTGGGCCCGATGCATCGGGTTACGGGTCTGGAACGCCACCACCCGACGCCAGCCACTCTTGGCGAAGCGCTCGCGCAGCTGTCGCGGCGTGGAGCGCAGGTGCGCGAAGTCGTAGTGCACCGGCTCGGTCACGCCGTGCACGCGGCCACCCACATACACCGGGTTGCTGCGGTTGAGCAGATAGTCGACACCGGCGTGGGCGGTATCCTCGGTGCCGAAAACCCCCACCGCTTCGCGGCGGAAATCCGGGCGCCAGATGGCCTCCACATCCATTACCGCGATCAAGACACCTTCGGGATCGCGCAGGGCAATGCGCTGCCCCTCGCTGATGTCGCCGGCGAACGCCTCGGTCACGTCCAGGGTGATCGGTATCGGCCAGAGCGTGCCGTCGGCGAGCCGCATCCCGTCGACGACCCGGTCGTAATCAGCCGGTGTCAGGAACCCCTCGAGGGGCGAGAAACCACCGTTTAGGAGCAGCTCGATGTCGCAGAGCTGGCGCTGGCTGAGGTCCCAGCTCGGATACTCCGTGGCACGCCGTTTCTCGGCGGCCGCCTCGTCCTCGGCGAGGTACAGTTCCTTCAGCGTCCCGCCGTGGGGCTCGATCAGATGACTCATGCAGCTTCTTCCCTCAATGGTTATCGGCAATCTGATTTGCGCAGACGCCGGTATCGCGTACGCCAGGCGCCTGCAGACCCAAAACCAGCACCAGCCAGAGCGCCGCCAGTGCCGCCGATGCGACGAACACGCCTTCGGCACCGAAACGGCCATAGGTGGCACCACCCAGCACCCCCCCGAGAAACGCCCCCACGAACTGGGCCGTGGAGAACACACCGAGTGCCGCACCGCGCGCATGCGCGGGCGCGAAACGCGACACCAGCGATGGCAGACTGGCCTCCAGCACGTTGAAGGCCGTGAAATACACCAGCAACGCGGCGATGAATGCCCACGACCCCACTCCGACGGTATCCGCCAGGGCGAGCTCGCCGGCGACCAGTAACGCGACCGCCACCATTACCAGGCGGTGCATCATCCGCTTGGCCTCACCCAACCCGATGGCGGGAAACATCAGAAGCGCCGAGACCATCATCACCGGCACGTAAACCTGCCAGTGCGCGGCGGGCTCGAGACCCACGACCTCGCCGATCACCACCGGCAACACCACGAACTGGGCGGTCATAATCAAATGCAGTAACAGCACGCTCGCGTCCAGGCGCAGCAGGTCGGGGTGACGCAGCACCTGGGTGAACGTGCCGGCACGGATATCACGGTCATGGCTACGCGTCGCCGGCGGCGGCACCAGCCAGTGCAGCAGACCCATGGCGCCCAGGGCGAGGGCGGCGGTCACCCAGAACAGGCCCGACAACCCCATGGCGGCCGCCACTGACGGCGCGATGATGAGTGCCAGCATGAACGCCAGGCCGACGCTCACACCGATGAATGCCATCGCCTTGGTCCGCTGGCGCTCGCGGGTGTGATCGGCCGCCAGCGCCATCACCGCCGCTGCGATCGCGCCACCGCCCTGCAACGCACGCCCGGCGATGACGCCCCAGATACCGGTGGATACCGCCGCCACGACGCTACCGATGGCGAACACCGCCAGCCCGCCGAATATCACCGGCCGGCGGCCGACGCGGTCCGAGAGCATTCCCATCGGGATCTGCAGCAATGCCTGCGTGAGGCCGTAGGCGCCGATGGCGAGACCGATGAGCGTGGGCGTGGCGCCGGTGAGCCCGTCCGCATAGAGGGCGAACACCGGCATGATGAAGAAAAGCCCCAGCATGCGCAGACCGAAAATCG
>CAZHBN010000343.1:0-3993 GCA_964530405.1 uncultured Ectothiorhodospiraceae bacterium
CCGGCGTGCACTTCGAGGACCAGCTCGCTGCGGTGAAGAAGTGCGGCCATATGGGCGGCAAGGTGCTGGTGCCGACCCAGGAGGCGGAGCAGAAGCTCATCGCCGCGCGTCTGGCCGCCGACACGATGGGCACGTCGACGCTGGTGGTGGCGCGTACCGACGCGCTCGCCGCGGATCTGCTCACTACGGACGCGGACGAGCGGGATGCGCCGTTCATCACCGGTGAACGCACGGCCGAGGGTTTCTATCGGACCCGTGCCGGCGAAGACCAGGCGATCGCCCGCGGCCTGGCGTATGCGCCCTATGCCGACTTGCTGTGGTGCGAGACGGGTACGCCGGATCTGGCGTTCGCCAAGCGCTTTGCCGAGGCGATTCGCAAGGAGTACCCGGACCAGTTGCTGGCGTACAACTGCTCGCCGTCGTTCAATTGGCGTGGAAAGCTCGACGAGGCGACCATTGCCAAGTTCCAGAACGAGCTCTCGGCGATGGGTTACAAGTTCCAGTTCATCACCCTGGCCGGCTTCCACAGCCTGAACCACTCCATGTTCCAGCTCGCCAAGGGCTACAAGGCGCGGCAGATGTCGGCCTACTCGGAGCTGCAGCAGGAGGAGTTCGCCGCCGAGGCGGACGGCTATACCGCTACGCGTCATCAGCGCGAGGTGGGTGCCGGTTACTTCGATCAGGTGACCCAGGTCATCCAGGGCGGGCAGTCATCGGTGACCGCGATGGCGGGCTCCACCGAGGAAGAGCAGTTCCAGACGGCTGCCAAGTAGTCACTCCCGCTCAGTCAGAGCGCGACCGCAAGAAGCCCGGCGTCGACAGGCGCCGGGCTTTCGTTTTGTGAGCGGCGGGTTGCAGGTGGCAAGTTGAAAGTAATGCGTCGGCAGGCGCGGGGGCCGGATGCTTGGTTTCCGTTTCCGGGGCTCGAGTTGCGCGGCGGACGCGGCTCTGCCGTAATCGCTGCCGCCCCGAACGTCGCTCCCCCGGGCCGGAAACCCAGTCCCGGACTCCGGCACCTCCAACTTGCCGCTTGCCGCTTTCCACTTTTCATTCCCGGTCATGGATTGGGCAAAGTACCAAACGGCCGTTGGTTCCTGGCCAGGGACCTTTTAAAATCTCCTTCAGAGGCCCATATCTCCTGCCGGCAAGTTACGGTTTATCATCCATGAGTGACGAGAAGGACCCCCGCAAGGAAGGGGACGTTTCTGTCGAGAAGGCGCGCCCGAAGCTCAAGCGGCCGCCGCTGTTTCGGGTGGTGCTGCTCAACGACGACTACACGCCGATGGAGTTCGTCGTCGAAGTGCTGCAGCGCTTCTTCCAGATGGATCGCAGTCAGGCCACACAGGTTATGCTGCATGTGCACACGCGCGGGAAGGGCGTGTGCGGTGTCTACAGTCGGGACGTGGCAGAAACGAAGGTCGATCAGGTCAATGACTATGCTCGTGAGAACGAGCATCCGTTGATGTGCGCCATGGAGCCGGCGTGATCGGAACCGGGGGAAGGATTGCCCGGTCCAATCATGCGATGGGGTGGCGCGCGTATTCGACGACCTCACTTCCTTTTGGCGGGGCAACCGGGTGAAGGCGCATGTTGAGCAAAGAGCTTGAATTTACTTTAAACCTCGCCTTCAAGGAGGCGAGGGACAAGCGCCACGAGTTTCTGACCGTGGAGCACCTGCTGCTGGCGTTGACCGACAATCCGGCGGCGCTGGAGGTGCTACGAGCCTGTGGGGCGGATCTGGACCAGCTGCGGGAAGAGCTCGAGGCGTTCCTCGACGAGACGACACCGCTACTGCCGCCGAATGACACGCGCGAGACCCAACCGACACTGGGGTTTCAGCGGGTGCTGCAGCGGGCGATTCTGCACGTGCAGTCCTCCGGGCGTAACGAGGTCACGGGGGCGAACGTGCTGGTGGCGATCTTCAGCGAGCAGGAGTCCCAGGCGGTCTATTTCCTGCACAAGCAGAACATCTCGCGGCTGGATGCGGTGAACTTCATCTCCCACGGCATCTCCAAGGTGCCAGGTGAAGGCGAGGGCAACGAGCCCGACCCCTCACAGGAGGACGATGAGGACGCGCCCCAGGAAGCGACCCAGAAGACACCGCTGGAGAACTTTGCGACGGATCTCAACGCGCGAGCGTCCCGTGGCCGGATCGACCCGCTGATCGGTCGGCGCCACGAGGTCGAGCGCACTATCCAGGTGCTATGCCGCCGCCGCAAGAACAACCCGCTCTACGTGGGCGAGGCCGGCGTGGGCAAGACGGCTATCGCCGAGGGGCTGGCGCGGCTGATCGTCGAGGGTGACGTGCCGGACGTTCTCAAGGACGCGCGCATTTATGCGCTGGACCTCGGCGCGCTGGTGGCGGGCACGAAGTACCGTGGCGATTTCGAGAAGCGTCTGAAGGGGTTGCTGGCTCAGCTCAAGAAGGAGCGCCATGCGATCCTGTTCATCGACGAAATCCACACCATCATCGGTGCCGGTGCCGCCTCCGGTGGGGTGATGGATGCTTCGAATCTGATCAAGCCCATGCTCGCCAGTGGCGAGCTCAAGTGCATCGGCTCGACGACTTACCAGGAATACCGCAGCGTCTTCGAGAAAGATCGGGCGCTGGCACGGCGGTTTCAGAAAGTCGACGTGTCCGAGCCCACCGTCGCCGAGACGGTTCAGATACTGCGAGGCTTGAAGGAGCGATTCGAGAACCATCACGGGGTGAAGTACACACAGCCCGCGCTGGAGGCAGCGGCCGAGCTCTCGGCACGCTATATCACCGACCGGCGCCTGCCGGACAAGGCCATCGACGTGATCGATGAGGCCGGCGCCAACCTGCGTCTGCTGCCGCCGTCGCGGCGCAAGAAGACGGTGGGTTCCAGCGATGTGGAGATGATTATCGCCAAAATGGCGCGAATTCCGCCGAAGCGGGTGTCGAATTCGGATATGCGGGTGCTTGAGCACCTCGAACGCGACCTGAAACGCCATATCTATGGCCAGGACGAGGCGATCGACACGCTGGCGGCGACCATCAAGATGTCCCGTGCGGGGCTGCGTGATACCGGCAAGCCCGTGGGCAGCTTCCTCTTCGCCGGCCCCACCGGCGTGGGCAAGACCGAGGTCACCCGCCAGCTCGCCGAGCAGATGGGCATCAACCTCATCCGCTTCGACATGTCCGAGTACATGGAGCGTCACACCGTGTCGCGGCTGATCGGCGCGCCGCCCGGTTACGTGGGCTTCGATCAGGGCGGGCTGCTCACCGAGGAGGTGATCAAGCATCCGCATTCGGTGGTGTTGCTCGACGAGATCGAGAAAGCCCATCCGGACGTGTTCAACCTGCTGCTGCAGGTCATGGATCACGGTACGCTCACCGACAACAACGGTCGGCACGCCGACTTTCGCAATGTGATCGTGGTGATGACCACGAACGCCGGCGCAGAGGAGCAGAGCCGGCGGTCCATCGGTTTCATGCCGCAGGATCACGTTGCCGACGGCACCGAGGCGATCCGGCGGACGTTCACGCCGGAGTTCCGCAATCGCCTGGATGCGACCATCCTGTTCAACCCGCTGGCGGCCGACGTGGTCGAGCAGGTGGCCGAGAAGTTCGTCCGCGAGCTACGCCATCAGCTCGCGGAGAAGAAGGTCACCATCGAGGTGAGCGAAACCGGACGCCGGTGGCTGGCGACCCATGGTTACGATCCGCAGATGGGGGCTCGCCCCATGGCGCGCCTCATTCAGGATCGCATCAAGCGGCCGTTGGCTGACGAGCTGCTGTTCGGGCGCCTGGCTCATGGCGGGCACGTGCTGGTGGACGCCGACGAGGGCACCGACGAGCTCCGCTTCGAGATCAGCGAGGCCGACGTGGTCGAATGAACGCAGGGGAACATCACCGGCCGGGGCATCGCCCCGGCCCGCGGTGCGTCCGGTTATCGGACAGCGGACCGGGTCACCGCGCGCGGTAGACGATACGGCCCTTGTTCAGGTCGTACGGGGTGAGCTCGACGG
>CAZHBN010000344.1:0-3989 GCA_964530405.1 uncultured Ectothiorhodospiraceae bacterium
CACCCGCTACAGCAACGCGCGCAGCAGCTCGCGGTTCACCTCGCGCAGCTTCGGCGGCTTCAGCGGCAAGTAAGGGGGCAGGGATGAACTGGCTGGATACGCTAACGCTCTATTTCTACGACAGCTACGGTGCCTTTCCCGCGGTCGCGCTGGTGAACCTGGCGGTGGCGCTACTGGTGATGGTCTTCGCCCGGGCGGTCGCCGGGCTCACTCAGGGCGTCAGCGCCCTCGCCGAGCTCCACGAGCGCGACAACCCGGCTTTCGGGATTGCCGTCGCCGGCCTGCTGTTCGCGCTGGCGACGCTGCTCACCGGTGCCATGTACGGCGAGGCCGCCGATACGCTCTGGCTGGAGTTCGCGGTCATGCTCGGCTATGGCGTCTACGCCCTGGCGATGATGTTGTTGGCGGGGCTGGTGCTCGAGCACGTCACGCTTCATCAGTTCTCGGTGCGTGCCGAGATCCAGGGGCGCAACGTGGCCGTGGGCATCGTCCACGCGGGGAACCTGATCGCCACGGCGCTGATCATCCGCTCGGCGATGCAGTGGCAGGCGGCCTACGGCTGGGCGGACGTGCTGCGGGTGCTCGGTGCATTCGTTGTCTCCCAGGCGATTCTCCTCGCGGTGGCCCGTTACCGGGGCCTGGTGTTCGCGCGACGCAACGGCGGGGCGGATTTTGCCGAGGCGCTCAAGGGCGGCAACGTGGCGCTCGCCTGCCGTTATACCGGGCACCAGATCGGCGTGGCGTTGGGCATCACCGCGGCGAGCACGTTCGCCGACAGCGCGCTCGGCTGGCTCGCCGCCGTCGGTGCCTGGGCGGTGGCGGCGGTGATCGCGACCGTCGCGGTCTCGCTCATGGCCATCGTGCTGCGCCACGCGGTGCTCTTCCGCGTGGACGTGGGTGACGAGGTGGATCGCCAGCGCAACGTGGCCGTCGGCGCCATCGAAGGTCTCGTGTATCTCTCCGCCGGCTGGTTGCTGGTCGGGTTGTTCGCCTGAGGTGGCAGCAGCGGTGCGGCGATTGCGCGACGTCTACCTGATCGTCGCCACCGGCCTCCTGGCTGGTTGCGGACTGGTCTACGAGTATCTCATGGCCGCCTATGCCGGCCGGGTGCTCGGGGCACTGGAGACCGTGGTCTTCGCCATGATCGGCCTGATGATCCTGGCGATGGGGATCGGCGCCTTCGCCGCCCGCTGCTTCCGCCGTCCGCTCACTGCCTTCGCGGTACTGGAGCTCGCTATCGCCTTCGTCGGTGGCGGTGCGGTGCTCGCCATCGCCGCGGTCAACGCGCTCGCTTATCTGGCACCCGTGTGGTTCGCCGACTTCCTCGGACTCCCCGACGGTGTCGATTTGCGCGGCGGGGCCATGGCGGCGCTGGAGTCACTCGCCGGGGTGCTCCCCTACGTGATCGGAGCGCTGCTGGGGATGCTGGTCGGTATGGAAATCCCCCTTATCGCCCGCATCCGCGAGCAGCTTCACGGGCACGCGCTCTCCCACAATGCGGGCACTGTGTACGGTGCGGATTACATTGGCGCCGGTGTCGCCGCCGGCGTCTGGATCGGCGGCATGATGCTGCTGCCGGCACCGGTGGCGGCAGCGCTCACCGCGGGGGTGAATCTGCTCGTGGGGGCGGGGTTCCTCGTGCTCTTCGCTCGCTGGCTCGGTCGGCGTACCGTGGTGCTCGCCGCCGGTCATGCGGCGGTGGCGGTGATGGCGGTCTGGGTGGGAGTCAACGGCCAGGATCTGGAGGCGCGCCTGGAGGATATGCTGTATCTGGATCAGGTGGTCTACAGCGAAAATACGGCGGTGCAACGATTCACTGTCACGCGGCGGTACGTCGGGGCGGAGCGTGCCCCCGTATATACGCTCTATCTCAATGGCCGGACGCAGTTCGCCTCGGTGGACGAGTACATTTACCACGACCTCCTCGTTCATCCGGCACTTGCCGCCAGTGCCCGCCAGGAGCGGGTGCTCGTCATCGGCGGCGGTGACGGCCTGGCGCTTCGGGAGATCCTTAAGTGGGATCCGCAGTCGGTGACCCTGGTGGATCTCGACCGCGAGCTCGTGGAGTTCTTCAGCGAGCCGGTTCGCGATGACGGCGAGGTGGTCAACGCACCACTGCTGGCCCTCAACGAGCACAGCTTCAGCGACCCCCGCGTGAAGACACGCTTCGGCGACGCTTATCTCATCGTCGACGAGCTCATCGCCGTCGGGCGGCGCTTCGACACGATCGTGGTGGATTTGCCCGACCCCTATCACCCGGACCTGAACCGTCTGTACGCGAGCCGTTTCTACGCGAAGCTGCGTCATCTTCTCGCCGGTGATGGCGCACTCGCCGTGCAGTCCACCTCGCCGTATCATTCGCGGTCGGCGTTCATGTCCATCGGCCGGACCCTCGAGCACGCGGGATTCGCCCACGTGGAGCCCTATCACGCCAACGTGCCCACGTTCGGGGAGTGGGGTTGGCATCTCGCCGTCCCTCGTGGGCGACCGGGCAGTGCGCGCGTTGCCGAACACGAGCGCCTCCCAGTGGAGACACGCTGGGCGGAGCCGGCGACGATCGCCGCGGCGTTCGCTTTCCCGCGCGATTTCTTCGCCGGGCGCGATGACATACTGATCAACCGGCTGGGCAACTATGCCGCCTATCGCTATCACCAGCGCGCCTGGGAAGAAGGGGTGTTGCTGCCCGAGACGCATGAGGTGGCGCAGGCGCCGCCGGAGGTGACCCCGTGATCAATGACCAGGGAGAGGAGTCCATGACCAAGAGTCTGCAAGCCGTCGAACAGCGCCTCGCTGAACACATTGCCGCCGAGTCGCTGGCGTTGACTGTCGAGAGACCGGACGATGGCGAGGTGCTGCGCGTGCGCCTGGCCGAGTACGAGGATCTGCCCGTTACCCTCGTCGCGCAGCCGGCGGAGGTGCTGTGCATGGTGCCGCTTTTCGAGCGTGGCGAGATCGCACCGGGCAAGGAAGCCGAATGCATGCAGGCCATGCTCGAGCTTTCCACGGCGCTGCCGCTGTCCTTCTGCGCCGCCTACCGCAGCCGCTACTGGCTCATGGGGGCGGTGAAGGGCGATGCCACCGGCGAGGAAATCGCTCACGAGGTGATCACCCTTGTGCACAATACCGAGGACGCCGTAGTGCGGCTCGCCGAGTACATGCAGTAGGCCAGCAGGGAGACATTGCGATGAGCCTGATCAGCAAGCTTTTCACCGCCATTCGCGGTGCCGGGCGAGAGGCCGGCGAGGCGGTGGTGGACGCCAATTCGCTGCGAATCCTGGAACAGGAGATCAAGGACGCCGAGCGGGACCGCGACCGGGCCAAGAACGCTCTGGCCGATCTCATGGCCAAGCAGATGGCCGAGGAGCGCAAGGCCAATGAGCTCGCCGAGCAGATCCGCGAGTACGAGGCCCATGCCAAGAAGGCCCACGAGCAGGGTAACGCGGAGCTGGTGGACGACGTGGTCGGCCGCATCTCGGAGCTCGAGCAGCAGCATGGTGAGCACGATGCCGCCGCCCGCGCCTATGCCGAGCGTGCCGAGACCATGAAAGCGCAGATCCGCAAGGTCGATTCCCGGGTGCGCGAGTGCAAGCGCGAGATGGAGATGGTTCGCTCCACGGAAGCGGTGCAGAAGGCCGAAAGCTCGCTTTCCGACAACGTGCTCAACTCCGACTCGAGCATGAATTCGGCCATGAGCTCGCTGGAGCGCATCAAGCAGCGCCAGCAGCAGCATGCCGATCGCCAGAAGGCGGCCACCATCCTGTCCGAGGAAGAGACCGACGACCTCGACCGCAAGCTCAAGGATGCGGGTATCAGCGGTGACAAGAGTGCCAGCAGTCAGGAGGACATCCGGGCACGCCTGGGGCTGAAGTGATGTTCGCCAAGCTCGCACGCCTGTTCCGGGGAGCGGCTGCCGGTAGTCCGGTGCCGCGAGGGCTCGACCGTGTCGAGGATCTCCAGGCCGGGGATCTCGTGCAGTTCGCGTTGCTCGA
>CAZHBN010000345.1:0-3982 GCA_964530405.1 uncultured Ectothiorhodospiraceae bacterium
AACTCCTATCGTAGGACAGCGCTTCACCGATTACCTGACCCAGATCAACCGATACTGCGCTGGTCTTGAATGCCGGGACAGTTGCGCGCTCCAACCGGCGCGTGCGCGGTGCGGTGCCGTCGCGTCCACGCAATCCACTATTTGATCTCCAGCTCATTGGTAACGCTTTCAACGCCATTGACCTGTCGTGCCAATCGAGCCGCCCGCTGTCGTTGCTCGTCGGTGTCGACGAAGCCCTTTAGGGTGACCACTCCGCGGTCACTGTCGACAATAATCGCCGCCGCATCGATCTCTGGCGCATCGAGCAGGCGCACCTTGATGCGGGTGGCGATAGTGGCGTCTTCGCGGGGCTCCCTTGCCACCTCGCTGGTCAGGCGGGTACAGCCGGTAACCAGGAACACCAAAGCAATGCACATGAGCCCTGTTCGGTAGCGCATCGTGGCACTCCCGTCCTCGCCTAGTCGGACCTTGCCCTGTCGATCGCGTCCACGAGTCCGCTGCAGTAAGCGCTCTCCTCACCAATGCCAGGGTCAATTAGCGGGATCAATCCGGCAATCGGGGTTGCCGCGGCCAGAGCGGCAACGGCGGCCCCACGACCAATGAGTTCTTTGCCGGGGGAGACTTTCGGCGATTTGAATCGTCCTTCGATGTGCAACGCCGAGCGCAAGCTAAGCAGACTGAAATCCTTCGGACGCGGCTCGACTACTATATCGAGGCGTTCCTCGCGAAAGTCGACGTGGCCATCGGCCAGAAAGAGCGTATCGCTGGTGTCCGCTAGCGCAGTCTCCAGCTTTGCGATACCGTTCTCCATCGAGACGTCCATGTATGCGCAGTCGATCGGGACGGTCTCGGCGTCGCCGATAAGTGTCGACAGAGTTTCTTCGGCGTCGAGCCCAGCGAGCTCGATTAGCAACAACTCGAGTCGCCCTTGGGTCATCACCAACAAGAATCCCCCGTCGGCGGTGGCAAGGAGATCGGCGACCGAGTCGCCCTTCGCCCAGAGCTTTATCTGCCCTCCGAGAATGCCGAGACTGTCGTCCGCGATCTCGAACGGTGCCAGCACCTCTCGCAAGTCGATGCCCCGCACCTTGCCCTCCACGGTCGTGGCGAACGGCCGTTCTCGGGTGTCCGTGGTGAAATTCAGCCGCAGCGCGCCCTCTCCCACCCGAAATGCCAACGGACTGATCCGTAATCGGCCACCATCGAACTCGACATCGAAATTGACGTTGTCGAGTGGCAATCCGCGTGCCTCGACCCGTCGCCCACGGAACGCGATCTTTCCCTCCAAAGTCTGCGCCAAACGATCCAGGGCTAGCGGGGTGCGCGGCAAAGTCAGCGGTGATCGCGCCTCCCGCCGTTGCTGTTCTCGCTGCTTCGCCGACGCCGTCTCGCCGGGGCCAGCTTCGGGGGTGGCGCCAATCAGCCCCGCGAGGTCGTCGAGATCCAGATGCGGTGACTCGAGTGAGGCGTTGACCACGGGCGTGTCGTCACGCCATTCAACCTGCACGTTACCAGTCAGTTCGCTGTCACCGACTCGGCCTTTCACATCCGTGAGGGTTATCCTGCCATCCTCACGCGTTAACCGGGCCTGTACGAAGTACGGTGGCAATTGTGGCAGAGGGAAGCCGATTAGTGGACTGATACGCCTCGTATCTGGACCCTTGATGGCGACGTGGAGATCGACCGCCTCGAATGCCGGAGGACGACCGATTCGGCCGGTGACTGTCACGGTCGTATCGGCGGCGTTGATTTTCGCGTCGAGCCCGTACGGTTTGTTCGGAGCGCGCAAAGTGGTGATCGAGTCTCCCGTAAAAACCAGCTCAAAGGACTCGCCGCGGTATTCGCCCTGTGCGGAGATCGCAATGCGTCCGTCGCCGTTCTCTGGCGTTTCCGTGTGCAGCGAAATATCGACCGCAGTATCGAGATGCGGGGCGACATAACGCAGTTGACTCGGTTCAATGGTGATTCTGCCGAGTCCGGGGAGCCTCAAGGCATCCGCATTCTTCGTCGCACGGCCCACGATAGCGACGTTGAACGCGCCGCTCAGTGTGCCGGGCGGCGTGGTTTCCACGCCGAATGCGGCCAAGGTCCGGTCTAGCTCAAGAGTTCCCAGGTCAAGCGTGAACCTCCCCGCCGCCGGGTGTTTCGAGGCGTCCAGGTACCCCTGAAAGGCGATGGCGTTATCGCCGGAGTCGGTGGCAGCCGCATCCACCTGCAGCCGGCCGCCCTCGAGCCCTACAGTAATTCTCCCCGCTGTGATCGCGGCCTTGTTCGCGACGATTTCCTTGATGCGCAGGGTGATCTCGGCATCGAGAATGCGCAGTAGCGAGAGGTCTATCAGACGTTGTTCCGGCGTGCGCTGTGGCTCTTCGCTACGCCGCGATGTTGCTGATGTCAGCACCTGCAATTCATCGGCGTGTAGCTCGGCGACCACGAGCTCGGCCCTCAGTTTCGGCCGATTTCCGTCAAGATCGAGCGTTGCATTACCGTGCAGGCGGCTCTGACCGGTCCGGACCTCGAGGTTCGTCAGTTGCCATGGCTCCTGCCCGCGTTGGCGAATTCCGCCGGTGAGCCGGTATTCGGAGGCAACATCCAGGGAGGGTTCCAGCAATGCGTCAACAATCGCCGGAATGCCCGTGCCGGCTATCTCGAAACGGATATCCGTATCACCAGGGTGGCTTGCTGTTCTTGTCCGCCCCTTGACCAATACCGCGAAGCTCTCACTCTCGAACCGCACGTCCAGTGACAAGGGGGATTTCGCGTAACTCGGCGACCGAGCACCGGCGGCTTCCAACACCAGTTCGAATGCTTGTCCCTCGATGCTGCCGTTGGCAACGAGTCCGGTGTGGGAAGCAGTTAATTGGCCGTCGACGTCATCCAGCCGCAGAATTGTGCGATGACCGTTCGCGTGATTGACGTAGCGTGCAATCCCATTGGTAATACGGAGGTCGCCGACGGTCGGCATCGGTAACGCATTCGTGTCCTGATCGTCTTGTCTCTCGCGCTGGCTCGGGGGCGAACCGCGGGCGCGGAATTGCCCGATACGGTCAGTGTCCCGCCAGTTGACCTGCCCGTTCTCCGAGATCTCTAAGAGAATCCGCGGCGCGATGAGCACCACCTCCGGCAGTACTAGCCTGCCTTGCAGTAACGCACCGACATCGATGCTGATTTCGAGAGCATCGAGCTCGACCATTTCCGGAGTATCACTCCAGGCGGCGTTGGCGATACGCACGTTCTCCGCGCGTAGCCGGGGCGGCCAAGAGAGCTCGACCCCGAGTGCGCCATCAGCGGCCACGCGGCGGTCGAGCTCATCGCTGAGAAAGCTCAGAACCTGGGTTCTGGCCCACCCTGAGCCGATCAGTAGCGCGATGACGAGGGCGGCGGTGAGCGCTATGGCGGCGGCGAGTAGGAGCCTGGCTCGTGTGGCGGTGTTCACGACCGGTTCGCCCCGCCACAGCCTTGTGTGCCATCAGTCCGTGTTGCACGCGGACCGATGGCCGCCAATGCGCACACCTGGCTCTGCCTGCCAGGCCGCATGACACGTGACTGTGCCTGCCCAAGTGCGTTCACACCATTTCCGCCCGACCGCCCACTACCGCGCTCATCAGCAATGAACAGCGTTATCGCGCGAGTCTAGCTGAAGTATTGCCGGTAACGGTCCTGCCTGCGCAGCGGGTGGACAATCGGCCGTGGCAGACGGAAGACGCATTCCCGGTGTGGCGAACGCCGCCAATCAGCGGCCGGGGCTGCAGACAACGGCCACGGTTTCGCGGCGAACTGACGGATGGTCGTCTGCCGAGTCAGTGCTCATGGCCCTCGGGTGCCGTCTGCGCCTTGAGTCGATGGGGATGGCGCATGTTCAGCGTGTCCGGGATGTCCAGCGAGACGCGGACGAACTCGCTGCCGGCGGCGGCATGACAGGCATTGCAGGTCTTGACCGTCCGCTCCAGGGCGACTTGAAGCTTGTCTTGGTTACCATGCT
>CAZHBN010000346.1:0-3969 GCA_964530405.1 uncultured Ectothiorhodospiraceae bacterium
GCCGGGGCCGGCGCCGGCTCCGGCGCGGGTAGCTCCAGTGTCGGCTCCACGCTCTTGTCACGCTTGCGTCGCTTGGGCTTGCTGGCCTTCTTCGGAACCTCGACCGGCGTCGGCTCGATGCGGCGCTGCTCGCGCCGCTCCGCCCGGCGCGCACCGAGGTCGGCGAATACTGTGCGCACGCGGTGCGAAATCAGGAATACGGCGCGGCCGAGAACCTCTGCCAGCCGGATCCACGACAGGCCCGTGGCCACGGTGAACCCCGCAGCGAAGACCGCAAGCGCCAGCAGCGTTGCACCGGTGAAACTGAACGCTCCCTCCAGGAACCGCCCGGTCAGATCACCGAGGATCCCGCCGGAGCTCAACGGCACAGTGCCGGGCACGGGTGCGACGTGCAGCGTCGCTACCGCAGCCCCGGCGACCACGGTCACGACGAAACCGGCAAGTCGAAGCCCGAACACGCCCCAGTGCACCTGGCCGTCCAGACGCTGCCAGTGCCACATCAGCCAGGCGCCGAATGCGATCATCACGGGAAAAAGGTACGCCAGGTAGCCGAAGAGAAAGAGGCTGAGGTCGGCGAAGAACGCGCCTACGACGCCGCCGGCATTGTGTATATCGGCCACCGACGCCGTGTAGGTCCAACCCGGGTCACGCGGATCGTACGTCGCCAGGGCAAGCAGCAGAAAGCCTGCCACCGCGAGCAGCAGCAGCAATGCCGCCTCGCGCAGGCCCCGACTGACATGTTG
The DNA here is from genome assembly GCA_964530405.1 of uncultured Ectothiorhodospiraceae bacterium. Taxonomy (GTDB): domain Bacteria; phylum Pseudomonadota; class Gammaproteobacteria; order Nitrococcales; family Nitrococcaceae; genus Arhodomonas. The sequence goes on from CAZHBN010000346.1 coordinate 744, forward strand.
CCCCCACGGGGTTGGCAGGTTGGTGGTGGATTCGGCCTTGGCCACGAGAAGACGTCCCCGAAATGACTACGAAAGCACCGGAAGTTTAGCGCGCAAGCGACTAGAAATGCGACAAATAGCCCCCAGGCTGGAGGAAGCGGGCATCATATCCCAGGGCATGCCCGACGGACCGCCCTTCACCCGGATCGCACTGGCGGCCCGACGCGTGACAATACTTCTGATCCAGGACATGCGTACTATACGCTGCCGGCGTTCACGGCACACGGGGAACGTAATGGAGCTGCACATCGCGGAATACATCGACGAGGTGCCACGGGCGGTATGGAACGCCCTGGAGGGCAGCGATCACCCGTTCTTGAGGCACGAATTCCTGGCTGCGCTCGAGCATCACGGCGCCGTGGGCGAGGCCACCGGGTGGTTTCCGAGACACCTGCTGTTGTGGGACGGCGACACGCTGCTTGCCGCGGCGCCCGCCTACCTCAAGACGCACTCATGGGGCGAATTCGTGTTCGATTTCGCTTGGGCGGACGCCTACGCGCGCAACGGCCTGGACTACTACCCCAAGCTCGTGATCGCGGTGCCCTGGTCGCCCGTTACCGGTCATCGGATTCTCGTGGGCCCGGACTGCGATCCGGCAACAGCACGGCAGAGCCTTCTGGACGGTGCCCGCGCCTACGCCGAGCAGGCCGGCGCGAGCTCCACCCACTGGCTTTTCATCAGTGCCGACGAGGCCGAGACCGCCATGGCCGCCGGCTACGAACTTCGTCTCGGCTGCCAGTACCACTGGCACAATCACGGCTATGCCGATTTCGAAACGTTTCTCGGTGCCCTAACCGCGAAGAAGCGCAAGAACATCCGCCGCGAGCGGCGCCGGGTGCGCGAGTCGGGAATCAGCCTGCGCGCGGTCCACGGCGACGAAGCGGACACCGCACTGTGGGCGGCCATGCACCGTTTCTACCGCCACACGTTTCACGTGCGGGGCAATATCCCGGTGCTCAGCCGCGAGTGCCTCCAGGAGCTGGGGCGGCGTCTCGGCGACCGGGTGGTACTGATGATCGCCGAACGCGATGACCGCGTGATCGCCGGCGCCATCTGCCTGCGCGACGACAGCACCCTCTACGGCCGCTACTGGGGCTGCGACGAAGAGGTGGATGCCCTGCACTTCGAGACCTGCTATTACCAGGGTATCGAATACTGTATTCGCGAAGGCCTGCAACGCTTCGAACCCGGCGCACAGGGCGAGCACAAGGTCGCTCGCGGGTTCCAGCCCGTGCTCACCCGCTCGGTGCACCACATGCGTGAGCCGGCCTTCCACCGTGCCGTCCAGGACTTCCTCCGTCGCGAGCGCCGGGCGGTGGAGGCCTACGCCGACAGTCTTACAATGGACGGGCCCTATCGCGAGAACCGAGCCGGTCGACCATGACGCGCGTGCCCTGGATCGCACCCGACGACGACGCAACCCCGTTTCCGGACGCCGACCTGGCGCTCGCCGAGCCCAATGGCCTGCTTGCCATCGGCGGGTCACTCACCCCGCGGCGTCTGGTCATGGCCTATCGCGCCGGGATCTTCCCCTGGTTCGCCGAGGACCAGCCGGTGCTCTGGTGGAGCCCCGACCCACGGGCGGTCATCGTACCCTCGGGTGTGCGCATCTCCCGCAGCCTGGGCAAGCGGCTCCGCCGGGAGGACTACCAGGTAACCCTCGATCGCGACTTCGACGCCGTCATAGAAGGCTGTGCCGCCCCGCGCGACGACCAGGCGGGCACCTGGATCACCCCGGGCATGATCGCCGCCTACCGCAGCCTCCGCCACCAGGGCATCGCCCATTCGGCGGAAGTGTGGGCGGGCGACGAGCTGGTGGGCGGGCTCTACGGCGTCTCCCTGGGCGCCGCGTTCTTCGGCGAGTCCATGTTCAGCCGTGCCACCGACGCCAGCAAGGTCGCCCTGGTGCGCCTCGCAGGTCAGCTCGACGCCTGGGGGTTCGAGTTCATCGACTGCCAGATGCCGACACCACATCTCGCCAGGCTGGGGGCCGAAGAGTGGCCACGCCAGGACTTTCTCGCCGCCCTGGAGCGAGCGCTGGAACGGCCCCAGCACCACGACCAATGGGCCATCGGCGGCGCCTCCCCGCTGACGGGGCACGATTCATGACCGTGGCGAACCAGCCACACCAGATCGCCATCTATGCGACGCAGCCCCACGACTGCCCGTACCTGGCCGAGCGAACCGCGCGCACGGCCTTTATCGACCCGCGAGCACCGCTCAGCCCGGCCGTTTACGACGCCCTGCTGGCCCAGGGACTGCGCCGTAGCGGCAGCCACGTCTACCGCCCCATCTGCCCTGCCTGCAGCGCGTGTCGCAGCCTCCGAATCCCCGTCGCCCGATTCCATCCCCGACGTCGCCACCGCCGGTCGTGGCGACGCAACTCGGACGTCGCCGTAACCGGTGTCCCGGCGCGATTCGATCCCGGCCACTACCGGCTATTCCAACGCTACGTCCGCGCGCGTCACCCGAACGGCGGCATGGACGAGACCTCCGCCGAAGACTATCGCCGGTTTCTATTCGCCGACTGGTGCGACACCGAGCTGCTGGAATTCCGCCTGAACGGCGAGCTCCTGGCGGTGGCGGTCACCGACCGCACGCCCACCGCGCTGTCGGCGGCATATACATTCTTCGAGCCCACGGCAGACCACCGCAGCCTCGGTACCCTCGCGATCCTCACCCAGATGGAGCGTGCCCGCACCCTCGGGCGACACTGGCTTTATCTCGGCTACTGGATTGCGGAGTGTGCGAGCATGCGCTACAAGGCAGAGTTCACGCCCCACGAGGTATTCACCCCGGACGGTCAGTGGACCGCCGTGGACAGCCCGGAGGACCCACGCCGTGAGCACGAGTAACGTTGGAGGCGGAGTGCCGGGTTAGTTAAAATCGGCGTCTTGAACACAAGATTCGGGCGGGACGATCGAACCCCGGCCGGCAAATCCCGGATTTCGAGCAACAAGAGTAGAGGCTGAATGGCGAAGGAAGACAACATCCGGATGCAGGGCACGGTCATCGACGTGATGCCCAACACCATGTTCCGCGTCGAGCTTGAGAACGGCCACCAGGTGACCGCGCACATCTCCGGCAAGATGCGCAAGCACTACATCCGGATTCTTCGCGGTGACAAGGTCACCGTCGAGCTCACCCCGTACGACCTGAACAAGGGCCGTATCGTCTACCGCGCGCG
>CAZHBN010000347.1:0-3956 GCA_964530405.1 uncultured Ectothiorhodospiraceae bacterium
TCGTGTTGACGAACACCATCGTCCGGGTGACGTCGTGCTCGCGCAGGACGCCGAGCAGCAGGCCGACCTTGTCGCTGTTCTCGACGTGATAGAGCTGCTGCTTCACCTTGTCGGCGGTGATCTGCTCCGGCTCGATCTCCACCGTCTCCGGGTCGTTCATGTGCTCCCAGGCGAGCTCCTTGACCCGCTCGGAGAGCGTCGCCGAGAAAAGCATGTTCTGGCGCTTGTCCGGCGGTGGCATGCGCCGGAGCAGGTAGCGGATGTCCGAGATGAATCCCATGTCGAACATCCGGTCCGCCTCGTCGAGGACGGCGACCTCCACGTTCTTGAGGCTGAAGACCCGCTGCTTGTAGAAGTCGATGATCCGGCCGGGAGTGCCGATGAGAATGTCCACGCCCTGTTCGAGCTGCCGGCGCTGCTTGTCGTAGCCGGTACCGCCGTAGATGCAGGCGAACTCCATCCCGGTGAAGTAGCCGAGCTTCTCGGCGTCCTTGTGAATCTGCAGCGCGAGCTCACGCGTCGGGGCGAGAATCACCGCCCACGGACCGACCTTGCCCTCTTCGATGGGCGTGGTCATGAGGTGGTGCATCGTCGCCAGCAGGAATGCGGCGGACTTGCCGGTTCCGGTCTGCGCCTGGCCGGCGACGTCGCGCTTTTTGAGTGCGAGCGGCAGTGTCGCGGCCTGGATGGGCATGCAGTGGGTGAAGCCCGCTTCCTCGAGGCCGAGGAGGAGGGAGTCGTGCAGTCCAAGGGACTTGAAGGTCGTTTCGCTGAGATGGTCATTGTCCATGGCGCGTGAGGATAACGGATTTCCCCGTCGCTGGGGAGTGACACCCCCGTGTTGGACTGATCGTCGGCGCAAGATTTTTCCGAGCTGCGGGTTGGCGGTACAATTCCGGGCACATTCCGGCCGTTACCGGCGGCCTCATGGCAATCCGAGGTGACATCTGATGAGCGACGTTCAGGACACCATCCGCCAGCAGGTGGAGGGCAACCCGGTCATTCTCTACATGAAGGGCTCGCCTCAGTTCCCGCAGTGTGGCTTTTCGATGCGTGCGGCACAGGCCCTGGCCGGCTGCGGTGTGGAGTTCGCGTACGTGAACGTGCTCGAGGACGAGAATATCCGGCAGGGTATCAAGGACTTCGGCAACTGGCCGACCATCCCCCAGCTCTACGTCAACGGCGAGCTTCTCGGCGGCTGTGACATCATTCTCGAGATGTACGAGTCCGGCGAGCTGGAGAAGGCGGTTACCGAAGCTGCGGGCGCCAAGCAGGAGTGATTCCTCCGGGGCGGGTGATGTTTCGCCCGTCCCGGCCATTGTTCGCCTCCGGCCGTGGCTATCGCCGCGCCAGCTCCGCGTAGTCGGGAAAACCGTTCAGCTCGTCCCACTGATTGACCACCGCACAGAAAAGGTCGGCGGTCTTCTCGGCGTCGTAGATGGCCGAATGCGCCTCGCGCCCGTCCCACTCGGCCCCCGAGGCTCGAACGGCACGGGCCAGCACGGTCTGGCCGAAGGCGAGGCCGCCGAGCGTAGCGGTGTCGAAGCACGAGAACGGGTGGAATGGGTTGCGCTTGATCCCGACGCGTTCCACTGCGGCATTGAGAAAGCCCAGGTCGAACCAGGCATTATGGCCGACGAGTACCGCCCGCGTGCAGCCGGTGGCGCGGATTTCCTGGCGCACCGGCTGGAAGATGTGGCGGAGCGATTCCTCCTCGGACTTGGCCATACGTAACGGGTGGTCCGGGTCAATGCCGTTGAGCTCGAGCGATTTCGGGTCGAGGTTCGCACCTTCGAACGGCTCGACATGCGTTGTGTGGGTTTCCGCCGGATAGAGGCGTCCGTCCTCGCCCGTGCGGAGAATCACCGCCGCGAGCTGAAGCACCGCATCGGTGGCCGCGTTCAGGCCGCCTGTCTCGATATCCACCACCACGGGTAGAAAGGTGCGGAACCGGTTCGCGATGCGGCGCCGTGGATCGGGCTTCTGGTGCTGCTCTTCGGAGGTCACGTCTGGCTGTTTCCTGGGCGATCGGCTAGCCGAAGCATGGTAGGCAGGCGGGCGGCCCCGCGCAACAGGTCGGCGGACATCTCCGAACCGGATTGAATCGCTCGCTACGGCCCGCTTGCGTTCGCCCGGTGTGTGTTATGCCTGTCATTAAGCGGCAGCAGTGGGTGACGGGGGCTCTCCTCCCATTGCGGCCCCGCCGGTATGCCGACGGGGTCGCCTTGTGTCATGCCGTCGACCAGCTCACCGTTTCGCCGCCGCGGAACGGCACTATGACCCCGTTGCCGAACGGTAGCTCCCGCGCGACCGCCGTTGCGCACCGTTGCAGCGTGATGCGCTCTTCGTTGCGGGGCAGGCCGTAGAAGTCCGGGCCGTGGTGGCTCGCGAAGCCTTCCAGCCGGTTCAGCGCCCCCACCGCGTCGAATGCTTCCGCATACAGCGCCAGGGCGTGGGGGGCGGTGTAGATGCCGGCGCAACCGCAGGCGTTTTCCTTGGCGCCACGCGGATGCGGCGCGCTGTCCGTGCCCAGGAAGAACTTCGGGTTGCCGGACGTTGCGGCGGCGATAAGCGCTCCCCGGTCGCGTTCGCGCTTGAGGATGGGCAGGCAGTAGTAGTGCGGCCGGATGCCGCCGACGAGCATGTGATTGCGGTTGAGCAGCAGGTGGTGGGCGGTGATGGTCGCCGCGAGCCGTTCCGGGCCCTGTTCGACGAAGCGTACCGCTGCTTCCGTGGTCACGTGCTCGAGCACGACCTTCAGCCGCGGATGGCGCTCGAGCAGCGGCGCGAGCCGTTCGTCGAGAAAGGTGGCTTCGCGGTCGAAAATATCCACGCCCTCGGTGGTGACCTCGCCGTGGATGAGCAACGGCATGCCGGCATCCGCCATGGCCGCGAGGGCGTCATCGCAACGCTCCAGATCAGTGACGCCGGAATCGGAGTTGGTGGTGGCGCCCGCCGGGTAGAGCTTGACGGCGTAGACGTGGCCGGTGGCCGCGGCGGCCTCGATGTCCGCGGCGCTGGTGTTGTCGGTGAGATAGAGCGTCATCAGCGGTGTGAACCCACTGCCGGCAGGCACGTGCCGGAGGATACGCTCACGGTAGGCCAATGCCTGCTCGGCGGTGGTCACCGGCGGCTTCAGGTTGGGCATGATGATCGCGCGGGCGAACTGCTGGGCCGAGTGGGGTACCACGTCGGCGAGGACCTCGCCGTCGCGCAGGTGAAGGTGCCAGTCGTCGGGGCGGGTGAGGGTGATCTCGTCCAAGGTCGACTCCGGAAATCGGGTGCGCGGATGTGCGACCGATTATAGCGGCCTGGGCAAATCTGCGTGGGAGTCGGCAAGGGCAAAGCGGCAAGCGGCAAGCGGCAAGTCGCAGGTTGCGGGTTGCAGGTTTTGGGTGCGAGCGGCTGCTGTGCTCGCGTCTGTGATCCGCGGCGTAGGGAGGAGTATCGAACGCACTGCCATGGATAGACGGGCCGGACGCCGTCGGGAGACGCTGCGAGTACGTCCTTGTAAGCTCGTATGCCGCCGTCCATGGCGGCATACGCTCCCGACGGCGTCCGGCCCGTCTATCCCGGTCCCGTGCGGGTTGACTCCGCGGTGCCACGCGGTGTCTTAACCCTTGTGCTCCCGGGAGCAGTAGATACTCCGTTGTCGGTCAAGCGTGCTGTGCATGTACGTGGCTGAACAGCTCCTGGGAGCAGTAGGTCGGCTGCACTTGGCAGCCGACATCTCTGCGTCCGGCACCACGGCCAGCGCAGTGAACGGCTTTCAACTTACCTCTTGAAACCTTGCCACCAAGCCACTGGTGCGGCACGAGCCGCGCCAGTGGCTTGATTTGTCCGCACGCGCGTTCGATCATGGTCGGCCTTCTCGAGGCTCAGGTTTTCAGGGGCATTTGCGCGATGAGTGACGTCAAAAAGGTCGTGCTCGCCTACTCCGGCGGGCTGGATACCTC
>CAZHBN010000348.1:0-2067 GCA_964530405.1 uncultured Ectothiorhodospiraceae bacterium
TCGATGCCGGTCTGGATGTTGTAGCTCATCAGCCGCAGGACGGCGCCCCCGCCGGTGGCAGGCGATTTCCGCGTGGCGTCGGCAGCGGTAACGGCCATGGTCAGCGCCTGTTGACTATCCCCGGGCACGCCGCAGCCGGACAGGGAATCGATCCGGATGTTCTGCCGGACTGCGTTGCTCGTCGTTCACTCGGAACCACCAAACACACCTCATCCCGCCATGATGATGCCGGTAAGGCGGCACACCGCACGGGGTTCGCTTGCCGACGGATCGACACCTTGGCCGGACGCCCTCCCCGCGCGGCGTGCCAGGAGCAGCCAACGGACTCTAGTGCTGCTCCTTGTCCACGAGGTAACCCGCGACCTCCAGCATGCCGCTCTGGCCACCGGCCTCACGCACGCCTATGACGTACTTGCCGGCGACCGCCAGCGTCGGCGTCGCACGAACGCCGTAGTCCCGCACAAGACGTTCGGCCCGTCGCATCTTCATGGTGACGGCAAAGGAATCGAACGCCTTGAGCGCCTCCTCTTCGTCGACGCCCTGCTCGGCATAGAACTCGGCGATCGCTTCGGGAGACTCGAATCGACGGCCTTCCTCGTGGATGGCCGCGAACAGCGGATCGTGGGTCTTGTCCAGCACACCCAGGGCATCGGCGACATAATACGCCTTCGCCAGCAAGGCCCAGGAATCGCGGCCGAAGGTCACCGGCACGTGCTCCACAGTCACCGACTCGCCCATGCTCGACTGCCAGTCCTGGAGCAGCGGGTTGAAATCGAAGCAGTGCGGGCAGCCATAGGAGAAGAATTCGCGCACCTGCACCGCACCTTCCGCATCCACCGGTTGCGGTTCGGAGAGCACGCGGTACTCATTGCCCGCCTGAGGGTCGGCGGCAGCGGCACCGAGAGAAAATACCATCGCCAGCAAGGCTGCAGTCCATCGTGCCATTCTCAGCGTTCCTCTTGTTCTCGATCGGGATCATCGGATTCGGGTCGCCGACTGTTCCGCCAGTGGCTACACCCCGAAACAGGTGTACCGAGAGGCGCGTCGACACCACCGCCTCAGTGACCGCGAACGACGCGCCGGGGTTCCACCGCACCGACGACACCCCGGCGAAGAACTCCATTCTTGCGGCGCCCCGCGCACCGGCGCAAGCGGCAGCGCGTGATCCGGTTCACGCGCCCACACGATGCATGGCCGCGCCACAACGACGAAGGGGGCGGTGAAACACCGCCCCCTTCTCGATACCGCTCGAGCCGTCGGGAAATTCTACTCGCCGTCGGTACCATTTTCCGGGATGTAAAGACCCGATGCGAAGGAGGCGACCGCCTCGATCTCTTCGTCAGTGAGCGGGCCTGCAACATCAACCATGATCGTGGCCGCGTCGTAACCGTTACGATCGCCGGAACGGTATGCCTGGAGCTGGCTGACGAGATAGGTCGCCTTCTGACCGCCGAGCCTGGGATAGCCCGCGCCCTTCATGCCGTCGCCGCCGGGCCCGTGACAGGCCGCACAGGCAGGTACATTGCGCTCGGGGATACCGCCTCGCCAGATGGCCTCGCCCTTGTCGGCAATATCCTCGTTGGCGGCCCCGACTTCCATTTCCAGACCGGCGAAATAGGCTGCGAGGTCCTGCATGTCCTGATCGGACAGGTTGGCGACCTGACCGGCCATCACCGGGTTGCTGCGCTCGCCGCTCTTGAAGTGCTTGAGCTGCTGGTACAGGTAACCCTCGTGCTGTCCGGCGAGATTCGGCCACTGAGGATTGGCACTGTTGCCGTTGGCGCCATGACAGGCGGCACAGGCGGCGGCTTTACCCTTGCCCGCCTCGGCATCGCCAGCGGCATGGGCGGCAGAGGCAACGGCTAGCAGCATCGCAACGGCGATGACGAACAACCGGGTGTTGATCATGTTGCAGCGCTCTCCTGTAGCGGCTGGGCCTATCAGGGGATCAGGTTGGCTGGAATCGGGATCGCGCTAGCGCCCGCGTGCGTCCGCCATATTGCACGGCGACGCAGCCCCTTGAAGCAGCCCGCATTTATACCAGCCGCCCCCCGGGGGGTCAATTTG
>CAZHBN010000348.1:2167-3931 GCA_964530405.1 uncultured Ectothiorhodospiraceae bacterium
ATGACACTCCCGATGCTGGTGCTCTACGCCGTCAGCACACTGGGGCCGTTCATTACCCGAGACCTCGGCATCGAGGCCGGCCTGCTCGGCTACTTCATCATGAGCTCCTTCGGCCTGGCGGCCGTGCTGTCCCCATGGGCCGGCGCCTTTGTCGACCGCACGGGATCACGTCGCGCCGTCGTCATCCTCTTCGGTGCCATGGCCGCCGCATTCGGCCTGATCGCGACGGTACCCCATTTCCCTGGGCTGATCGCGGCCATCGCTGTCTGCGGCATAGCCCAGGCGCTGGCGAATCCTGTGACGAACCTGCTGATCGCCCAGCGGATACCGCCGGCGAAGAAGGCCGCGGCCGTTGGACTGAAACAGGCCGGAGTCCAGGTGGCCGCTTTGTTCGCCGGGCTGGCGCTGCCGGGCATTGCGACCGCATTCGGCTGGCGTGCGGCGTTCGGACTGATAGCGCCTGTCGCCGTTGTGTTGGCGGTTTGCGCACCGTTGCTCGCACCTGGCGGGCACACGCCGCGTGGGGTAGGTTTCCGTCTCGCACGCCCGAACCGGCTTCTGGGTCTGCTGATTGCAGTACAGTTCAGCGTCGGTGTGTCGCTATCGGGATTCGTGACATTCCTACCCTCGTTTGCGACGCATCAGGGCATGCCACCCGCCCAGGCCGGATTGATGGTGGCCGTGTTCGGTGCGACCGGCATCCTCTCGCGCATTCTACTGACACCTTTGAGCGCGCGACTACCTGACGAATCCCCGCTGCTGGCCACGCTGATCGCGCTTGCAGCTTTCTCCATCATGGTGACCTTGTTCGCAAGCCCCACCAGCCAATGGCGACTGTGGGCAGGCGCCGTAGGCGTCGGCTTCACCGCAGTGGCGACCAACGCGATTGCCATGGGCATGCTGGTTCGCGACACAGCCTCCTTCGGCTCGGTCGCCAGCGCATCCGGGTTGGTGTCCGCGGCATTCTTTGCGGGATTCGCGGTGGGGCCACCCGGCTACGGGGCGATCGTGGAATCCCCGGGCGGATACACGGCGGCCTGGAGCGCCCTGATCGGTGTGTTGCTGTTCGGCTGTGCGCTGGCGCTGGCGTTGCAGGCGGTTCGTCGCGGTCACAACGCACGGCTGACAATGGCGCCATCGAGGGGCAACGAATGGCGAGCTGCCAGCAGCCCCGCAAAAGCCCGCGACTGACGCATCACGCGCTCGTCGGTGCCCTCTCGGCTCTGGTCCGTCGGCTGGACGTCATCGATGAAGCGTGCGGCGCCGCCTTTCCGCTATATGCACGGAGTGGCGGCACCCGGTGGGTTCCGTCGCGGGGTGGCTCCTGGATCGTTGGGTTCCGGGCGGCCTGGTGAACGCAGGGCGTCTTTCAAGGGTGTCGTTATCGCACGGCGCCACAAACCCTGGAAACGATCGAACCGCCATGGGGCAGCTTCCTGCTCACGGCGACACTGGCCGTTCTGGCCGGGCACATTGCTCCTGGCGATTGCTGAAGCGACCGGTATCGCTTCCGATTGGGGATAACGGCGTCGAGATCGACCCAAACAGACACGCCGAAGCGGCATGCCATGCGGTTACCGGATGTGCGGATACCCACAGATCGTAATAATGGACAAATTAATACTCAATGTTATTTGCTGATCATAGTCGACAATGCCACTCTCACCGACGCTGTCGTGATGGCGCGGCCGGCAGCCACCCCCCTGGCTTCTGGCTCGTCCTTGTGCTGCTCGCCTCCCCCGGCGCACCCGCCATCGCCGAAAC